>CAYQTK010000178.1:0-9344 GCA_964420375.1 uncultured bacterium
TAAGCAAGCTTTCCTGTCTGCCCTGTCTGCGTGTCCGCACAGGCAGGCGTGTCCGGCACAGGCAGGCGCACTCCGAAAACGGAGTTCCGAAACAGGCACTAAATATATCGCCGGCAAAATCTTTTTCGTCTCTACCGTCCCCTTATCCACGTTTTTGACCAATAATACAAAACAACAAGCATAGTTGTACTGCTGCTGATGTTTTTTCTGGAAAAAACCTCCCCTCTTGCACAGCCTCTTTGAAAGACTTGGATATAACCATGATCTTTGCTGAACGCTATTATGTGGTATCTTGTAGGAAATGGCCGAATGCTGGGATACGGTTGTGATCGGCGCGGGCATGGGCGGTCTTGCCGCGGCTCTCCGCCTGGCGAACGGGGGATGGAGTGTATCGGTTGTAGAGTCCAATTCTCATCCCGGAGGAACGGCTTTTGTCTACTTCAGAAAAGGGTTCTCCTTTCCAATGGGTCCTCTGGGCATAAGCAGCCCCCTCATTATCCGGGAGATACTCGACAAGCTCTGCGTGGAACCTCCGGAGCTGAAACGCGTCCATTACCGGCTCCGGGCCTTTGACCTGGACATCCCTGTCTCACTAGCTTTTACAGACATGAAAAAAGAGCTTAAAAAGCTTTTCCCTGCCGACGCCGAGGCAGTAGAAAGCTTTTTTACGGAGGTCCGAAATCTCGACCTTTCCAGCAACGCTCACCATGACAAAGCAAGCAGGCAAGCAATGGAAAAGGCGGCGAACACCCCGGCGCAAGAGTTCCTGGGCCGGCGGGTCTCCGACTATCGGCTCCGCCGCATCCTGGGAAGCATGGGCGCGCGGGAGCCTTACTCCAACATGCTTCTTATAGGCGCCATGTGGCTGCTGTTGTGCGAGCAGGGGATATGGTATCCGCAAGGAGGAGTCCATGATCTGGCACAGAGGCTCTCCGACATGATATCGCAAAACAAAAGCTGCGAGGTCCGCTTGGGCGCGGCAGTTGATGAGATACTGGTCGAGAAAGGCCGCGTACAAGGAGTAAGGCTCGCTTCCGGAGAGAAGATCACCGCCGGTTCCGTGGTGTCCAATGCAGACTTCAAAAGGACGTTCCTCGAGCTTATCCGGCCGGAGTACATTCCCCCGGAGTTTCTAAGCCAAGTGGAGTCGGCCCGGCAGACCGAGTCCGTCTTCCAGGTGTGCCTGGGCGTTCATGCGGACAGCGTTGACCTCGGCGCCTTTAAGCACGGCACCCGCATCATCTATCAAAGGCATCCAAGAGCAGGCGAGGGGACGGACCGGCGCCTTGCCGGGATCGACGCCGACGAGCTCGCCGCGCAGGAGCTGGAGATATCGTTGTGGAGCGACGACGGTCCCGACCTGGCGCCCGCGGGCAAGGCGGTGATCGTGATCCGCACCGAGGCCGACTACAACCATTTCTCCCGGTTTCGGACCGGTCCTCTGCAAAGGACCGCCGAGTATGGAGATTACAAGATGAAGCTGGGCCGGGCATTGGTTTCGGAAGCCTCGTCAGTTGTTCCGGGGCTTTCCGAGTCCATAGAGGTGATGGACGTGGCCACACCGCTGACCTTCAGCGACCGGGGAGGCAGAAGCGAGGGAGCGGTGGCCGGCTGGTCCTGGGACTTCGAGGACAACCGCGACTACGAAGCGCGGGCACTCTTGGACACCCCGGTGGCAGGCCTTTACATGGCTGGCTACCAGGCATTCTCCAGCCTGTTTGCAGGCGGGGTCCCCACTGCACTAAAAAGCGGTACGGGCGCCGCCGAGAAGGTGATCGCAGGAGCAGGGCCTGACGCTTTTATAAATCTTCCCGGCACGAGAGGTTGATATTTGGAAGGCTTTTAATGGTACATCTTAAACCGCCGCGGCTTTCTGACAGCAGGCCCGGTCTTTTCCCTTTCAAAGCGCTCTACTATTGGGCTTTGCAAAACTGATATAATATGTGCGAGCGGCTTGAGCCGCGACAAAAAGGGTCCTTTTAATAAAGGAGGCAAGATGGAACCTCGAATAGGCAAGGATTTGAACTACGAGTTCCCGAGACGTTTTGTGCCCGATGATTTCGACCCGGGCTCGGAGCCGAGCGTCCGGGAGCTTTACGAGAACCTGGAGAACAGGGAGCCTGCAAGCAGGGAGCAGCTTGAACAGTGGCTCCTCGACTGGAGCGAGCTTTCCGCGGTGCTTTCGGAAGAAGAAGCGGTCCGCTACATAAAGATGACCTGCCGGACCGACGACCCGGAGCGGGAGAAAGCGTTCCTTCACTTCGTGGAGAACATCTCGCCGCTTATGAAAAACAAGTCCTTTGCATTGTCCAAAAAGCTCCTCGCTTCTCCCGCGCGAGACGATCTTCCCGATGACATGTACTTTGTCTTTCTGCGGGACGTGGACAACGAGGTCAAGATATTCCGGGAGGAGAACGTTCCCCTGCAGACGGAAGAAGAGAAGCTGTCCCAGCGCTATCAGAAGCTCATCGGTTCGATGACGGTCGAGCACGAGGGCGAAGAGAAGACCCTCCAGCAGATGGGCAAGTACCTGGAGTACCAGGACCGGGAGCTCCGGCAGGAGGTATGGGAAAAGGTCACCGGCAGGAGGCTGGAAGACCGCGAAGAGTTGGACAACGTCTTCGATAATATGCTCGAGTTGCGGCAGAAGATCGCCGCGAACGCCGGGTTTGACAACTACCGCGATTACGCCTTCCGCATGAGAGGCAGGTTCGATTATGGGGTCTCCGACTGCGAGAAGTTCCACGCCGCAGTAGAAAAGGTTGTGGTCCCGCTTTACCGCGAGTTGCAACAGAAGAGAAAAGAAGACATGGGGCTCGAACGGCTGCGGCCGTGGGACCTGCGTCCCGATCCCAAGGGACGGCCGCCTTTGCAGCCCTTTGAGAAAACGGATGAGTTCGTTGCGGGCTGCACAAGAATCTTTGACCGGCTCGATCCCGCCCTGGGCGCCTGGTTCAAGTTCATGGCCGACCATGAGCTTCTCGACCTGGAGAGCAGGAAGGGAAAGGCGCCGGGAGCATACAGCCACGGACTCCAGGAGATGCGCCTGCCTTACATCTTCGCCAATGCCGTGGGAGTGGACCACGATGTTTACACCCTCCTTCACGAGTCAGGGCATTCGTTCCATACCTTGGAGGCCCGGCACGAGCCGCTGGTTTTCTATCGCCACGCCCCTATCGAGTTTTGCGAGGTCGCCTCCATGAGCATGGAGTTTCTGGGCGCGGAGCACCTGGACGTGTTCTACGCGCAGGAGGACAAGGCCCGGTCCCGCCGCGAGCACTTGGAGAGCGTTGCTTTCCTCTTTTCCTGGATCGCCACGGTGGACGCCTTTCAACACTGGATCTACACCCATCCGGAGCACACCGCAAAAGGGCGGGCAGAGGCGTGGGTGGAGCTTCGAAAGCGCTTCGGCGGCATCGAGGACTGGAGCGGCCTTGCCGAGGCCAGGTTATTCGAGTGGCACCGGCAGCTCCACATCTTCGAGATACCTTTTTACTACATCGAGTACGGAATCGCCCAGATGGGAGCGCTCCAGGTATGGGAGCGGTCAACAAAGGACAAGGAAGGAGCGTTGCGAGATTACCGGCAGGCGCTTGCGCTGGGAGGCTCCAGGAAACTGCCCGACCTCTTCCGGGCGGCAGGCATAACGTTCGACATGAGCGAGAAGACCTTGCGCCCGCTCATACAAAGGGTGAAATCCGAGCTCAATAAAAACCTTGATAAGTGAAAGCAATCGTAAAAAATGATGATATGAAATTATGGAGAGTGCGAGCGACTTTAGTCGCGAATTCCGTCTCTCGCAGTATGTGTTATTTTTCTTGTAACAAAGCACCAAACGCATAAGGAGGAAGACCATGTCCGGCAAACCCGAAATCTCCAGACGCAAGTTCATGGCACTTTCCGGCACGGGGGCGGGCTCCATGATGCTCCTACCCGGCAAGGCGGAGTCCGCTATTCCGCCGCCCCGTGTCCCCGTGCGGGTGGGCAAAGAAACCGTGCATTCCCTTCCCCGCACCCAGTACGGCCACTTTATCGAGCACTTGGGCAAGGCCATAAAAGGCGGTATCTGGTCGGAAGGGGAAGAGCCGGACATGTTCATGGGAGGCGTCCGCAGGGAGCTTCTTTCCGCGGTTCGTTCTCTAAACCCGGCGCTCATCCGCTACCCGGGCGGATGCTTTGCAGACGGCTATCACTGGAAGGACGGCATCGGTCCGCGCTCGGAAAGGCCGGAGCGCAGAAACCGGGCCTGGAGCAAGCTGGGTCCGCGCATCGGCCCGCGCGAGGACAACCGTTTCGGCACTGACGAGTTCTTAGAGCTTTGCGAGGCTGTGGGAGCAGAGCCCATGCTTACCGCGAACGTGGGCTCGGGAACACCTGAAGAAGCAGCCCAATGGGTCGAGTACGTAAACTCGAGCACGAAGACCAGGTGGGGAGCCGAACGTGCGAAAAACGGCCATCCCGCGCCTTACGGGGTCAACTACTGGTTCGTGGGAAACGAAATCTTCGGCGCTCACGAGATCGGTCACCAGAGACCCGAGGAGTATGTGAGGACATTTCGAAAGTTCGCGCGCGCCATGCGGAGCGTTGACCCCGGCATCAAGCTCATCCCGGTGGGAGACCACTTCCCGCTTGGAACCGGCGACCCTGACGTGAACCGGAAAGTGCTCCAGGGAATCGGAGACCAGGCGGACTACCTCAGCATCCACCAGTACGCCCCGCGGGCCTCATTTAAAAACGCGCTCGGCTACAGCGTGGCCAACCTGCATGAGACCAGGATGAAGAGCGTGTACTACGACGTTATGGGGACCCTCCGGCACATGGAGGAGTTCGTGGAAAAGTGTATCCGGGAGACAAAGAAGTACTCGCCGGGCAAGACCGTGCCGCTCGCTCTTGACGAGTGGAACCTGTGGTTCAATCTCACTGAGGACATAGTCCAGGCCAACTACAGCGTAAGGGACGCGGTGTGGGTTGCTTCCATGCTGAACTTCCTCCACCGGAAGGCCCCGTGGGTGCCCATGGCCAACATCGCCCAGTTGGTGAACTGCCTGGGCCTCATCGTCTCGGACAAGCGGGGGACATTCCTCACCCCCTCGGCCCTGGTTTACAAGCTCTACACCGAGCACGCAGGCGAAGAGCTTCTTCATGCCAAGGCGGAGTCGCCAGTGTTGCCGCACGACTCCGGACTTCCCATGATAGATGTTTCCGCGACCCGGAGCGATGACACGCTTTCGCTTTTCATAGTGAACCGCCATTACCGGAGCTGGGCGGAGGTCCGGGTCATACCTGAGGGACTGGAGCCGGGTCCGCCTGCGGAGCTGTTCATCATCAGCCACAGAGACCCGGTGGCCGAGAACTCTTTCGAGAACCCGCAAGAGGTGAAGATCGAGAAGAGGGAGGTCAAGCTCAGAGGACGTTCCGGCCGCAAAGATATCTCATTGGGAATTCCCGATCACTCGGTTGCCTGCCTGTCAATGAAGATAAAGAAGTTTTCGTGAGAGAAAGAAATCGCCTCTATGGAGGATGCTGAAGATGACATGGATTGTTGTTGTAGTCCTGCTTACCGTCGGGTTTTCGTTCCTGTGCTCCATCTGGGAGGCTGCGCTATACTCGATACCGCCCAGCCGGGTCGAGTTCTTAAGGCAGGAAGGCTCGCGTGCGGGCATCCGGTTGTCCTCCCTTCGCAAAAACATCGACCGGCCCATCTCCGCGATCCTGACACTCAATACCATTGCCCATACCGCGGGCGCCACAGTGGCCGGCAGCCTGGTGGAGATCTACTGGAAAGGACACCTGACCGTCTTCTCCGTGGCTTTTGTGATCGCCATCCTGGTGCTTTCCGAGATCATTCCCAAGACCCTGGGCTACGTCCACGCCAACCGGCTGGCCCCGGTTTCCGCCTGGCCCATCCAGGTGCTGGTATGGATACTCTATCCCGCGGTCATCCTGAGCAAGTGGATAACGCGGCTTTTAAAGGCCAGGGGAAAGGAAAGCTTTCCCACCGAAGCGGACATCCTTTCAGTGGCCAGGCTGGGGGTACAGGAAGGAGAGATACTGCCTGAAGAGGGAAGATGGCTTAAAAACGTACTGGCCTTAAACGACGTGAAGGCAGGCGAGATCATGAGGCCGAAAGAAGAGATATTCTATGAGGACGCCAACACCGGCCTCGAAGAGGCTAAAGATACCGCGGCATCGTGGCCTTACTCCAGGGTCCCCCTGTTTGTAGATGGAGACCTTGACCGGCCCGCGGGAAAGGTGCTCCGAAAAGAGGTTTCGGCTGCCCTGAACAGGGAAAAGACCGACCTGAAACTGGTTGACCTGGCAAGGCACATCGGGTCGGTCCATCCCGACACGCCCGCCCACCACTTGCTGCGAAGGATGATAAAAGAACGCAGACATCTGTACATGGTGAGGGACGAACAGGACAAAACCCGGGGTATTGTCACCCTGGAGGACGTAATCGAGGTCATGCTCGGCATAGACATCAGGGACGAGACCGAGTCAGTGATTAGGCGCTGAAACGGAATTCATCATTACTTCCATTCAAGAGAGGCTGTTACGGACGGGCCCAGACGGTGCTTAGAAAAGGGGGCTAGACCCTCCTGGTCTCGAAAGCCAGGGTCTGCTTACCCGGCTTCACGTCGGTTATCTCCACCCAGTCAAGCAGATTGACTCCCAGGGTGGAAAGCACCGGCAGCTTCTCCAAAAATTTCGCGAACTCCGCTGAAAACCCGGGAACGAGGTGGAGAAGCACCTTGACGTGCTCGTCCTCGAAAACCAGCGCCTCACGGACCTCAGGCGGCGCCAGACCGGCAAGTGCTTCCAGCTCCCTGATCAGGCCGGCGCCTTCTTGGAAGCTAAACTGCATTTTTTGGTGCTCGGTCCGGAACTCGATATCACCTGCAGGCGCGACCCGTGCTACCTGCTCCTCCTTGTTGACCTGGAGGCCGCCCAGGGCAATGCTGCATTGCAGAAAAAAGGGCACCTGTCCGGCAAGTTCTCCTTCAACCTCGGCACGTATCCCGTCTTCTTGGAAAACCAGCTCCACCCGGTCAATGCCCTGGGGAGGCCACTTGCCCATAAAGCGATTAACCACGTCCTGAGTCAAAACCAGCTTCCCGCCGAGCAGTTCCCGGATATGGTTATTGGCTATCAAGTTTTTGAGCTTATCAAACATCCTGTTACCCTTAACTCATTATAGAAGAATTCTTTAGAAACTTCTACACGTTGCTACTCAACTTAATTCTCATTCTTCTCTACGGCACGAGTGACATCAGAGACACGGAAATTATAAAGATAAGACCCCGCCCGCTACTACCGGCCGTACTTTCTGAAAAATGCGGCGATTGCGGGCTTGGCGGTCTTTCCTTCTGCTGTCTGCCGGACTAATTTTTCGAATGATGTCGGGGGAGCTTGTAAGTCTATGTCGTTGAGTAGAAGGAAGGTGAAAGCGGCCATGGCTGCCACCCGCTTGTTGCCGTCAGTCAATAAAAGGGTGATTGCTCGCGAGGTGGTAAAGATATGCCGCGGCCATTTCATACAGGTCGCCGTGAAAATACTGATTCCCCCACCCGGAACGGGGCACGGCAAGGGCGGATTCAACAAGTTCAAGGTCGCGGATGCCCTCCTCGCCCCCATAGTTTTCAATCTGGTCCCTGTGAATCTCCAGCACCTCGGAAAGCTCGAGAAAGCGGGGACCCAATTCATTCCGCCAAGCGCTTCAACATCTTGCCGTATCTGCGGTTGCCCTCTGACAGGGCATCCTTGAATTTACGCTCCTCGTCTTCGTCGCGGACCGGGCTGACAATCAGACAGCGGCCGTCGGTGGTGATGCGCAGAGGAGTGTCCGCGTCAATTTCCAGAAGCTCCAGCGCGCCCTTGTCAATAACCAGGGCCAGGCTGTTGCCGTGTTTGACAAGACGCTTTTTCATACCATCTCCTTTGGTTGGCCTTATGTTACTATATTGTAGCACCGGAAAAGGGCTCCGGCAAGCCACTGCAATCCGAAATTCCGGATATCGGACTGCGCCTGACTGTGCGTTCCGCCTGCCTGTGCCGGACACGCCTGCCTGTGCGGACACGCAGACAGGGCAGACAGGCACGCAGACAGGAAAGCTTGCTTTCGCTTTCTCTGCCGGCAAGCTCGCTTGACGGGCTCCTTCTTTCCGAAGAGTACGATAAACTTAATTGTAAAGATCTGACCCCGTCTATTGTATCCACGTGAGGCTCCAAAAGCGTGTCTCCCGCTGCTTCGAAGTAAGCAGAAAGGTCTGGTTCGATGCCGGTCACGGTGTTTCCGGACCATTCGACACCGCAGTAATTGTCGCCGCAGGTGTCCCCGTCAAGATGGTCGGTGATTAAAACATATTTGATCTGTCCGTTGAAGGGATCGATCGCTTCTCTATAATCAGGATCAATGTTATAACGTGTAATTTCAAGAGCGAAATCTTTTACATCTTCAAATGGCGGATGGCTTTCCCATTTATCATCATCAGTACGATTCTTGTCTCTCAAATATATTTGCAACAGTGTTCCGTCATCACCGAAAGTTATCTCAGAGTCATTCAAATCAGGCTCATAGATAAATCTCTTCTCCCAAACAGTTTTTAGACTTTCACTCTGCGGCCTCATCACTACGGTCGTACCCCCGGTAACGTCCACTCTCCCGTGGTCGTCGAACAATATGAACATGGCGTTTCTCTCCATGTTGTTGGGGACGATAAACCCGTTCCAGAAATCGTCCAGATATTGCTCGACGTTATTGTCTTTCGCTTTCTCCAGGCCTTTGCCGGTAAGATACTGCATCTGGTATTCCATGCCGTGACTGTGCCCGCCGTGGTCTGTCTGCCATGTGTATATGGTGATAAGGTCGGCGTGTTCGCTTTTCAGGTCGTCAGTCGCGTGTTCGAAAGCCAACTCGTCGGCCTTGGCGGCTTTGGCGCCGCTAAGAAGAACGCTCAGGATATAGTCGGGGAGAGGGACGGGAAAAGGCCAAATAAGATGAGTAAATGCCATGTACTCCTCATGCGCCAATAAGCCGAATTTTTTCTCCAAGGGAGGAAGGTAACGGGTCCCTCCCAACTTGTACATGTTGCCCGCCACAACTGAAATATATCGATTGTTGTGCTTGCCAATTCTCGCCAGGAAAGTGTCGTGGCCGTAACCCTTGTCAATCAGGAATTGGTCAAGGTGACCGGGATTGTCGAAGGCGTTGACAAGTTCTCCCCTGTCGTAAAGGGAAGCAACATCACGGTACTCAACCTCGTCCCGGTCAACAAAACCGCCCATGCTTGCCATGCCATGCTCGCCCGCAGGGTCGCCCGTGTACATGGTGGCGTGAGTGGGGT
>CAYQTK010000179.1:0-9243 GCA_964420375.1 uncultured bacterium
GACTCCAAAAGACGCACCCACCGCTTGCATGTGCTCGAGCTGTGCGAGACCGTTGCCGCAGACTTCACAGGACCCGCCGTCCGGCGGCTACTCTTCTATGACGATTCGTTCTTTGCTCCTTCGATGAGTATCTCGACGGCGTTGGGGTCTGCGAGCGTTGAGGTGTCTCCCAGGTCCTGGTACATGCCGGTGGCGATTTTCTCCAGGATCCTTCTCATGATCTTTCCAGACCTTGTTTTGGGCAACACGGTCGAGAACTGTATCTTGTCCGGGGTGGCAATGGGCCCGATCTCCTTTCTGACCTGTTCCCCCAACTCTTTCATCAGTTCTTCGTCGGGTTCCATCCCGTTTTTCAAGGTAACAAAGGCATAGATGCCCTGCCCTTTCACGTCGTGGGGGGTCCCCACTACTGCTGCTTCAGCCACAGCGGGATGGGAGTCCAGGGCGGATTCAACCTCTGCCGTGCCCAGCCGGTGGCCGGAGATATTGATCACGTCGTCCAGCCGGCCCACGATGCGAAAGTAGCCGTCATCGTCCACGTAGGCCCCGTCTCCGGTGGTGTACTTGCCGGGGAACTTGGACCAGTAGGTCTCCACGAAACGCTGGTGGTTTTTGAACACCGTCCTCATGCATCCCGGCCAGGGGGTCTCGATGACTAAAAAGCCGCTCTCCCCGGGCTCGGCCTTGCTGCCGTCGTCCCGTAGTATGGCCGGCTTTACCCCGAAGAACGGCTTGCAGGCGCTGCCCGGCTTGGTGGGCATGGCGCCCGGAAGAGGAGTTATCAGAAAGCCGCCGGTCTCCGTCTGCCAGTAGGTGTCCACCACCGGGCACCTGCCCTTGCCGATCTTGTCGTGGTACCAGCGCCATGCCTCCGGGTTGATGGGCTCACCCACGCTTCCCAGGATGCGAAGCGAGCCGAGATCGTGGTTCTCCACCCATTTATCGCCTTCCCTCATCAATGCCCGGATGGCCGTGGGAGCGGTGTAAAGCTGGGTAACCTTGTACTTGTCCACTATGTCCCAGAACCTGCCCGGATCAGGGTAGTTGGGTACACCCTCGAACATCAGGGTGGTGGTCCCGTTGGCCAGCGGCCCGTATACTATGTAAGAGTGGCCGGTGATCCAGCCGATGTCCGCGGTGCACCAGAAAACGTCGTCCTCCTTCACGTCGAACACCCACTTGTGGCTTGCGCTAACGTAAACCAGGTATCCGCCGGTGGTGTGAAGTACTCCCTTGGGCTTGCCGGTGGAACCTGAAGTATAAAGGATGAACAGCGGGTCCTCAGCGTCCATGCTCTCCGGCTCGCAGTAGTCCTCGATTTCGGGGCCGGAAACCAGCTCGTGCCACCACTCGTCCCTGCCGGAATGCATGGATACATCCCCGCCTGCTCGGTCCACCACTATCACGCTCTCCACAAAGGAAAGACCGGACACTGCATCGTCAACCTTCTCCTTGAGCTTGATCTGCTTTTGTCCCCGCAAGCCGCGGTCAGCAGTGATCACCAGACGGGCTTCGGTGTCCTCCACCCGGTCGCGCAGGGCGTCCGCGGAGAATCCGCCGAAGATGACCGAGTGGACGGCTCCGATGCGGGCGCAGGCCAGCATGGACACCACAAGCTCGGGAACCATGGGAAGGTAAATAGCCACCCGGTCGCCTTTGCCGATGCCTTTCTTCTGGAGTACATTGGCAAAACGGTTGACCTCGCGGTAGAGCTCTGCAAACGTGAACGACCGGGTTACTGAAGGGTCGTCACCCTCCCAGTAGAGGGCCGCCTTGTCCGACCGGCCCGCTTCCAGGTGCCGGTCCAGGCAGTTTACGCTCGCGTTGAGTTGACCGCCTTTGAACCACGAAAAACGGGCGTTCTCCTTGTCCTCCCATTCAAATAACTTGTCCCACTTCCGGTCCCATCTGATGAACTCTTCCGCAACATCGGACCAGAAACCCGAAA
This sequence comes from uncultured bacterium, assembly GCA_964420375.1. Taxonomy (GTDB): domain Bacteria; phylum RBG-13-61-14; class RBG-13-61-14; order RBG-13-61-14; family DATKZS01; genus CAYQTK01. Next base: position 1,949 of record CAYQTK010000179.1, read on the forward strand.
CATCGGTGACGGAACGCTCATACATCCTCTCGTAATCCTGCAAAGAGTTGATGTAAGCCGTCTGCCGGATATGCTCCGGAACCTCGAAAACTTCTTTCTTTTCATGTACTGCGGAATTGTCTGCAGCGGTACTCATGTTCATTCCCCCTTTTCAGGTGTTTTGTTCTCCATCAGCCGTTGTATTCTGGTTGAACTCGACCGGTTCTAATCGATTTTTAATCATATTCCATGCAAGTGCCAGTCCGGGAGGTGATTGATATAACAAAGAGAAACCTCCCGGTTTATTTTTTATTGATTAAATTAACTTTTTTTAATGTTACTTCTAAAGGATGGATGGCGGGTCTGAAGAGCTTTACTTTCGAGTTATTCCAAAATGACAAGGGACTGGTCAGGGGATCTGTTCCATTTTTGCAGAGACCAGGGACCGGTAATCACCGCCCGGATAGGTCCGGAAACCAGTGAGGTTGCGGTCATGCGCGATGATATTATTCGCATACCAGAGATTATAAGTAGGCAGGTCTTGGCTGACTATCTGTTGAACCTTCATGTAGATCCGCTTTCGCTTCTCCCGGTCAAGGGTCCTTCTTCCCTTCTCCAGCAGATTGTCTAACTTTTCGTTTTTATAGCGATTCCGGTTTTTACCCTCGGGAGGGAAGTTGCTGGAGTGGAAGATCACGTAATAGATGTCCGGATCCACCAGTCCCACCCATGACAATGAGTATACCTGAAAGTTTCCCCGGGAGATGTCGGAAAAGAAAGCCCCGAACTCGTAGGAGCGGACCTTCATTTTGATGCCCACCTCTTCAAGCTGTCCGGCAATGGCCTGGGCCATCCAGCGCCGGGACATCTTCTGGGAGGTCTTGTAATAAAGCTCGAACCTGTGCTCCGGACCGTCACCGTCAGGATCGGGATACCCTGCCTTATCAAGCAGCTCCTTTGCCTTTCCAGGATTGTAATCATAAGTTTTCACATCGTCGTTATACGCCCAGTGAGACCGGGGAAGGATACTCCGCGAAAGGGTCACCGTTCCTTTTAAGAGCTTGTCCGCTATCTTCTCCCGGTCAATGGCGTAAGCGATGGCCTTCCTTACCTCGAGGTTTTTGAGCACCGGGTCTTCCAGGTTGAAGCCCAGGTAGTTGCAGTTTGTGCCCGGCTCGGTTACGACCTTTATTTCCGGGTCCTTCTCCAGAATGCTCAAGTCGTCGGGAAGCACGGAGTTCTGGAGAAGGTGGACCTTACCCCGTTCGAGCGCCATGAGCCGGGTGCCGCCGTCAGGTATCACCCGGAAGACTATCCTGTCGAAGAAAGGCTCATCACCGTGGTAATGAGGGTTCCGCACCAGCACGACCTCCCTGCCCGGCTCGAAGCTCTCCACCCGGAACGGGCCGCTCCCGAAAGGACTGCGGGAGAACTCTTTTCCTTTTCGAGAGGCTTCATCCGCGGGTACGATCCCCATGGTGAGGTCGGAAAACAGGGGCGCATAAGGCTCCTTGAGTTCCATGAGCACTTCGTACCTGCCGATCGCTTCCAGCCGGTCGAGTTTTCGGGTTATGATCTCTCTTCGGGAGTACAGGTCGGGATCGGCCTGGCTTTCAAATGTATAGACCACGTCCTTTGCGGTAAGCTCGGCTCCGTCCGCGAACTTATGTCCGGGTTCAAGTCGGAAAACAAAGGTAAGCTCGTCTTTTCTCTCCAACGACTTTACCAGGTGCGGAACCGGCTCTGACTTGCTGTTTATCCGGAACAGCCCCTCGAACACCAGCGGCAGAATACGCAGCGAGTAGGCGTCCTGTGCCACCCGCGAATCCAGCACCTGGGGATTTGCTTCCAGGCCCACCACTACTGTTTTTCCGCTTTTATCCTGCTTGTCTTCGCAACCCGCCTGGAAAGCAAAAAGGATTAAGATATTACATAAAATGATGCTTGACAAAAGGGGTTTTATAAGGCATGCTTGTATGCGGTTACTATTGGATTTCGAGAATGTTGACAAAAGCGCGCGCTCTTTATTCATGCCGCCTCCAGCCTGTTCATCGGTTTTTATGATTATGAGAGGCTCAAAAACGATTGTCAAGGCGGCAGCGGAAGCGTAACGGCGATAGGTTGAACAAAAACCATAATATAACACCGCTCCTTCTCGGGATGTGGATGCTCGCCTCCCTTTCTCTCTCCTTGCCGGGATGCGATCCCGGTTGTTCTGAATCTTCTGTTGAAAAGAGAAAGAGAGAAACCATGGGCTCACTTGCTTTCATCTCTGAAGAACCCTTTATCAATTCTCCAAAAACCACAGCGGAAAAAGACGATAGTGAAACCTCCGACTTTGTTCTTCCCCTCCCGGCAGGGCTTGAATCGCGGGTCGCGCTGTGGGAAAAAGTCTACGCAGATTACGAGAGTTCCCATCTTATCATCTACAACCGCCGCTGGCCGCACGTCATATATGAAGACGTCCGTGACCTTCCCGGACGCAAGCGACAGGCCCTAACCCGCATCCGCTCTCGGCTGTACTCCCTGGACCGGATCACCAGGAGCTTTGACGACCCGGAACCGGAGATGAAAAAAAGCTATGACGGAGAAGGCCTTATCCGGACTTACCGCAAGTTCGAAGGGATCGAAAACAAAGACAGGTTCCGTATCTCCGCGAGCTACTCCGAGATAGGAATGGTACGCGGCAGAAGGGGCGAGCTTATCTCGGCATATCGCCGCGCTTATCCGTACCTCGACGCCATGGAAGATATCTTCCGGGACAAAGGACTTCCTGATTCTCTCACCAGGATGGTCTTCGTAGAGAGCATGTTCAACACGGAAGCGGTCTCCGACAAGGGCGCCGTGGGCGCATGGCAAATTTTGGAAAGTTCCGCCCGGCCTTACCTGGTCATGAACCAAAGCATCGACGAAAGACGAGACCCTATAAAAAGCACCCGCGCCGCGGCAAGTATCCTTGAAAAAAATCACGACATCCTCGGAGACTGGCCGCTTTCGGTTACCGCGTACAACGCAGGCATAAACCGCGTGATCGACGCCTGCCGGAAGACCGACAGCTCTTCGCTTCCGGAGATACTCGACAACTACGATCATCATGCCTTCGGCGAGGCGGTGGACAATTTCTATGCAAAGCTTTTGGGAATACTGCGGGCGGAAAAAAAGCTGGGCCTGCCGCAAAGCGCGACCCGCTTCTATCAACTTGACCCGTTGAAGTATGAACTGGTAAAGCTGCCCAGGGCATATCAGCTCTCCGACCTTTCCGCAAAGCTGGGAATGAGCGCCGGTCTGCTTGTCAAGTTCAATCCCGCCTGGACCGATGCCGTGCGATCGGACCGGAGGCTGATCCCCCGGCACTATCTTCTCCGCGTTCCAAAGGGAAGCGGAAACAACGTCCGCTCCGCACTGGGCATAGATACCCAAAAAGACGCCACAACCGTCTCCGCATCACAGCCGTAAATACATGCCCCGAGCGCTTCCGACTCCCCTCTGCCACCCCTCTTTCTCCTCTTTTCAAATCATTGTAAAGTTCTCTTTCGTGTTTGACCTCGCACCTCAATTATGCTAGGTTGACCGGGTTATAACAGTTGTTATCTATATGGAATAAGCTGGTTACATAACTATCTTTCAAGGAGGCTTTTATGGGCTACGAAAAATATTTCAGTGAAGAACACAACATTTTCCGCCAGCAGGTTCGTAACTTTGTGGAGAGAGAGCTTGCTCCCCACGCCGACGAGTGGGAGGAGGCGGGTGTCTTTCCACGCGAGGTGTTCAAGAAAACGGGCGATCTGGGCCTTTTGGGGCTTCGATATCCCGAGAAGTGGGGCGGCTCGGAAGGCGATTACTGGTACACGGTGGTCTTTAACGAGGAGTTGCCCCGCTGCCTGAGCGCGGGAGTGGCCCTGGGCATCATGGTACAGACGGACATGTGTACGCCCGCCATCGTTGCGCACGGCACAGACGAGCAGAAGGAGGAGTTCCTTGCACCGGCGATCCGGGGAGAAAAGATCGGGGCCATCTGCGTAAGCGAGCCGGGCGCGGGATCGGACGTGAAGGCATTGCGGACGCGTGCGGTCAAGGACGGCGACTATTATGTCATCAACGGCTCGAAGACGTTTATCACCAATGGCACGCGGGCTGACTGGCTTACCATGGCGGTCAAGACCGACCCTGACGCGGGTTACGGGGGCATCTCCATGTTCCTCTTTCCCACCGACACTCCCGGCTTTACAGTGACCCGGAAGCTGGACAAGCTGGGAAACAGGGCCTCGGATACCGCGGAGCTTGCTTTTGACGACTGCCGGGTCCACAAGAAATATCTACTTGGCGAGGAGAACAAAGGCTTTTATTATATTATGGAGGGGTTCCAGTTCGAGAGGCTTGCCGGTGCGGTAGGTATTGTGGCAGGTGCTCAGCTTCTGTTGGACAAAACCATCGAGTACTGCCGGACCAGGGAAGTTTTCGGCAAGCCGGTTTCGCGGCACCAGGCCAACGCGCACCTGATCGCCGACCTAGCCACCGAGCTGGAAGCCGCCAGGGCTTTGGTATATCATTGTGCGGACATGGTGAACAACGGCGAGAACGCCATCCGGGAGGTCAGCATGTGCAAGCTTTTCACTGGCGAGCTGGCCTGCAAAATCGCCGATCGTTGCGTGCAGCTTCACGGCGGTTATGGTTACATAGAGGAGTACTACGTTGCCAGGGCCTTCCGGGACACCAAGCTGGGCACCATCGGCGGCGGCAGTTCCGAGGTCATGCGAGACATCATCGCCCGCATGATACAGCTTTAAAAGCTCCGGTACGATCCCCCTTCCGGGGCCGGGAGCCGGCAGCTATATTAAAGACCAGGGAAGGAGAACTAAAGAGGGATCATGGAGTTGACAAAGAATATCATAAAGATCGGTCTTGTTATTGCGGTTGTGGGGAGTATCTTTTGCGGCTGTCCCCGGAACACTGCTCCGGAGCAAATAGTCTCTGAGAAGAAATCCTTTTCCAAAGAAGAGCTGCAAAAAAGGTATGACCGCCTGGAAGTCAGGTACGACATCATGCAGAAGGACGACCCGCCTCAACAGGAGACCCTCGAGTGGCGTAACCGGATGGTGGACGCCAAAAATGCCCTAAAGAAGGGAGAACTGGAGAAAGCCGCCACCCTGATCAAAAAATCAGAAGAGTGGATTTCCAAGGCCGGTCCCCGCTACTATCGGGCCCACCAGGAAAGGATCAACTCCGGTAAAGCGGAGAAGAGCGGCCGGCAGCTTATGACGGAAGCCCTCGATTACCTGGAAACAGCAAAGAACGCGGAGAAGAACAACAAGAGCTGGACCGCAGACCGGTATTACCGCGCAGCCATGGAACACGGTGAGCTTGCCCTGCTTACAGAGCGCCAGTCACCACAACAGGCCATGGAACTTATAGAACTTTATCCTTCCATGCGCGAGATCTACGAAGCCACAGGAGCGAGCGAACGTGCAGCAGAGACCAGGAATAAGGTGGTTTCCCACATCCAGACGATACTGAGAAATAAGGAGCAGCAGATATCAAACCGCTTGAGCGGAAAGGCCGCGGGATACGATCAAAAAACCCTTTCCGTGAACAAGGCGGCTTTTGACGAAAAGGCCCGGGAAGTCAGAAAGCTTAACCGGGAGTACCTGAAGCTGGCCGGCGCAGCCCAGTCAACGTTTCCCGAATCCAGGTTTCAACCCATGGATTACTCCAGATATATCGCCAAGTGGATAGATGATTGGCACAGATTCTTTGAAGGCGCTCCCGTCAAAAACGACGAGCCGCAAAAAAAGGAAAAAAATGATGAGCTGAAAAAGAAGCTGGAAAAACATAACCGGATAAAGAGAGGCGCGAAGAGCATCGAGGGATCAGGAATTGTCCTTGAAGAGCTGAGCATATTCACTTACGGGCCGGCGGTATTCATAAAAGGAAAGCTCCAGAACAAGAAGTCCCATCCCATCTACAAGCCCCGGGTAGTGGTTACCGGAAACCTCATGTCAGACGTGGTGGACATTGGCTACTACAAGATGTCACCACTGCTCAGTTCGACGTTCCAGATGTCCTTAAAGCATTTCACCACCGAAGCATTCACCCAGAACAATAACATGCTTCCTTCTCACGAACTCATGGTGATTTTCAAGGACGAGCCCGGTGGACCGGACATAAAGCTCTTAAAACCCGTCAAGTGAAAACAATGTCCAGGGTGGCTTTGCGGGATACGGGCTTCGACCCGGCAGCGGACGTGGATGCCGTGTTTAAGCCCTTCGGAAGAGGCAGGCGTCTTATAGCCGGCAAGGACGTGATAGTAAAACCCAACGCAGTCCATTACCTTCCCGGCCAGGCAACAGCCTATGAGTTCCTGGACGCCCTTTTCCAGTATCTTCGCTTCGAAGGCGCGCGAAAAATATTTCTTGCTGAGAACTCTACTGCGGGCAACCTGACGCGGGTTGTCTTCCGGGTATTGGGCTGGGACCGCCTGGCCGAAAAGTACGGGGCCATACCCGTTTACCTGGACGAAGAGCCCACTCTGCCGGTGTTTCTTCCCGGCGAAAGCACGCCCGTCCGCATTCCCCGATTTTTATACCAGCGGCTTATCGAGAAGCCGGAGAAAAACTTCTACCTGTCCGTGCCGCGGCTGAAGACCCACTCCATGAGCCATGTCACCCTGGGGATCAAGAACCAGCAGGGGCTGCTTATCCATCCTGACCGCCTCCTTGACCATAATTATAACCTGGGACGCAGGCTGGTCCGGATACTGCATCGCTTCCGGCCCGACTTCACCCTGGTCGAGGGAATAACCGCCACCATAAGAGGTCATTTCCCCATAAAACAAGACCTGGGAAAAAGCATAGTTCCCACCCGGGTCACCTTCGGCGGCCCGGACGTAGTCGCAGTGGATGCGGTAGGAGCGAGAATACTGGGGTACTCCCCCCACGAGGTCGATCATATCAGACGGGCTGGAGAAGCCGGCCTGGGCTCTTCCGACCTCTCCAGCATCGCGGTCCTCGGCTCTATCGAACGGTTTCAAGAGAGATATCCATACCAGCCCGATATCCGCATTCCGCCGGATATAAACATGGTCTACGGCAAAGAAAGGGCGTGCTACCAGGGTTGCAGGGGAAATACCGAGATAGCAATCCACATGTTCGCAAACGACTACAACGGCAAGGGCGGCTTCAACGTGGTAATGGGCAAGGGCATAGACAAATCCGGGCTCGACAACCTGGAAGGCCCTTTCCTGGTGGTCGGCCCTTGTGCAGTCTCCGAGACCGAGGAGTTTTTAAAATCCCGGTACAAAAAACGAAAGATGTTCTTTA
>CAYQTK010000180.1:0-9216 GCA_964420375.1 uncultured bacterium
CCACGAGAACTTTGACTTTTGGTTTTCCCGCAACTTCGGTCCGCAGGACAACATCGACGAAAGGACCGGAAGTGGAGCGGGCGGAAGGTCAGAAGAGCGACGACAAGTCATCAACAAGCTTGCAGAGCTGGTGAGATGGATGCATGAGCTTGGCGTCATGCAGCGCGATTTCAAACCCGACAGCATCATGGTAGGTCCATCCGGCGACTTCAAGCTGGTGGACCTCGAGAGGGTGCTCATAAAAAGAAGGAGGAGGGGCTTAAGCCTTTCTGACCGGCTTAAGAACCTGGCCAAGATAGACCAGGCTTTCGGACATATCGGGACAACTCTTGACAGGCTCCGGTTTCTTTGCGCTTACTTCAGGGACGACGGACTTTCCAGGGAACGGCTCTCCGAGTACGCCGGCGCCATCGCCCGCTTCTCCGAGATCGAGTTTCGAAAACAGGCCCGCGACCGCTGCGCCTGGGTAAGCTCCGTAAACGAGAGCTACACCAACTGGACGTATCGCGGCTTTCGCGTTTTCTCCTATCGGAAAAGCATCAGGTCTTTCCTGCGCTCTATAATTGATCGTACCCGGGACGGACAAGGATTTGCGGAGAACATGGATACCGGCGATCCCGGGCTGGCCCACAACGCCCGCTGGTGCTGGGCGTTTACCGCGTTTGCCCGCTCTCCCCAACTGCGCTACAGGAGGATCCCCCACGTCGTACCTGAAGCGGCGCTGCTGCCGCCCGGCAGCGACGACTGGGGACTGCTGGTATATCCGTCCGCGCGGAAGCCGTATCTGGACATCCATGATGCCAGCTTTATGCAGCCGGGCGCGGATAAAAGCCTGGAGTTCTACCGGGACCTGGGCCGATTCCTGCGCATACTGCACAGGGCGGGCATTACCTGGCAGTGGCATCCGCAGGACTTTTTGCTTTGCAATCACCGCGCTGACCGGCTCCGCGACAGGTTCCTGGTGAACCGCCTGGAGCTCCTGGTCATGGACCATACTCCTTCGCAAGCCCAGGCTTATCACATCCTGGAAGAGATCACCCTGCTGCTCGGTCTTTGCCGGGAAAATAAAAAAGCGGTTTACGAAGGATATGATAATTGCATGGTCCGGCACTTTTCCAGCTTTGTGCACCTCCGCCTGCCTCGCGATTATGAAAGGCCCCGCTTGTAAAGTCTCCTTTTTAAATGAGGACAAGGTTGATTTCAAAATCAATAATGAAAGAACAAACCATCAGACGGTCCAACCGGATTACCGTCTCCGTTCTCGGCTTCAGCGGCGCGTTATTTTTCGCTGCTGCGCTCTACGAGTGGTTTACCGGCCATCATGAATGGGAGGTCTTAGGAATAGAGATAACCTTGCAGCACTGGCGGAAGCCCTGGTGGATCGGCACCGGTCTTTGGCTTATCGCCTTGATGTCCGCCTTAGACCCTCCGCGGCTTTTGTCATGGTGGAGGGAAATAATGTCCCGGCTGGGAGAGTTTGCTGGTATGGACCTGGAATCCACCGGCCGGGTCTGGGCCCTGGCGGGAATGCTCTCTGGCACGGCCGCAGGTTATATTCTTGCCGTACATTATTACTACCTGTTCCCTCGCCTGGCCTTTCAGATGCTCGTGGTCGTTGCCGCAGGATTGTGCTCCTCCATTTCTTTCCTGCTTTATTTCGAAGCTGTTGAAAAGCTCTGGAGCCGGTTCCTGTCTTCTGTTGCGCCGTGGAGGACAAACTCGTTTCGGCTGGCGTTTGCGCTTGTTTTGTTCTCGCTGGCCGTGACCGGACCTGCGGGGTACTGGGAGGGCAGGGGCACGGAGTCTATCCTGTCCCACGTCTGTCTTGCTTTGTTAATCGCTTTATGCGCGGCCTGGCTTGTCATGGCCCGATGGAGTCTTACCGGCGTATTCGGTAAGATAAGAAGAGGAGCTGTGCCCGCCGTTGTTTTCGGCGCGATTACTACTGCGGCGATCTTCTGGGTGAATGAAAACAAAAGCCTGGACCCTTCTGCGTCTTCCCCTACCCGGGTCATCATCATAACCATGGATACCACCCGCGCCGATTTCCTCTCCTGCTACGGCTACCCGCGGAAAACCACCCCCAACCTGGACAAGCTGGCAAGGTCGGGAGTCCGCTTCTCCAGGGCGTTCTGTCCCATGGGAATAACCGATCCTTCCCATGCGTCCATCTTTACCGGCGCATACCCCCGTTCTCACGGTCTATTGAAGAACTATCGCTCCATAACCGGCGAGGTCGGCTCTCTGCCGGAGACCTTCCAAAGACGCGGCTACAAAACCGCGGCCATAATTTCCCGTACCCATCTTTTTCCAAGCCAGCTAAAAAAGGCAGCTCACAACTTTTCGACCTTGGTTCGGACTGGAAAGAAAAGCAGGACATCTCCGGCCGCTTTCCTTCCCGGGTGGAGGACTTGAAAGGCGAGCTCGAAAAGTGGAAAGAGAAGACGCCCTTTACCGAGCCTTCGAACCGGGAGCTGTCCCCCCGCGAAAGAGATGCCTTGAAAGCCCTGGGCTACATTCAATAAGGGAAGGCTACTTCAGGTATCCCAGGTCGCGGAGCCTCTGCTCCTGGGCTTCGGTGAAAGATGCGCCCGGCTTTTCATCCGACCTTTGCAGGGTGCGGCTGAAGGAGTTTACGTTATCCATCTTTTTCTTGAACCTTTGCTTGGCCTTGCTGAAAAGCGGTCTCTTCCATTCGATGGCTTTTTTCTCTTCGGGGTCCTCTTTAAGGTCGAAACAGATGGCGGACTCGCTCTGGCGGTGATAGAGGAACTTCCATTGCAGGGTGCGAAGAGAGAACAGGGAGTTGTTCTCGAGCTCGAGCTGGGACAGGGCGGACAGCTCGGGCATGGGCGCTTGTCCCTTTATATAGGGGACCAGGTTCTCTCCCATGGCTTCGGGCGAGCCCGGTACGTCCATGAGAGCGGCTGCGGTGGGGAAGACGTCTATGATCCGGGCCTCCTTTTTTATCACCTTTCCCGCAGGGACATGTCCGGGGTATCTCATGATAAGCGGCACCATGACGGTCTCGTCGAACAGGTTGTTGCGGTGTCCTTTGGAGCCGTGATCGAAGAACTCCTCGCCGTGGTCCGAGGTCACGATCAGCAGAGAGTCGTCCAGTATGCCCAGGCTCTTCAGCTTGTCGACCAGCTTTCCCACGTAGTGGTCGGTGCAGCGGATTTCGCCGTCATAAAGGGCGATCACGTGTTCAAGGTCATCGCGGTCCATGCCAGGCTCGATGGCCGGGTTGGAGATAAAGCCTCTCCCGTTGATGTCGCCCTTGTAGCCGGGATCAAACATGGTGTCGTAAGGCGGCGGCGGGACAAAGTCGTAATGCGGGTCCCAGTAATGCACGAACAGGAAAAAGCGTTCTTTATGATGCTTGTCAAGCCAGTCGGTGACCTTGCGGTGGACGACGGGATTGGTCACGTCGCGCCAGGAGAGCTCTTGCAGGTTTATGTCTTTGTCCGGCACCGCCTGCTGTATGCGGGAGCGAAGCCGGCTGAAGTTTTCCTTGGCGTCCTTTTTGCGGAAAGGGTCCACGTATGTGGAGTAGGAGTAGCAGCATATATAATCGTCAAACCCCTGGCCGAGTCCGAACACCGGGTCCAGGGTGATGGAGCTGTAAAAGCCCGCGGTGGTGTAGCCGGCCTTCTTCATGCTCTCCGCCATGGTGATCCTTTTGTCGTCGAGCCGGTCGGTATGGCTTAGCAGTCCGTGGACCAGGTCATACTGGGAGGTGAACATTCCCGCGTGCGCGGGTATGGTCCAGGAGGTGGTGCTCACCACGTTTTGAAAACGGACGCCTTCCCTGGCGAGCCGGTCCAGGTTGGGGGTGGTATTTCGATGATAGCCGTAGCTTCCCACGTGGTCCGCCCGCAAGGTGTCAATGGATACAAGTATGACATTGCCGGGAAGGGAGGTCGCATTATGTTCATGCCATCCGAAGTATACCCCCAGCCCGAGGACGATAACGACCCCGGGGAGTAAAACCAGCCATCTTTTCATGGAAACATCTCCGCGATCACGGTTTATTCCGAGTTCCGACACCATAAGTATAACACAGCGGCGTGGATATTTTATATGCATTTAAAATCCGGACCGGGAAAGTTTGCGGAAAGGACTTGAAAACGGGGAAAAATTCACAATAATAGAATATCAGGAGTTCATCTAAGCGGAGAGTTACAAGGCTTTAAGACACACCTTGACAGTATCATAGATAGACCTTAAAATAACTCTGCTACACTGACAAGCACATCTTTTGTATTTCAATACTCATATTTTGGGGACACCGAAACGCACCGGAACAGCAGTTAGAAGAATTTAACAGGAAAGGGAAGGTATACCTTGCTATGAAAACCATTCAAGAGCGAATCAAATCCTTACGCATGGAGGGCGAGACCCAGGTTCAGTTTGCGGAGCGCTTGGGCACTACCCAGGCATCTATAAGCCGTTACATCAACGGCCGCCAGCCCGACCGGGAGACGCTGCTCAAGATAGCCGAGCGGACAGGCGCCAGCCTGGACTGGCTTCTGACCGGTCGTGAGACGGGCGCAGCAGGCCCTGAAATTGGTGCAACGGTTCCGTTGGAGACGGCTTTACAGACCCTTTCCAAGGTGGACGGCATATCTTCAGAGGACAAGGAACTGTTACGTTCGCTGGTTTCGCAGTACGTAGCTGATGCTGGAGCCCGGGAGGACATTTCTTCATTCTGGAAGAACCGGGGAAGCCGGAGTACGGATTGAACTTAGACCACACCTGATTTTCGAGAGGTCTTTAGCCAAGGGCAGGGGCTTTTTGCTGCAGCGGGTGAATTCATGAGCCGCCATGGAGGCGATCATATAGCCGATGTAAAGGACGCAGGCCAAGAAGGACTTCATCCTTCCCGCACCGCCCGCCTTTTCCAGGGCATACTCGAGGCAGTAACAGGGATAGACAAAGAGGCCCGGCAGCGCTTTGACGATGAAGGCCTGTGCCGCCGGTGCGGCAAGTGCTGTCATGCCGCGGTCCGCGTTTACGACCGGCTGGTTCTTCTCAGTGATCTCCCCTGTCGCTACCTGGCTTACCAGGACGACGGCAAAGCCTTATGCACCGTGTACTACTTAAGGGAGCTGACCGGCTGGTGTCACAAGACCTCGACCGAGTCGGTAAGAAAGCAGTTGTACCCTCCGGATTGTCCGTACGTGCAGGGTATCCCCCATTACCGGGGAAAAGTCGAGTTGTCCGCGGAAGAGTTCGAACAGATAAAGCCGGTGCTTCAAAAGATATTCAAAGGCTGGCCTCTTCCCCGCTACGTCACCAAGAAATCGTGGGAGAGGTTCATTCATCAGACCCTGGAGCTGCCTCCCCCGAAGTAAACTCGTCACCCTGCTTTGCTGGCTTCTCGGCCAGAGACCCTGGAGCAGCCTCTTTCGGAGTGAAGTCGCCCGCCTGCTCGGCAGTCTCTTCCGTCTCCTTTTCATAGACCAGTCCCTTGAGCCGTTCCGCCAGGCCGGTGAGTTCTTCCATGGAGCTGTCGATCTCCTTGACGCCGTTCTCGACTTCCTTGGCCACCTTTTCCACCTCCTGGACGGAGGACACCATTTGCTGGGTGGCCCCTGACTGCTGCTGGGTGATAAGGCTTATCTCCGACCCTGCCTGGCGGGTGCTTTCCACCAGCTCGAGGATGTGCTGGAAGAACTGTTCCATCTTGCGGACCAGTTCCACGCCCTCTGCCACGTCTTTCTGCTCCTCTTCCGCGAGCACGGCCATCTGGTTGGTCGAGCTCTGGATGGTCTCCACCATCTTCCGCACCGAGCCGGTGGACTCCTGGGTTCGGTTGGCCAGCCGCCTTACTTCCTCGGCCACCACTGAAAACCGCCGACCTGCATCCCCGGCGCCCGCGGCTTCGATGGCCGCGTTAAGGGCCAGAAGCTCGGTCTGGTCGGATATCTCTTCGATGATGTTTATCACTCCGCCGATGCTATTGGCCTCTTCAACCAGCTCCCGTATCTGGGCGGCGCCTTTTTCCACCTGGGAGCGTATCTGCTCCATTCCGGCAAGCGAGTTCTCGATAAGCTCCTTGCCCTGGTGGGCGGCCTCCGAGGTCTGGTTCGACGCCTGGCTCACGGAAGACGCAGTGTCCGCGATCTTGGACGCGGAAGAAGCGACCTCTTCCGCGGTGGAGACGACCTCCTGGACAATGGTGGCCTGTTCGGTGGCCCCGCTGGACTGCTCGGAGGTGACCCCCAAGAGGTTGCTCGAAGTGCTGGTCAGAAGCTGGATGGCCTCTCTAACATTGCCGATCACCGACTCCAGCCGGCCGGTCTGGTTGCGGATGTTTTCCGCCATGTGGTTAAACGTATCGGTAAGAAGACCGATCTCGTCATTGGTGGTCCGCTCCACCTGCACGTTGTAGTTGCCTTCGCTGAGCTTTTGAGCGGCGTCCGCCAGCCGGTTGATGGGAGGAAGAATACGCCGGAGCGCCCACAAGACAAAGACCAGGCTCACCACTATCAGTATCGCTATGATCGAGTAGCCGTATCGCCGGGTCCGGGAAAGCTGCTGGTAGAGACCTTCCAGGGATATGCCGATACGGCCCCACCCTTCGGGCTTCTTATCTGCTTCCGAAACATCCTTGCCGAGCCTTGTCTCGGAGTAAATAGGCATGACAAAGTCAAGGTAACGCTCTTTTTCTGATGACCGGATGCGGGAGAGCTCGATCTGATCGACCACCTTTTGGGGAGATGCAAACCGGAAATCTTTTCCCGACATGTCCTTTCCATATCGCTCTAAGAGCTTTTTCGGCTTGTCATTGTCGTCCTTGCTGTAAACCACGGTGTAGGATATAAGGGGGTCGGCCAGAAGTGATTCCACCGTGGGTAAAAGCTCCTTCGTGCTTCCGGTAATGATGCCGAAGAACAGGTTCTTGGACGAGTTCTGGATAAGCGACTTGCCGTGAAGCCGGTAGAGGTTCATCTCGGAACTATACAGTTGTTGCGCATTGTTGCGGATGTAAAAAGCCAGGATGGCACTTATGGCCCCGATCATGATCAACAGCGAGATCATAATCCGGAAGGAAAGGCGGTTGTAGAGTTTGAGCTTTCCCCTGTTCATTTGATTACCTGCACAGCCTTTTCCATGATATCGGAATCAAGGTCGATGTTGAAGTTGCCGGCCATCTTTTGGTTGATAATGAGCCGGCCCTCGGGATAGACGAGTGTCCCCGGCTCAGGGGTCCTTCCTTTTAACACCTTCTTTGCCTCCCGGGCCGCAGTCTTGCCTACGCTCTCCGGGGAAGGGACCAGTGCAGCGGTTGCTCCGCCCAGGCCCAGACTCTCCTCGCCACAAAAGACGGGGACCTGCATTGATATTGACTGCATGACAATGAACCTGTTGCTGTGCTTGCTAAGGACTTGAGGATCGGTAAGCACCCAGACAATATCCACCTGGGGCATGAGGGTCTTCAGCCTGGCGGGCAGTTCTTTCACGTCATCGCAGGTGGATATCTGAATATCAATGTTCCTGGCACGGGCCTTACTCTTGATCTGACCTTCTTTTACCAGGGAAAACTCCGGCGCGTAAAGAAGCCCCACCTTTTTGACATCCGGGAAGACCTCCCTGATGCTGTCGAGCTGGTCTGCGGGGTCCGGCTCATAATACACCCCGGCAGCTTTCATCTCGGTGAGCGAGAGCTTGGCCGCCCGGAAGGAGTTGCAGTAGACCACCGGCACGTCCCCCAGGTACCACTTGGCCGCCTGGGCGGCCAGGTCGCCTACTACGACCGCCAGCTCCGGAGGTTCTGCCTCCAGCTTTTCGCCTTCCTCCTTCTGCTTTATATCCGATCCTTCAAGGTTTATGACGCTGACGTCCTTTCCGAACTCGGCCTGGAAGGCTTGCGAGACGGACTGGATGTCTTTATCGGAGTCGGACAGGAGAAGCACCACGTCTGATGAGGGACTTGCTCCCGACACCTGGAAGGAGGCAATAATCAACACTGCCGTGATCAATAATATCTTTTTCATGTCAGCACCTTTAAAAAAAACGATGTAAAAGATCAGCATTAGCGCTCATATCTTATCTTGTTTCTCTACGCCGTTCTTGACTTTCATAAGCGATTCTTTCATGTTCCGGGGAACGCGGGCCAGGGCCATGAGGGACTCGGCGCCCCCGGAGCTCATTGATCCCGGCACCACGAAGGCGATGGTGGAGGAGTACTCGGTTCCGCCTCTGGTGGCCTTGATCTCCCATTCCAGCCATCCTACCACGCCCTCAGCCGTCCAGTACATCCGGCTGGGCTTATAAGGTCGAGGGTCGTTTATGGTGAAGGTATGAAGGTCGAACTTCAAAGCGCCGAAGTCGGCAAGATAGGGGCAATATATCACGTACTCCGACGTCTCTTCTTCAGAGGGACATTCCCCCTTCGGTTCGTACTGGGGCATGTACTCCTCGGGATGTTCTTCTATGTACTCGTCAACCTCTGCGGGCATGGCATCGATCCACACCCGGCCCTCGTGTACCTGGATAAGCTTCTCGTAACTTTCGCCTCGAAGACCCTTCTCCACCAGTTCGCCGGCAGTAAGCGAAGGATCAAAATGGGCCTGGATCCGGGCGAAGTACATGTCGATGTCCTTTAAAAGCTCCTCCGTGATTCTTTCAAACCCCGGTATCTTCTCCATGGCCTCCATCACCTGGGTTTCGGACTGGAGGCTCATCTTCATCCCGCCCTTTACTTTCTCATACCTCCAGCGCTGCACGTGGAACATCCGCGGGTTGTGCCAGACCATCCAGTAATTCTCTTCGTCCGACTTTATTACTATCATCCGGCCCTCGATATCCAGTCCCCCCGCCTTGAAGCTGAAGGGAAAATGGGAGCCTGCTTGGACCGCAGAGCCCCCACCGCCCATGCTCACTCCCTTGATCCCGGACGCAGAAATCTCGGATATGTAATCAAACAGCTCCTCCCTGTCGGCGTTTACTACCGCGGACTGGCTGTACCCCCACATGGTAATGGTCCGCGATTCCTGGACAAAATCCTCCGGCGGAGGCTTCACAAAGAGCCCTTTGATCTTCTGACAGCCGCAAACACTTACCACAAGGCCAGAGAGAATCAATAAAAATACCCCTGTTTTTCCAAACGATGTTCTATGCATGGACGTCCTCCTATCCTGGGAATTGGCTTGTTCACTGAAGGTCGCTGAAAACCGGAACCTCTCTTTACCTGCCCCTAGTGCCTTG
>CAYQTK010000181.1:0-9211 GCA_964420375.1 uncultured bacterium
AAAAAGGTCCGGCCGATCATGGCGATCAGGCCGGCAATGGCCACGATCCAGAGTATGTCCTTGACCCTCTTGAGTGCGAATGACTGCTGCATTATTCGCCCTCCTTTTCGCCGTCGTCACTGGAGGGCTCGGTTTCACAGACCTCGTCAAAGCCGGCCGCGGTGTGGTCGGTGTCTCCCCTGTCAGACGGTCCGGAGAGCTTCTGCCTTCTCCTGATGACCCATACACCGAACAGTCCGGCGAACACTGTAAAGAACTGCACCGGCGTTACCATCACCCATCTGTGGTTCATGTGGGGAATGGAGTTTTTCTCGAGCTCGGAGACCGCCCGCTTTTCGAGTTCTTTGGGCGTGGGGAACCCGATTCCGGTAAGGGGCTGGTCCTTGCCGGTGATATAAAGGACGGATGTTCCCCCGAACTCGTGCTCGCCGTAGACGTGGTCCATGTAGCGGCGGGGGTTATCCCTGATCCTTCGCTTTGCCTCCTTGATGAGTTCTTCGCGTTCTCCGAAGATGGTGGCGCCGGTGGGACAAGCGGCCACGCAAGCGGGAACGTTGCCCTCCACCCGGCACTCCTCGTTCATCTTGCATTTTCTTACATAAGGCATGGGCTCGGACCACTCGTAGCGGGGGATACTGAAGGGACAGGCGATCATGCAGTAGCGGCAGCCGATGCACTTGTGGGCGTCGTATATTACCGGGCCGTCTTCCCGCTTGTAGAAGGCCCCCACCAGGCAGGCGGACACGCAAGCCGGGTCCAGGCAGTGCAGGCACTGTTTGCGGGCCTTGACCTCGCCGTTGTGGAGCGGAAGTATTGAGGTGAGCCTCCTGCCGGACAAACCGTCTTTGCGGTGATGTTTGGTAGGCAGGTCAACGGGAAGGTCGTTTACGTTGGCACAGGCCTCAACACACCGCTCGCACCCGATGCACTTGGTGACATCGGTGAGGATGCCTTTCATCTTCGCCTTGTTAGCTGGCTTGGCGCCGCTCATTCGGAATACTCCTTTTTATCTCTTTCAAGCTACTTTTGAACATGGCACTGTTCGCATTTTACGGGTCCGGAGCCCATCCTCCGGTGACACTCTATGCAGGATGCATGGACAGCATCCCCCAGGGGAGGCGCATTCATTTCTCTCATCATCTGGCCTTGCATCATGCTGTCCCGGTCTTTATTTGAAGGATGACATTCTTGGCAGGGCCGGGGATCGGCAATACTGCGAGGACATTTGGAAAGGTCTTCGCAAATTAAGGGGAAGCCGTACTTTACAATGGTGTTGTGATGGCACTCCCTGCAGGAGAAGGCCATATTTTCCGCGTGCCTGCGGTGGTCCCACCAGACCGTTCCCAGCTTCTTGTTCCCCGTCCAGTTCATGATGTTAAGCTGAGGGTTCTCGCTGTGGCATCTCATGCAGTCCGACTTCGGGTCGGGTCCCGCCTGTCTCTTTCGGTGACACTCGCCGCAGTTTTGATGCATGGCGTTGTCAAGAGATCGAGCCTCTGTAAAGTCGTCCCTGCCGTGGCACCGGTCACAGGCGAGTTGAAGCTCTTCTTCATTGGTCCCGGTATGGTGGCATTTTTCGCAGCTCCACGGCGTCAGGGTGTTGTGCCGGGTATGGCTCCAGAGCACAGGACCCAGGGTGGAGCCCGAAAGGAAAGAGGGCGACCTGCTGTGGCACTCGTTACACTCGTCGGGCGCCTTCTCGGGCATGTCCCGGTTATAGCTGTTATGGCAGGCCATGCAGCGGTAGTGGACCGCGTACTCCAGGCCGGGAGCGCCTTCCTTGTTCAGCCGCTTAGCGGACTCATGACATTCGCCGCAGGAGCGGACCCCCTTTTCCGGGTTCTCGATGGTGTGGCATTCCCCGCACTCTCCGTGCTTTATGTCATCGTGGTTTGCGACGTTGGTTTTATCCCACATCATTCCCAGGGACTCGGCATAGTCATGGCATTGCCGGCAGTTGGTGAACTCGCCTGCCCACTCTGCGTCCCGGTCCTTATGGTGGCAGCGCAAACAGTCCATGCCCATCTGCCGGGAGTGGGCCCGGTGGCTCCAGGCCACCATTCCCATCCTGCCGGAGAAGCTCTGCCGGTGACAATCGTAACAGGCCACCGGACCCTGGCTGCCCGCGTTGTGACAGTTAATGCACTTGTTGTGGAAGGCCGCCCGGGCAGTGGGGACTTCATCCTCCCCACCGGCTTCGCCGTGCTCTTCCATGTACACGTCTTTCAGGACCAGGAAGTCTGAGATGCTCTCTGATTCATGGCATTCCAGGCAGGATACGGGTTTGATGACCCCTTCTTTAAGTAAGGCCTCCTCCTCCTTGCCGTAACGGTGGTGGCAGTTAATGCACTTGACCCCTTCAAGATGAGCGTGGAGCTCATGGTTCCAGACCACGTCGCCGAAGCGGGCGGCCAGTACCCGGTCTTCTTCCCCCGCGGGACGGAAGAGCATGCCGGCAACGCCCAGGACCACCATGACCAGGGCCGCCACAAAAAGCCTGCTAACTTTGATTTTCCTACCCTTCACTGCTACCATTCCTTTTTAAGGTTATACTTATTAAACCTCATAATTACCTCATGAACGGGTGAATCCTCATGCCCCGGATCGGTATCATTATGGAAACCACGGGCGACCAGGCGCTTATCGAGACCTCCCGCAGGGGAGTATGTGCCGAATGCCACCATCAATCGTCATGCTCCTTCGAAGGGGCGCTGGGCAAGGACGTTCCCGAAAAGGTCCTGGCCAATAACCCCATCGGCGCCAAGAGGGGCGACGTGGTCGAGTTCGACCTGCCCGGACACACCGAGCTGAAGCTGTCACTGCTCATCTGGGCCGTTCCCCTCGCCGGTCTTATCATCGGCGCCGTAACCGGGGCCTCCGTGTATGAGCACCTCTCACTTTCCCCTGATGCCGCAAGCTTTGTTCTCGGCCTTGCCGGGATCGTCCTCTTTTTCGTGCCCGTGCTGATGTATGAGCGCTACTTCGGAAAAGACCACCGGCTCACCCCCGACATCCTGCGAATAACCCGCGACACCTGCGATTATCCCTCCTGATGTCCGCTGCGCCGCCAAACGCAAAATGATGAACGAAAAAGACATGATGGAGCGCGACCGACTTCACTCGCGAGTTCCGTCGCCGGAACGTCCCCTAATGACTTACATCAAAGATTGTTTGGCTTTGCGCTACTGCTTTCATATCCATCCCTTCGTAATCAGCGCGGCGACTCGGTAAGTATTTCCGAGAGCTGCTCGAGCGGTGCTTTCTTTTTGTGCCGGTCCTGGAACTCTTTTCTCTGCTCGTCCGTCCAGTAACAGATGGTGCCGCATCTTAAGCACCGCGCCGCTTCCGCTTGGATGAGCTCCTCGGAGAGGGCAAGGTCCACCTCTTCGAAGCTCTTGATCCGCTCTCCAGCGTGGAGCTCGGGCTGCGGCATGCGGGGCCTTTTACATATGCCTTCAACTTGGCACTCATAGGTGTCCTCCACCACCGCAGGCGTTATCATCACCTTGTCCGGGAAGGAGAGGTCTTCCCCCTTCAGGTAAAGGTGGATGGACCGGGCAGCGCGCCTTCCCGCTCCAATGGCGTCAACCACCAGTGCCGGACCGGTCTGCAAGTCTCCTCCCACGAACACGTGGGGAATACCGGTCTGCAGGGTGGCCTCGTCAGCAACTATGGTGTTCCACTTGGTGGTCTCCAGTCCCCGCTCCCGGAGATCGTCGGTGACCCAGTCCGCGATGGGCTTCTGGCCGATGGCCGCTATAACCACCTCCACGTCCATCAGCGTCTCCGAACCTTCTATGGGCACGGGACGGCGTCTGCCCGATGCGTCCGGCTCGCCGAGCTCCATCTCCCTGTACTCGAGCTGCTTTACCTGTCCCTTCTCGCCGACCACCCGGGTGGGGGCAGCCAGGAAGTGGTAATGCACGCCTTCCTCTTCAGCAGCAACGATCTCGACCTCGTTGGCGGGCATCTCCGCACGCGTCCGCCGATAAAGCAGGGTGACCTCTGCCGCGCCCATGCGCAACGCACTCCGGCAGGCGTCCATGGCGGTGTTGCCGCCGCCGACCACCACCACTCTCTTGTCGCTAAGGTCGATCTTTATTCCCAGCTCGCGTTTCTGCAGGAACTCGGTGCCTTTCCACACCCCGTTCAAGTCCTCGCCTTCCGCCCGCAGCGATGCGTTGTCCCACGCGCCCATGGCAAGGTAAATGGTGTCGTAGTCCTTCTCCAGGGACTCGATGGTGATGTCGTGGCCCATCTTGTGGTTGTATTTCGCTTCCACTCCCAGCTCGAGTATCTCCTCTATCTCGAAGTCCAGTATCTTCTTGGGAAGCCGGTACTCGGGAATTCCGTAGCGGAGCATGCCGCCGAACGCGGGCTTGGAGTCGAATATGGTCGGCGAATGGCCGAGCCTGCGCAGGTAGTATGCCGCGGTCAGGCCGGAGGGGCCGCCGCCCACGATGGCCACCTTTTTGCCGGTATCGGGGAGAGTGGAAGGCTTCTCCCGCTCGGGCAGGGACATCTCGAAGTCGGCCACAAACCGCTTGATGTAGTTGTGATGCACTGGCTCGTCGTCAATGGCCACTCTGCGGCAACCCTCTTCGCAGGGAGCGGGACACACCCTTCCGCAGACCAGCGGCAGGGGGTTTCGCTCCTTGATCACGTTCACCGCTTCCTGGTACTTGCCCTCTGCAGCGAACTCGACGTAAGCGGGTATGTTTATCTGGGCGGGACAGAGCTGTTTGCAGGGCGCCAGGCATTCGTCAATGCGGTTGAAGTGGAGAAGCCGGTCGGAAAGCGCCCACAGCTCGATCACCCCCATGGGACAGACCTTCTCGCAAGTTCCGCATCCCACGCATTTCTCGGGGTCAACCTCGGGCACGCCCTGGTCGGTCATGCGCAGTGCGTCAAATGGACAGGCATCAACGCAGGTGCCCAGTCCCAGGCAGCCGTGCTTGCAGAGGATGTCGCCGCCAAAGAGCTGAGCTGCCGCGCGGCAGTCCATGACCCCGTCGTAGTGGTACTTGCGGGGGGCCCGGTCGCCGCCTTCGCAGTAATGCTCGGCTATCTTCGGCTCTACAAAACCGACCTCGACGCCCATGGCCTCGGCAACCTTGCGGGTGGTGTCAGCTCCGCCGGCCACGCAGGCGTTGGCTGAAGCTGTGCCCGCCACAATGGCCTCTGCGCAGGCCGCGCACCCGGTAAAGCCGCAGCCCCCGCAGTTGGCCCCCGGCAGGGCGTCCTCCACCGCGGTCACTCGAGGGTCGACCCACACGTAGAACACCTTGGAGGCTGCCGCCAGCACCGCGGCTGCGACCAGTCCGATCATGAGCATGATTAGCCCGGGCATGAGCCACGGATAGTTTTCGGTTATGGAAGAGACAAATGATTCCATACTCCACCTCGCTTATAAAGGACAATCCATTTTATAAACGCCCTTATCCGATCATGCCCTTGAAGGCATAGAAGGAAAGAGCGATGATACCCGCGGTAACCAGGGCGATGCCGGTGCCCTGCATGGACGCGGGTATCCTCGATGTCTCGAACTTCTCCCTGATGCCCGCGAACAGCACCAGGGCCAGCCCGAACCCCAGCGCGGACGCAAAGGCCATGATCATAGCGTCCGCCAGGTTGAGCTTTTCATCGATGTTATAAATGCAGGACCCCAAAACCGCACAGTTGGTGGTGATGAGGGGAAGAAATATGCCCAGGGACTTGTAGAGAGCGGGTATGCTCTTTCTGAGAAACATCTCGACGAACTGGACCAAAGACGCAATTACCAGAATAAAGGCCAGAGTCTGGATGTACTCGATATGCGACATGACCAGTACTTGCCTGATTCCGTAAGTGATGAAAGCCGCCAGGGTAAGGACGAACACAACTGCCAGGGCCATTCCCACCGCGGTGTCCATTTTCTTGGAAACGCCCATAAAGGGGCAAGTGCCCAGAAAACGGTGCAGGAGAATGTTATTGATAAAGATGGCCACTATGGCCAGTTCAAAAAAATGTTGGAAATTTTGTGCTTCCGATTCCATTTTACTTCCTCCTTACTTCTTTCCCAGGAGGTTCATGATTCCGAGCATAAGTCCCAGCGCGACGAACGCGCCCGGCGCCTGCTGGAAAAACTCGAAAGGCTCGGCCAGTACCTGGATATCGGTGAAGGGAATGATGCCCTTACCGAGTATCTCGCGGACGGCCCCCAGCGCGGTAAGGGACAAAGTGAAGCCAATGCCCATTCCCAGGCCGTCAACAATAGAAATCAGTGGCTTGTTCTTTTTGGCGAAAGCTTCGGCCCGGCCCAGAATGACGCAATTGACCACTATCAGGGGAATGAAGATGCCCAGACTTAAAAAAAGCTCATAGGCGAAAGCCTCCATTATCATCTCGGTGCATACCACGAAGGTGGCGATGACCACGATATAAGACGCCACGCGGACCTCGTCGGGGATGACCTTGCGCAAAAGGGAGATGATAAGGTTCGAGCAAACCAGCACGAACAGGGTGGCCACTCCCATGCCGAACCCCTTGAACATGGTGTCGGTCACTCCCAGGGTCGGACACAAACCCAGCACGAAACGGAAAGGCGGGATGTCCGTCCACAGGCCTTTTACAAACTCTTTCTTGATTGCGGCTGCACTCATCTTCTAAAAAGCCTCCCGGCTATTGTTTTATCTTTTGCAGGATTTCTTCTTTATGTTTCCTGTAAAGAGAGACGGCCTTGCTGACTGCGTGGCAGACCGCGGTGCTGGACTTGGTGGCGCCGGTGATGCCGTCGATGTCTCCGCCGGCTTTGTCCGGCTTGTAGGTTACGTCCAGGCCCCGCTTCGCGAACTCTTCGGTGAAAGTCGGCTCCAGCAGCGTCTCCTTGTGGGAAGTGAAGCCCACTCCCTCGAGGCGGTCCTCCTTTACATTAAAGCCCACCATAACTCCGACCTCACCGCCGTAACCGCCCTCGCCCCGGGTCTCGAAGGCCACCATGTAAGGCTCGCCCGACTCGTCTTTCCCAGTGAACAGGTTATAGGTCTCGTCTCCCAGCTTGATGTCCTGGTAGGTGTCGAGCAGCTTCTCCTTTATCTCGGTCCTCTTTTGCTCTTTGAACTCTCCCTGCTTGATCTCCATGATGTCGATCACCCGGGGGACCTTGGTCATCTCCAGCCGGTTCCTTATGATCCTGTCCTCGGTGACGTAGTTCAGGCCGCCCAGGGCCAGCCCGCTCGCCAGGGTTATGCATACCAGCACCACTATCATCTTTATGAACTTAGCCATTCTGGATCACCACCTCCCGCGGCTTCGGCCGGACTCTGTCCGCCAAGGGCGCCAGGATATTCATCAAAATGATGGCGAAGGGGACCGGGTCCTGCCATTTTCCGTAAACCTGGATCAACATGTACAGCACTCCGATGCCCACGGCGTAGACCCACAGGCCGGTATGGTTGGCCGGCGAACTGGTCTGGTCGGTTGCAATAAAGAACGCCGCCAATACGATATGGGTGGTGGTGAAGATTTCCACCAGGGTCCCTACCTTGGGGTTTTCCGGATAGAGATGATTGAAGAATGCCCAGGCAGCCACGACTCCGACAAGGATGCCGAAGGGGACCTCCCACCTGATGTGGCCGAGGGCCACCAGCGCCAGTCCTCCCAGCAGAGTGACGGAGATGACTGCGGGGTTGATGGCTGCTATGGAGTTATGGTCCACCAGCCGGAGGTGGTGTCCCCAGGAAAGCAGGATGATGAGCCAGCCCACCACCATGGGATGAAAAGGGTATCCGCCGATGCCGCCGTAGAGCTGTTTGCCGATGACAATGGCAATGGCGACCCCCACAAACAGGACCCACCAGGGAACCGTGGGAGGCATGATCATGGCAAGCAGCATGCCCATGAACGCGCCGTGTCCGTCGGTAGCGTAGTAGGGCTGGCGGAAGATGACCTGCACAATATACTCGACAACCAGGCCGGCGCCCGCGCCCAGGGCCAAAAGCCCGATAGACCCTCCCAGGCCCAGAAGCCAGCCCTCCAGGCCGAGTTCCTTGATAAGGGCGGCAAAGGTGTCCAGCTTCACTCCCGGCGCTTGGGCCAGCTCCGGAAGTCCTCCCGCGTCCACCGACTGCAGCAGGGCCCCGATAAGCGCCGCCGGCAAAAGAGCAAGTATGAAGGCATAGTTCGTCTTGGTAAGGCTGACCTTGCTCCGCCAGTGCGGCGGCGGGCCCACAGTAAATAACGGCGTTTCCGATGGCATCTACTCCCCCTGCTCGGTATATAAAAATGACTCCATTACTGTCCTGGTAAGCTGTTTTATGACTACTTCTGTTTGATTTCGCACTTCTCGGTTTCCTCGACCTGCTCTGCGGCCTTCTTCTTTCCGAACTCTTCCTTGGCCATGCGTATCCACTGCAGGATGGGTCTCCTGCCGGTGCAGACCGCGGCGCAGAGCCCGCACTCGATACATTTGTCTACCTGGAACTCCTCGGTACGGTCGAAAAGCCCGAACTCGCCGAACTTGCCGAGCAGACCGGGTTGCAGCTTGACCGGACAGACCTTGATGCAGGCCCCGCAGTTTACGCAAGGCTCGTTGCTCCAGTGCTCGATCATCTCGTGGGGCATGAGCATGAAAGCGTCCACCCCCTGGTCAACGGCAGAGTCCAATGAGTACTGGGTGAATCCCCGCAAGGGGCCTCCGGCAATGACCTTGTCGCGGTCGCGCGGTGAGAGGCCAGCCTCCCGGAAGAGGTCTCGGAAGCGGGTTCCCAGGGGCACTCGGAGATTTTCGCGGCCTTCCCCCGCGGGCGAGATCAGGGTCACCATCTTGGTCGACTGGACCTTGCCTTCCCGAATCGCGTCCAAAGCAGCCAGGGCGGTCTCCACGGCAACCACCCGGGTGGATGCCGTCCCCTGAATCCTTTGCACAATCATGGGCTCGAGGGTCTGCGGATATGCAGGGGGAACGGCCAGGACCTCGGCGCTGGAAAGAACACTCCGGGCCTCTGACTCCGCGGGAGAGGCAACTGCGACAACAACTTTGTCTGTCCCGCACATCCGGCCCAGCATCCGGGCAGCCGCGTCAGTGTCCTGCATCCGTTCCCGGAACACCGCCAATGCGGAAGAGACCTCCGGCTCCCGGTCCGCGGCCAGGATGACCAGCGTGTCAACCTTTGTACCGGACTCCGGGCCGATCACCCGGGAGAGAGGACGCGGGCAAAGGGAGTCGGTCAGG
>CAYQTK010000182.1:0-9204 GCA_964420375.1 uncultured bacterium
GAAACCCGAAGGTCAGAACTTATACACCTACTATCTTGCCGATGACTCGATCCCGTCGAAGAAAGGGAAGGACCCTCCTTATGATCTGCCCTACGATGTACGGTCAAGAGTTGAAATATTAAGCTTTACAGCCGTTGCAGTAGGCAATATCGACGGGGATGAAACTCTTGATGTATGGACCATAGACGATGTAAAGAGGCTCAGAAACGTGAGAGACGATACGACCCACTGATATCCTAGTGCTTTGTCACTCGAAAAAAGGGGAACGGATCCAATGCAGATCGCGGTATCAGCCGCTCGCACGATTATTTTCTATTCCCCAAAAAAGCTTTTGACAAGACACTAGTGTGTTGTCAAACTCACACTGACGCATAGTGTGCGAGCGACTGAAGTCGCTCGCACTAAAAATATTTATCTTGTAAGCGACGAAAACACTTGACAGCGCATTAGCTTACAAACTACCAAAGGAGGAAAAGATGAGCTATTGTCCCCATTGCCAAAACCCTTTAGAACCGGGGGTCACGGTGTGCCCTTCCTGTAATCAACCCGTATCAGCAGAGGGGGGCGGACAACAACCGCCGGGTCCGCCGTCAGGACAACCCGGACAGCCTGCACCATACGGTCCGGCTCCGCCCATGTACCAGGGACCCAAGACCAACGGTTTTGCCATAGCCGCGCTGGTTCTGGGCATACTGGGTCTTTGCTATGGCTTCCCCGGTATTTTAGGAGTGATCTTCGGGCTGGTGGCCATAAACCAGATAAAAAATTCCCCGGAACAGATGGGAGGCAAGGGAATGGCTCTTGCCGGAACAATAACCGGGGGAATTTTGTTCGGCCTGTGGATGATTATGTATATATTATATGCCATTCTTATAATCCCCGAGCTTTAAAGCGCATATAACGGGCTTCTTTGCTCGCGAACAATGAGGAAAAAACTATGAGCTACTGTCCCCGCTGCGGAAAGCAGCTCCCGGTTGATGCCACTGCTTGTCCCAGTTGTAATGCCCAGGTCTACCCGAACTCAGCAGAAGAACGATCTCCGGCTGCGCCAGGGGATCATAAGCTGAAAGGCAAGTCTTCACCGGAGCAACAACCTTCCGAACCCCCCCGAGGTGCATACGCGCCTCTGCCCCAGAGACCAAGTACCAGCGGCATGGCCATAGCCTCCATGGTGCTGGGAATACTGGGGGTGATCTCCTTTGGTTACCTGGGCATCCTGGGAGTAATCGGCTTGATCCTGGGTATTGTGGCCATCTCCAAGATAAACAAATCCGAGGGGCAAATAAGCGGCAAGGGAATGGCCATTGCCGGGGTGGTTACCGGGTCCATTTCCACGTTACTTTTCATTATCGTATTGATCGGGATAATCGCCGCGCTGGCCATTCCCAACTTCATTAAGATGCAGGCCAAGTCCAAGCAATCGGAAGCCAAGACCAACCTGGCCGTGATCTTTACGTTCCAGGTGGTGTATCACGGAGAAAACAACACCTATGCTGATTCGTTCGACAAAATAGGCTGGGAACCCGAAGGCCAGAACTTATATACCTACTATCTTGCCGATGACTCGATCCCGTCTAAAAAGGGCCCTGTTTATGATCTGCCCTACGATGTACAGACAAAAGTAGAACAGCGGGAATTTATTGCCGTTGCAGTAGGCAATATCGACGTGGATGAGACTCTTGATGTATGGACCATAGACGATGAAAAGAGGTTCAGAAACGTACAGGATGATACAACTCACTGATATGCTTTAATCCGGAGATTAAAAGGGAGGAGAAGATTATGAGTTACTGTCCAAATTGTCAAGTCCAATTGGAGCCGGGAGTTACGGTCTGCCCCCAATGTAACCAACCGGTACCGGCAGAGGGAGGAGGACCACAGGCGCCTCCCTCTCCGTACGGTCAACCGCCCCAGCCTCCGTACGGTCAACCGCCCTCTTCGCCATACGGTCCGGCTCCGCCCATGTACCAGGGACCCAAGACCAACGGTTTTGCCATAGCCGCGCTGGTTCTGGGCATACTGGGATTTTGTTCTGGTAGTATCACCGGCATTTTAGGAGTCATCTTCGGTATAGTGGCCCTCAACCAGATAAAAAATTCCGTCGAACCAATGGGAGGCAGGGGAATGGCTATCGCCGGAATAATAACCGGCGGAATCTCTTTGGCGATCTACATCATATATTTTATATTCATGCTCATCATTGGACTCGCAGAAGGCGGATCCTCAGGGTCAATATTTTAATCAGTTGATAGGCGAGGAGGGCGATTATGGTTCAGAACCTGAACAAGTTTCTGGAAAACACTCGTGATGTGGAGCGGGGCAACGAGAAATTCGAGCTGGAGACCGACCATCTTCTCCAGGTAAACCTTGACGGAACGGTCTGGATGAAGCACGGTGCCATGGTGGCATACACCGGCCAGATCAAGTTCGAGCGGGAAAAGGTCCTCGAACACGGTCTGGGCAAGGCCCTTAAAAAGGCCTTTACCGGTGAAGGAGCCTCGTTGACCAAGGCTCACGGCAAGGGACGTCTTTATCTCGCCGAGCTGGGCAAGAACATCTCCGCCTTTGACCTGGCCGGCGGCGCGATCACGGTCAACGGCAACGACCTGCTGGCTTTCGACGAGACGATAAAATGGGACATCAAGATGATGAGAAAGCTTGCCGCCCTTGCTTCCGGCGGTCTTTTCAACGTTACCCTGCAGGGCAACGGCATGGTGGCCATCACCACCCATCACGACCCGGTGACCCTGCCGGTGACCCCGGAGCGGCCCATATACACCGATCCCAACGCCACGGTGGCCTGGTCCGCTGACCTGCAACCCAACTTCAAGACCGATATGTCTTTCCGAACCTTTATCGGCAGGTCGAGCGGCGAGTCCTACCAGATGGAGTTCATAGGCAAAGGGTTTGTCATCATCCAGCCCTACGAAGAGGTCTACTACTCCGGACGTCAATAAACTTTTCCGACCGGAGCCCGGAGTATAAGGCATTATTGACGCGAGGCGGGAAAACATTGAGCAGGAAAGTAAAGGGCATATTTTTCGCGGACTACGTCCGGATGCTGAAGAGGTCCGGCCGCTCTGATTGGAGCGATTACTTAAGCGAAGAGGAGGCCGCATACTTAAACGAGCGCATCCGGGAGTCCGAGTGGTACCCTTTCGACACCTTCGAGCGCATGGGCCTGGCCATCCTCTCCGAGATAGCAGAGGAGAACATGGAGCTGGTCCGCCAGTTCGGCCGGACCTACCTGGAGAGGTTCTTCTCGGTTCATTCCTCGCTGATCTCCAAGGGAGACCCTTACGAGTCACTGGTCCGGTTCCAGGTC
The DNA here is from genome assembly GCA_964420375.1 of uncultured bacterium. Lineage (GTDB taxonomy): Bacteria > RBG-13-61-14 > RBG-13-61-14 > RBG-13-61-14 > DATKZS01 > CAYQTK01. Next base: position 3,326 of record CAYQTK010000182.1, read on the forward strand.
CTTAGAAAGAGCTTCTTCGATTTCGATCCCATCAACGTGCTGCTCTTTCACAACAACTACGCCAAGATCGAGATAGCATACGGCATGTCCCCCCGCGCAGAGGAAGCGGCCACCTGGCAGACGGTGGGCTATTTCGAAAGGCTCATCGAGCTTTCCGGCGGCAAGAACGTCACGCATGATTTCAAAAGCCGGAAGTGGGAGGGCGCAGAAAGCACCATCCTCGAACTCGACTGGAGCGAGGTCCCCGACGGCAGCAAGGTAAGGGGAATGATCTTCGCCGACTACGTGCGCATGTTGAAAACCGACAAGAGCATGGACTGGACCAGGTACTTGAACAGCTTTGACACGGCCTTTTTGGAACAGCGCATCCGCGAAAACGAATGGTACCCCTTCGAGAGCTTCGAAAGGATGGGCCTTGCAATCTTGAACGAGATCGCCATGCACGACATGGAGGCCATAAGGAGCTGGGGCAAGTACAGCATGGACGGGCTCATTAATATGAACCCCGACCTGGTAACCCCGGGAGACCCCCGCGAGAGCCTGATGAAGTTCTACGTGCTCCGGACAAGCTTCTTTAACCATAACCCGGTTCAGCTCGTGTCCGCACTGCATAATTACGCCAAGATAAAAGTGTCATTCCGAATGTGCCGCCAGGCCGAAGAAGCAGCCACATGGCAGACCATCGGACTTATTGAGAACATCCTTGAAAAAGCCGGAGTCCCCCAAGTCAAAGTAGAGATAGGTGCAAGGGCCTGGAAAGGAGACCCGGTGTCAATAGTGGAGATCTATTACTGATGCCCTCGTAAAAAGTCAAAATAAGCCTGTTAGAGATTTGAAAGAGCGAAGCTCTATAGCCCAGGGGCAGTGCTCTGTCACTCGAAAAAAGGGGAACAGGGCCGACGAAAATCGCGGTTAAAGCCGCTTGCACGACTTTCTCTTATTCCATAAAAAAACGCTTGACAAGACACTAATGCCTCGAGCGCGGACGGCTCAGGATGGCCAGCCGGTCGGCTTTTACAGCCTCTGTTCTCTGTGAAGCTTAAGACCGCCGGTCTGATCAGTATCAGGACCCGCCACCGTTTTCTCCGTTGTCCTCGATCTTTCTTACCGACTTCATTAACAGGAAAGCCAGGAATATTGCCGCGGGAATCAAGGCGAGCCATACCATCCAGGAGTGGTCTTTGGGCTCGGCAGGCGGCTCCACAGGCTTGTAATCCGGGTTTTTGTTCCGGGGGAGAATTGTGCCGAGGGGCGGAACCTCTTCCCTGATCTTGGTGTAGAGCCTGGCAAGGTCGTAAATCGGCTTTTTTGCCGTGGTCGCTCCACAGAAAAGCCGGGCCTTTTTATCCTTGGGCGGGCGGAATATTATAAGCCGACGGTATCCTCTGGCCTTTACTTCGCTTATGGAAAGCGGTCTGCTGTCATAGTTCTCGATCAAAATGCGGGCTTTGCAGAGGTTTTTCTCATCGAAGCTTATGGTGAGACTTTCATTAATAAAATCTTTCACCCGATAACGGTGGATCACCCCGGTTCCTATAAGTGCCCGCTGGTCGGAGTCTTGATAGACCTTCACATTACGATAAAACTCGCGGTCCGGCACCCTGAGGACAAGCTCGTGCACGGGCAGGCCGCAGTGGGGTAAATCTATGTCGATCCCGGTGAACTTTTTCCGCTCGTTATCCGCGGCAGTGAAATCAAGACCTTCATAGGTGACCAGGTGGCGATACTTGATCTCTCTCTGATGAAGAACCGCCTCGCTTATATCGAGGGGACTGCCTCCTTCCAGTCCGATCTCGACCTTCAAGTATCTGAAGATGTTCTCCGGGTACTGCAACGAGGTGCTGCGCGCGTGTACGTCGCCGCTGAAATCGAAAATGGAGAACCCTTGGCGGAGAAGCTTCCACGATGAAGCGTCATCCGAGCCATAGACGGCCACCGGCCTTTTAAAGTTGCGGGAGGGGGTGTTGATTTCCATGCGGTTGTTCTTGTTGCCGCGGCTTCCCAGGTCTGCCACGAATTCTTGCCGGCGGTCTCCAACAACCGTCTTGTTGATGATCTCCGGTCGGTACTGCTTTTCAACCACCTTGCCTTGCTGGACGATGAGAACGTATGGTATTTCCTCTCCATCCGGAGTTATCACCCGGATGTCCTGAAGCTCTCCTTTGGAAACCTCGGAAACCTCGCCGATCACCGGCACGGCCACAAAACCCCGCGGGCCGGGCCCGGGCAGCTTGAGCTCGTGAAAGTAACGCCAGTCTTCTTTATCAAACCCGGCAAAAGAATCGGGAGCATAAAAGAAGACCATCAATACCGCAAGCAAAAGCAACGTCAATTTTTTCAAAGCAAGATTTTTCATTGTCCGGGCTCCGGGGGAAAAAACGATTTTTCCATGTTCGCTCTCAGGCTTCGGTTTTGTTTTCCGGCGTTGTTTTATCTGCCCTGTTGTCGGAAAGCGCCAGTCCTTCGATCTTGTGCCTGTACTTCTGGTACAGGAAAGACAGTCCTATTAAAAGCCCTCCCAGGACGAGGAAGGACACCACCCGATAACCCATCTCCAGGCCGGCGAGGTCGTAGAGCACCACCTTTAAGAGCGCCATACAAAGCGTGCCCAGGCCGAAGTACCGGAGCCAGCCAACGCCGTAGAGAATGCCCAGCAGAATGGAGACCGACCCATATATGGTGAATATAAGCGAGATATTGAGTACCATGCCCCGGTCCGCTCTCGAGTAAAGAAAGCGCGGATACGCGTTAGCCTCGAACATATAGGAGTTAAGAACCAATAGAAATACCAGGCCCAGCACCACCTCGGTCAGATAGAAGGCGAGATGCCAGGCCCGGTGCAAGGGAGTGCGCCCCTGAAACCGCTTGAAAAAATAAACGGCGGCGCCGATCGCGGCGAGGACCGATCCGTAGGAAGCAAATATGCCCAGGAAAAGCCGGGCAATATTGTCGTCCCGCAAGTGATCCTGGTAGACGTGCACGTCGATGGGAAGATGGAACAATGCAAGAAAAAACACCCCCAGGCCGAGATAACGCAGAAACCCGTTTCTCGAATAGAGGCTGTAGCCCATAAGCGCCGCTGCCTCGACCGCCCACACCACCGTAACTATCTCGTAGTTTAGCTGCAAGGGAATGGCCATGCTCAAAAAGCCGACCGCAAGACCGGAAAGGAAATACTGCAAGTAGTTGTCCGCCCGGTTATAGTACATGGCCGCTCGAAGCTGGATAAAAAAGACAACTGCAAGCGAAATGGGGAGCAGACCCAGGTAGGCATCGTGGTCTTCCAACTCCAGCAGGCCCCACATGCCCCCAAAGTAGATCACTGCGTTGGCGGTTATCAGGGTGAGGTCCTCCCATTTCGCCTTCCTTTGCCGGGAAAAGCAGTGAAGCACGTGAGAGAGCGCGAAGATAAGGAAAAAGGCGGTGGCAAACAGAAGGGTGGGTATAAAACGCGAACCGCTGTAGTACTCCACGCTCCATCCCAGAAACAGCACCAGGGTGGAGAAGAAACAGAGCAGGGTCACGCTCCGCCATTTTTTCCTGTACGATATTCCGATCAGGGCGAGATTGAGCACGATCATGTATGACATGAGTATGATCTGCTTATCCACGCCGGTAGATACCAGGACAGGGGTCAAAAAACCGCCCAGCAAGGCGATGATGATTATCACCTGCGAGTTGTAACGCAAGGACAGTGCAGTCCCCGCACCCGTGACAAGCAGCATGAAAACGAAAGCGGGCACGTTGCCGATGAGATCGTAAAACGCGAAAGCAGCAAAGACCGTCACGTAGAGAACGGCCAGCCCCCCGCCGGTAAGCGACCGCGCCAGGGCCCGGTATTGCTTGCGTTCGGAGAACTCGCCCCCCGACAGGAGAAGCATGCCTACGATGACTCCCACCGCAACCTTGGCAGCGTCTCCCAAATAATCGAGGGCCAGCTTCAAGAAGAAAGCTGCGGCCAGAAAGACCAGGACAACGCCGACGCGGGCGAGCCAAACCCCCAGTTTCTTTTCAAAGTCTCCCCCTGTCTTCTGCTTGGGTTGGGCCGGTCTTGGCGGCTTGGCGGGGGGAGTGTAAGGTGGTTGGGGGGGCGGCGCATAAGGCTGCGGGGGCTTCGGATACTGCGGGGATAAAGGAGGCGGCTGATACTGTCCGGGCGGAGTAGTTTGAGATGCGCTCTGGGGAGGACGCGTTTCCGCCTCCTGCTTGCTCGTGCGTTCCTCCAGCGAACGTATCCTCGACTCCAGGTCATCCATTCTGGAAAGAAGCTCGGCTAGTTTCTTTTCCCAATTGTTGTCGGTCATGTGTCTCCTCCATCCGGGCACTCTTCACCGAGGACTCACGGGCGCGACAATCCCTGCATTAAGCTTTGAGTCTGCGCGATTGGAGATTGTCCCCTGTCCTGAGTCGGTCAGGTTTATTCGAGCTTGCCTGTTTTCTTCAGAAACATTACGTACCGGTAATAATCAAGAAGAGCTTTCCTGACCTTCTTGTCAATGACGGCCTCCCTGACGAGGTCGCTTAAAAGGCCGGAGTCGTAATCGGACAGAGAGGTGTCCCGGATATGGCCTGCGGCAAACTCGGCCTGGTCCTTGTCTGATATCCTCCTGTTCGACATGCAAAGCCCCCGGCATATGATATGGGGACACGTCCCGGCCCCCTGTGCTACAAGGGTATGTTGCCGTGCTTTTTGGGCGGCCTTGTCTCCCGCTTGGTCCGGAGAGTGTCCAGTGCGTTGATGATTATCTTCCTCGAGTCGCGGGGCCGGATGATCATGTCAATGTAACCCCGGTTTGCCGCCACGTAGGGATTGTTAAAGAGCTCCTCGTACTCGGTGACCTTCTCCTGCAGCTTGGCGTCCGGGTCGTCGGCTTCTTTTATCTCTTTTCTGAAGATGATCTTGGACGCTCCCTCCGCCCCCATGACCGCGATCTCCGCGGTGGGCCATGCCATGACCATGTCCGCTCCCAGGTCCCGGGCGCACATTGCCAGGTAGGAGCCGCCGTAGGCCTTCCTGGTGATAAGCGTGATCTTGGGCACGGTGGCCTCGGAGTACACCCACAGCATTTTGGCGCCGTGGCGGATGATCCCCGCCCACTCCTGGTCGGAGCCGGGAAGATAGCCGGGAACGTCCTGGAGAGTCAGGATGGGTATATTGAACGCGTCGCAAAACCGGATGAAGCGGGACGCCTTGTCCGAAGCGTTCACGTCCAGTGACCCGCCCAGGTAGTTGGGCTGGTTGGCGATGATGCCCACGGTGTTGCCGGCCAGTCGGGCGAACCCCACGATCATGTTAAGCGCGTATAAAGAATGGACCTCCATGAAGCTGTCCCGGTCCGTTATGTAGCCGATCACGTCCTTCATGTCATAGCCGCGGCGGGTCTCGTCGGGAACGATGGCGTCGAGCTCGGGAATCTCCCTTGCAGGGTCGTCGCCGGTGTCCGCCCATGGCGGGTCCTCGAGGTTGTTGCCGGGAAAGTAAGAGAGAAGGTGGCGGATGCGGTTTATGCAGTCCTCGTCGTTCTCCGCGGCAAAATGGGCCACGCCCGACTTCTGGCAATGTGACACCGCTCCGCCCAGGTCCTCGGAGGATATCTCCTCGCCGGTGACCGCCTTGATGACCTGCGGACCGGTGATGAACATGTAGCTGGTCTCCTTGACCATGAAGATGAAGTCGGTCATGGCCGGCGAGTAAACCGCTCCCCCCGCGGTGGGTCCCATGATGGCGCTGATCTGGGGTATCACGCCGGAGGCCAGCGAATTTCGAAAGAAGATGTTGCCGTAGCCTGACAGTGCGTCAACTCCCTCCTGGATACGGGCCCCTCCCGAGTCGTTCATGCCCACCACCGGGCAGCCCAGCTTCATGGCCAGGTCCATGA
>CAYQTK010000183.1:0-9144 GCA_964420375.1 uncultured bacterium
TAGTGATTGGTTGAAATTAATCAACCCGACATTAGCTGGCGGTCAAGGCACTAGTCTCTTGTCTAACTTAAGCTTGACGAAAAGCATTTGTCTTGAAAACGAAGAAAAACGGTTGACGGAAGACCGGCCTTTGTTTTTTGTTTGCAGGCGGGTGAAAGAGAACACAATATGAACCGGGTGATCATCAAGGACCTGTTGGAAGACGAGGATTATCAGCTCGAGCTGGAACTGGCGTCCGGCGAGTCGCAGCTTGACCGGGTGGTTACGGATTTTACCGTTCACAAGCTGGGGCTGGCACTAACGGGGGTCCACTTTTTTATTGATCCCGGCCAGATACAGATCATGGGAGGGTCGGAGATAGCCTACCTGCAGATGTTATCCGAGGAAGACAGGCAAAACGCCATCGACAGGTTGATGGAGTTCGACTTTCCATGCCTTCTCATCACCAAGGACCTGCATCCTCCGCCGGAGATGATCGAGGCGCTGGACAGAAAAAGGATCCCCTCCCTGAAGTCGTCGCTGGACACCGCGGAGTTCATAAGAAGACTGGACGGTTTTTTGGACGAACACCTCGCTCCCCGAATCAGCTTCCACGGAGTGCTTATCGACGTTATTGGAATCGGAACCCTGATCCTCGGACAAAGCGGGATAGGAAAAAGCGAGACTGCTCTGGACCTGGTTCTCAAAGGGCACCGGCTGGTGGCGGACGATATAGTCGAGATTTACAGACGGGGAAACGCCTCTCTTATCGGGCGCTCGTCCAACATGATCAAGTTCCACATGGAAATCCGGGGACTGGGAATAATAAACGTCGAGGACCTGTTTGGTATATCGTCCACCCGGGACAGGAAAAGGATTGACCTGGTCATCGAGCTGGTGGAGTGGGAGCAAGGAAAGGACTTTGACAGGTTGGGGCTGGAAGAAGAGAGCTACACTGTTCTGGGAATCGAGGTCCCCCATTTGACCGTTCCCATAAGGCCCGGCCGCAACATATCCACCATTGTCGAGGTGGCGGCGAGGAACCAGATTTTGAAGAAGCGGGGACATCATTCCGCAAAGGAGTTCCAGCAGAGGCTCATCAAAGGACTTACCGAAGCAGAGGACAGTTCGTGGAAGTCCGCTGAAGAGGTGGAGTAGATGGTCGGAGTGATTATCGTTACCCACGGCAACATTGCCCGGGACCTGGTCGAGGTCACCGAGATGATAGTCGGAGCCCCTACGACGATTGTCCCGGTGACCATTCAGCCGGACGAAGGAATAGGAGAGATAGCTAAAAAAGTGGACGATGCTGTAAAGTCCGCGGACAAAGGTAAAGGCGTGCTGGTGCTGACCGACCTTTTTGGAGGGACGCCCTCCAACGTCAGCCTGTCGTTTCTCCAGGAAAACAAGGTGGAAGTGATATCAGGGGTCAACCTGCCCATGACTATTAAAATCTCCACCCACTGCGATACCACGGACCTTAAAGAGCTGGCAAGGCTTGCAAGGAACGCGGGCAAAAAGAACATATCCATGGCATCGGAAATAATGAGAAAGAAAGTTTGAAAAGGTGGGAAGATGAGCAGTAATTCCCGCTCCGGAGAAGACCCGGAACAATCCAAAGAGCAGGACGCGCAAAAGGAGCTGACCATAGCAAATAAGCTGGGACTCCATGCCCGAGCCGCGGGACACTTCCGAAAGACCGCGGCCGAGTTCGACTCCCACATAGAAGTGGAAAAAGACAATGTAACCTGTGATGCCAAGAGCCTGTTGGGGCTCATGGCACTGGAGGCATCCAAAGGAACGACCATAACCGTGCACGCCAGCGGAAAGGACGCACATCAAGCGGTAGAAGCACTGGAGAACCTGGTCAACAACCGGTTCGGAGAAGAAGAATAAACATGAACGAACAGGCTGACAACCGGCAGGAAAGGACCCGCAGAGGCATAGGCGTCTCCGACGGGATAGCTTTTGCCAAGGCATATCTGTTGGAAAGGGAAAGGCTGGCCATTCCCCACCGGGTGGTACACGCGGACCGGGTTGAACAAGAGGTGGAGCGTTTTCAGGAAGCGCTCGAGAGAGCCAAGGAACTCCTCAGGCAGATAAGGCAGGGAATGACCACCGAAGAGACCAGGGAGCCCGCGTTTATCATTGATGCCCATCTAATGATGCTGGAGGACGATCTGCTGGTCGACGGAACAATAAGCCTTATAAGAAAAGAGCACATCAACGCGGAATGGGCCCTCCGGAAAAGGATCAACACCCTGGTATCGACTTTCACCAGCATGAAAGACCCGTACTTGCGGGAGAGGGGAAGGGACGTCGAACAGGTGGCGGAAAGGGTGATAAGGGAACTGGTCGGCAAAAGCGCGGACTTTCTTGGAGATATCGAAGAGCCCGTCGTTATTGTCGCCCACGAGCTCACCCCCGCTGAAACCGCGCACATGGCGTTCGAGAAGATTCTGGGCTTTGTCACCGATATCGGCACCCAGACGTCGCACGCCGCTATAGTGGCCAAATCCATACGCATGCCCGCGGTGGTGGGGCTGAAGAATATCACCGAGCAGATAAATCACGGCGATACCGTTATACTTGACGGACACTCCGGACTGGTAATTACAAATCCCACGCCGGAAACAACCCAGAGGTATGAAAGCAGAAGAAAATGGCTCGCCGACCTGAGACTGGTACTGAAGAGTTACAAGGACCTTCCCTCCGAAACAAAGGACGGACATCCCGTCCAACTGGGGGCCAACCTGGAGATTCTCCACGAAATCCAGTTCCTCGAAGAAAACGGCGCACAGGGGGTCGGACTCTACCGTACCGAGTACCTCTACCTGGACCGGACGGACCTGCCCACCGAAGAAGAGCACTTCGAAAGCTATAAACAACTGGTGGAAAAAACCCATCCCCACGGGGCAACCATAAGGACACTGGACTTGGGAGGGGACAAGTTCAAATCATCACTGAGCCTCTCTAACGAAATAAATCCAGCCATGGGTCTGCGGGCAATAAGGCTGTGTCTGAACCGGCCCGACTTGTTTAAAACTCAGCTTCGGGCTATATTAAGAGCCAGTGTCCACGGAAAAACCAGGATAATGTTTCCCATGATCTCCGGATACCAGGAGTTCAGGGACGCAAAGCGGCTGCTGTACGAAGCAGCAGAGGAGCTGGATAAAGAAGGTGTTCACTTCGACCGCGAAATAGAAGTGGGGGCAATGATCGAGGTCCCCTCCGCGGTGTTCATTGCCGAAGAGCTCGCTAAGGTATGTGATTTCTTCTCCATAGGAACCAATGATCTTATCCAGTACAGCCTGGCCATCGACAGGATAAACGAGTACGTAAGCTATCTGTACCAGCCGCTTCATCCGGCGATGTTGAGGATAATAAGGCAGATTGTTCAAGCAGGACACCAAAGCAACATACCCGTCTACATGTGCGGAGCGATGGCGGGAGAACCGCTCTACCTGCCCGTGCTTATCGGGCTGGGACTGGATGAGCTGTCCATGCCCATGGGGGCGATACTGAGGGTAAAAAGAATTATTAGAAGAATAGGAAAAAGGGAGACGGAAGAGCTCATTAACGAACTGTTCACCTACAACACCGCCCAGCAGATAGCGGAGCGGGTGAGACAGGAAATAAGGACAAGGTGGGAAGACGCCTATGCACTGGAGTGGGAGGCTGCCGAAGAAGAAGACACTCCCCCCGTGGGGTGACAAGCCCGCCGGAGTCGAAACGAAAACCGGAAAACAGCTTTAAAAAAGCTGTAAAGAGAAAGGAGGATATAATGGAAAAAAAGGATATGCTCTTCACTTCAGAATCGGTCACCGAGGGACATCCCGACAAGATAGCGGACAGGGTCTCCGATTCGGTGCTGGACGCGCTGCTGGAGAAAGACAAGAACAGCAGGGTCGCCTGTGAAACCATGGTGACAACCGGGATGGCCCTGATCGCCGGCGAGATAACCTCGAAGGCCATGCAGCAGGTCGACATCCCCGCAACTGCAAGGGCGGCCATGAAAGACATCGGATACACCGACTCATGCATGGGACTCGACTGCGACGGCTGTGCCATACTCGTCTCCCTCGACCAGCAGTCGCCGGACATTGCCAAGGGAGTGGATGAGACCCCCTCCAAGGACCAGGGAGCAGGCGACCAGGGAATGATGTTCGGGTACGCCTGCAACGAAACACCCGATTTCATGCCCATGCCCATCTACCTCGCGCACCGGCTCACCCAGAAGCTGGCCACTGTAAGAAAACAGAAAAAACTGCCCTGGCTCCGGCCCGACGGCAAAAGCCAGGTCTCCGTGCTCTACAAGGACGGAAAGCCCAAGCAGGTCACCGCAGTAGTGGTCGCCGCCCAGCACAGCGACGAGGTCAAGAACAAAGAGATCAAGGACGGCATCATGGCAGAGGTCATCGACAAGGTGATCCCTGCAAAGATGAGACAGAAGGGGACCAAGATACACATAAACCCCACCGGCAGGTTCGTGATCGGAGGGCCCCACGGAGACTGCGGGCTCACCGGCAGGAAGATCATCGTGGACACCTACGGCGGAATGGGCAGGCACGGCGGGGGCGCATTCTCCGGCAAGGACCCGTCCAAGGTCGACCGGAGCGCAACCTACATGGCGAGGTACATCGCTAAGAACCTGGTCGCAGCCAAGATCGCCGAGCGCTGCGAGGTCCAGATAGCCTATGCCATCGGAGTGGCCCAGCCCGTGGCCGTCAACGTGGACGTCTTCGGGACCGGCAAGCTCTCCGAGGTCAAGATATCCGAACTCGTCCGCAAGCATTTCGATCTCCGGCCCCGAGCCATCATCGAGGACCTCAAGCTGCAAAAACCCATATTCGCCAAGACCTCGGCTTACGGACACTTCGGAAGAAAAGAAAAAGAGTTCACCTGGGAGAAAACCGACAAGGCAAAAGAGCTGGCCGCGGCCGCCAAGAAAATGGGCGCATAAGCCGCATGATCAAAAGACATAACCGCCGGTGCTGCATCAAGTCCTTTTATGCGCCCGGGGGCAGTAACGTGTTTTATGAAAACTAAAGTAATAAAGTAAAAAAAGGAGGAGTTATGGATTACGACATCAAAGACATCAAGCTGGCCGACCAGGGAAAACTGAGGATCGAGTGGGCCGCCCGCAACATGCCGGTCCTGGACCTGATCAAGGAGCGCTTTAAAAAAGAGAAGCCCTTGAAAGGAATCACCATTGCAACTTGCCTGCACGTCACCACCGAGACGGCCAACCTGATGGAAGTGCTCAAAGCCGGGGGAGCGGATACCGCCATCTGCGCTTCCAATCCCCTGTCCACCCAGGACGACGTGGCAGCCAGCCTGGTAAAACACCTCGGCGTTCCTACCTTTTGCATCAAAGGGGAAGACAGGGATACCTATTACAGTCATATTACGGCAGTGCTCGACCGCAAGCCGCATATCACCATGGACGACGGCGCCGACCTGGTGGGGACCCTCCATTCCAAGAGAAAGGAGCAGGCAGAGGCTATGATCGGCGGCACCGAGGAAACCACCACCGGAGTCATCAGGCTCCGCTCCCTGGCAGGCCAGGGAAAGCTCATCTTTCCGGTGATCGCGGTAAACGACGCCCAAACCAAACACCTGTTCGACAACCGCTACGGCACCGGACAGTCAACCATTGACGGCATCATCCGGGCGACCAACATCCTGCTCGCCGGATCGGTGGTCGTAGTCAGCGGATACGGGATGTGCGGAAAGGGAGTGGCCATGCGCGCCAAGGGCATGGGCGCCCACGTCATAGTCACCGAGGTCGACCCCCTTCGGGCCCTGGAAGCGCTTCTCGACGGCTTCGAGGTCATGTCCATCCTCAAAGCCGCGCCCGTGGGAGACGTGTTCGTGACCGTGACCGGAGACACCTCCGTGCTCGACATTCAGGCATTCAAGAAAATGAAAGACGGGGCCATCATCTGCAACTCCGGACACTTTGACGTCGAGATCAACCTGAAGGGCCTCAACACCCTGACCAAATCGAAGCGGGAAGTAAGGCCCTTCGTGGTCGAGCACACCTTAAAGGAAGGCGGCAAAAAGCTCTTCGTGCTCGGAGAGGGAAGACTTATTAACCTGGCCTCTGCGGAAGGGCATCCCTCCATGGTCATGGACATGAGCTTCGCCAACCAGGCACTGTCAGCGGAGTACATGGTAAAGGAAGGCAAGAAGCTCCAGCGCGAGGTATACTCCGTGCCCGAAAAGATAGACAAGCGGATAGCCAAGCTCAAGCTGAAGAGCAGGGGAGTGAAAATCGACACCCTGACAAAGGAACAGAAAACATATCTCGCTTCCTGGGAGATCGGCACATAAGTTGTAATAACAAGCGGCCGTAACAGGGGTGCAGCATGCTGTGCCCCTGCTTTACTTGCCGCATCTCGAAGGGAGGTGTCTCCATGGACTGGAACAGTGAGATTGCCGGAAAGACCGCGGCTTCGATAAGGATTCTCTCCGCGGAGGCGGTTGAAAAGGCCAAGTCAGGACATCCCGGACTGCCCATGGGAGCAGCGGATTACGCCCTGGTGCTGTGGGCGTCACACTTGAGCTTCAATCCCGCAGACCCGCACTGGCTAAACCGCGACAGGTTCATCCTCTCCGCGGGACACGGCTCCATGCTGCTGTACGCCCTGCTCCACCTGTTCGGGTTCGACCTGTCCATGGAAGACATCATGAACTTCCGCCAGTTGGGAAGCAGGACCCCCGGCCATCCCGAGTACGGAGTCACTGCAGGGGTCGAGACCACCACCGGCCCGCTGGGACAGGGCTTTGGAAACGGGGTCGGCATGGCCCTTGCCGCCAAGCTCATGGCTGATATGCTCAATACCGAAAAGTTCCCCCTGATCGACCACCAGGTATATGCGCTGGTATCCGACGGAGACCTCATGGAGGGCGTCAGCGCTGAAACAGCGTCTTTTGCAGGGCACTTAGGACTGGACAACCTGGTTTATATCTACGACGACAACGACATCAGCATCGAGGGGCCGACCAGCCTCACCTTCTCCGATGATACCGCCCGCAGGTTCGAAGGATACCACTGGAAGGTGATAAAAGTGGACGGGCACGACCGGCCCGCAGTGGACCAGGCGCTTCAACAGGCAAGCCGCGAGAACCAGAAGCCCGTCCTTATCATGGCAAAGACCAGGATAGCCTGCGGATCGCCCGGCAAGGAGGGAAGCGAAGCAAGCCACGGCGCTCCACTCGGAGAAGGGGAGATCGCCGCGGCCCGCGAGTGCCTCTCTCATACCGACCCCGCCTTCTATCTCGACGAAAACATCTACAGCTTCTGCCGCGAGTTTATAAACCAGAAGCGCGAAGCTTATGACAGGTGGGCCGCAATGGTCAAGGAGTATCGTAAAGCCGAACCTGAAAAAGCCCGGATTCTGGATGCCCTCATTAAAGGCGAAGTGCCGAAAGACATTAAAGACAAGGCAAATAAAGCGGTTAAAAACGAGTCCATAGCCACACGCAAGACATCCGGCGCAGTACTGCAGGTGCTCTCCGAGAATATACCCACTCTTTACGGCGGCTCCGCTGACCTGGCGCCGTCCAACAACACCCTTATAAAAGACGGGACCGACGTGGTCCGCAGCGCCTTCTCCGGCAAAAACATTCGCTTCGGCGTGCGCGAGCACTGCATGGGCTCCGTGCTCAACGGCATGGCCCTTTACGGGCTCATCCCCTACGGCGGGACCTTCCTGGTGTTCTCCGACTACATGAGGCCCGCGGTCCGGCTTGCAGCCATCATGGGTCTCCGGGTTATTTACGTGTACACCCACGACAGCATCTTCGTGGGAGAAGACGGTCCCACCCATCAGCCCGTCGAGCACCTTGCCGCGCTCCGGGCCATACCCGGCCTGGACGTGATGCGGCCCGCGGACGCCGCGGAAACGGCGCTGGCCTGGTGTCACGCCTTGCACCGTACGGACGGCCCCACCGCGCTCTCGCTTACCAGGCAGTCGCTTCCGCCCGTAGACCGGGAAAAGTACGCTGCCGCAGAGGGGCTCGAGCGCGGGGGATACGTTCTGGCAGGTCCGGATGATGCCGACATCATCATCATGGCCTCCGGCTCCGAGGTCCACGTGGCCATCGAGGTCTATGAAGAACTCACCGCAAGGGGCGTGAAAGTAAGGCTGGTTAACATGCCTTGCATGGAACTGTTCGACAGGCAGGATGAAGGATATAAAAAAAGCGTGATACCTCCCGACTGCTCGAGAAGGGTGGCCATTGAAGCTGCGGTGGCCATGCCCTGGTACAAGTACACCGGGGCCAACGGCCTGGTCTTTTCCATGGAGACGTTCGGGATTTCCGCACCTTACAAGGTGCTCGCCGAAAAGTTCGGCTTTAAAAAGGACGCCCTGGTAGAAATGATATCCTGCGTGTTTACCGACCTTGCCGGATAATGCCCCGGGCAGATGAGCAGGCGATTGCTTTAATAAGATGAACGAGACAGTTAAAGCCAAGGCCGCCAAAATCAAGCTGCTTTTACTTGACGTTGACGGCGTGCTTACCGACGGTACCGTGTACGTGGGCGCGGAAGGCGAAGCCATAAAGGCGTTCAACGTAAAAGACGGCACCGGCATCAAGTGGCTTCAGCGTGCGGGCCTGCGTGCCGGGCTTCTAACCGGCAGGCAAAGCCCGCAGGTTGAGGTGCGCGCCCGGGAGCTTGGCATCGAGATAGTGGTCCAGGACGCCAAACAAAAGCTTCCCGCTTTTTTGAACATCCTTTCCGAGACCGGTCTTTCCGCGGAAGAGGTCGCTTTCATGGGAGACGATCTTCTCGACCTTCCCGTGCTCCGCCGTGCCGGCCTGGGCCTTGTTCCCGCGGACGCAGAGGACAGGCTGAAAGAACAGGCCGACTGGATAAGCGGCAAGTGCGGTGGCAAAGGCGCGGTGCGGGAGGCTTGCGAGCTTATCCTCAAAGCCTCCGGCAAGTTCGAAGAGGTCACCGCGCGCTATGAAGAGTAGTTAGTGCCTGTTGCGAAACGGAGGTTTAATTTACTTTTGCGTCGCTGTTTAGGAGTGCGGCAGCAAGCTGTCCGCTTTTTCCGCCGGGAAGCAAGCTTTCCGGAAATGCGCTCCACAAAAGCCTCACAGTTTACGAGACGCCTTTTTGTAAGTTCCGGCAAGCCGGAACTTATGAGT
>CAYQTK010000184.1:0-9114 GCA_964420375.1 uncultured bacterium
CCCAGGACGTGACCCATACCAACTGGCTGTATAAAAACTTCTCCAGGTTCGTCTCCCCCAGCGTAATCGAGCAGATGCAGACGATCCCCGAAGACGAGCTCATGAAAATCGAGAAGAAAGACTTGACCGTGCTTTTCGCCGATCTTTCCGGGTTCACCTCCGCCTGCCAGGAGCTCACCCCGGAGGAAGTAGTGGAAATGGTCAACTCCTTTCTGACCAATGCTGTAAACGCGGTGGACAAGTATGAAGGCATGGTCGACAAGTTCGTGGGAGACGAGATCATGGCGGTCTTCGGGGTGCCGCTGTCCTATCCCGATCATGCCATCAGGTCGTTGCTTGCGGCCAGCGATATCAAGAAAAGACACGACGAGTGGGTGAAGACGCGGCGGGAACAGGGGCTGGCCGCGCCCGGCGTCCACATCGGCATTGCCAGCGGCGAAGCGGTGGTAGGCAACATCGGCACTCCCCAGCGGCTCGACTACACCGTGCTCGGACACGTAGTCAACCTGGCTTCAAGACTGTGCGACGAGGCCAAGGACGGAGACATCCTCACCGTCAGGGGAACGCACCAGGCAGCGAAAAAAGGGCTCAACCACTACACGGGCGACGAAGTGATCCCCCGTTTCCACTTCGAGATCAGGGGAAGCATAGACCTCAAGAACGTCCGCCAGCCGGTGGAGATCATCACCGTTTCTACCCGCGAGTAGGGCCTGTTCAAAAAATCAAGATGGGCTCCACTTACCAGGCAGCGCACCAGGCTGCCGGAGAGCAGAGGGGGGCGAGTCCGAAAAAGGCTCTGGCAGCAGACACTATTTACAAAGGAGGACATACTATGGTCAGGATAGCCAAGGTAATAGGCAGAGAGATACTGGACTCAAGGGGGAACCCCACAATCGAGGTAGACGTGACCCTCGAGTCGGGACATAAAGGCAGGGCTGCCGTACCCTCAGGGGCGTCCACCGGGGTGCACGAAGCAGTCGAGCTCCGCGACGGCGACAAGAAGCGCTACGTGGGCAAAGGCGTACAAAAGGCGGTGAAGAACGTGAACGGGCCCGTTGCCAAGGCTGTAACCGGCATGCGGGCCGACGAGCAGCAGCTTCTCGACAACGCACTTATCGAGCTTGACGGCACGGACAACAAGGGCAAGCTCGGAGCCAACGCCATCCTCGGCGTGTCCCTGGCGTCCGCACGCGCCGCAGCCTTGTACTACGGCCTTCCCTTCTACCGCTATTTGGGCGGACTGCGGGCCTATACCCTGCCGGTGCCCATGATGAACATCTTAAACGGAGGCGAGCACGCTGACAACAACGTGGACATCCAGGAGTTCATGATCATGCCGCTGGGAGCGGAGAGCTTCAAGGAGGCGCTCCGGTGGGGGGCAGAGGTGTTCCACTCGTTGAAGTCGGTTCTCAAGTCGCGTAAGCTGGTGACCGGCGTGGGCGACGAAGGCGGGTTCGCGCCTGACCTGGGCTCGAACGAAGACGCTCTGAAAGTGGTGATCGAAGCGGTGGAAAAAGCGGGCTACAAGCCGGGTGAAGACATATGCATCGCGCTCGACGCCGCAGCCAGCGAGTTTGAAAAGGACGGCAAGTACGTGCTATCCGGTGAAGGAAAGACCTACAGCGCGGCGGAGCTGGTCGAGTACTACAAGGGTCTTTGCAAGAGCTACCCCATAGTGAGCCTGGAGGACGGCCTGGCAGAGGACGACTGGGAAGGCTGGGAGAAGCTTACCCAAGAGCTCGGCGAAGAGGTCCAGCTTGTGGGAGACGACCTTTTCGTGACCAATACCGTAAGGCTCGAGCGGGGCATCGAGCAGGGAATAGCCAACTCCATCCTCATCAAGGTCAACCAGATAGGCACGCTTTCCGAGACCATTGACTGCATTGATCTGGCAAGCTCTGCAGTGTACACCTCGGTAATAAGCCACCGGTCGGGAGAGACCGAGGACACCACCATATCCGACCTGGTGGTTGCCATGGGCACCGGCCAGATAAAGACCGGGTCCATATCGCGCACCGACCGCATCTGCAAGTATAACCAGCTTCTTCGCATCGAAGAAGAGCTGGGAAAAAGCGCCCACTTCCCGGGATGGTCGGCGCTGGGATAAGAGCCTATCTAAAAAGGACCGGACGAATGAGCTTTTTTACTATTGATTGGCGCGACGGCAAGGTGGTGATGATAGACCAGCGCTATCTGCCGGAACAGGAGACCTATAACACCTGCGAGAGCTACGAAGAGGTTGCCGAGGCCATCGAGGTCATGGTCATCCGGGGCGCGCCCGCCATCGGCATAGCCGCGGCCATGGGCATGGCGCTTGCCGCGGCTGAAGGCGCGAGAACAGGTTCAACCCAAAAGCTCAAAGAGACCATGCAAAAGGCGAACGAGAGGCTCTACGGGACCAGGCCCACCGCGGTGAACCTGGCATGGGCGCTCGAACGCATGAGAAGCCTGGTAGAGAACATGGAAGGCTCGTCTCCGGAAGAGATAGCCGCTGCGTGCGAAAAAGAGGCCCGGAAGGTCCTTGCCGAAGACATTGACATCAACCGGAGGATGGGCTTTCATGGCGCTGATTATCTGGAGGACGGCGACATTGTTCTCACCCACTGCAATGCGGGCGCATTGGCCACCGGCGGCTTCGGCACCGCGCTGGGCGTCATCAGGGCAGCGGTCGAGCAGGGCAAGACAATCCGGGTATACGCGGACGAGACCAGGCCGTTTTTGCAGGGAGCGCGGCTCACTACCTGGGAGCTTATGAAGGACAATATACCCGTGACCCTGATTACCGACAACATGGCCGGACACCTCATGAAGCTGGGAAAGATCAGCCGGGTGGTCACCGGCGCCGACAGGGTTGCAGCCAACGGGGACGCAGCCAACAAGATCGGGACCTACTCGGTGGCAGTGCTCGCGCAAAGGCATAACGTGCCCTTCTACATTGCCGCGCCCCTGTCCACCATCGACCTGAAAACCAGAAGCGGAGACGACATACCCATCGAGGAGCGGACACCCCGCGAGGTGACCCACGTACTCGGAAAGCAGGTGGTGCCTGACAACTGCCCCGTCGCTCATCCCGCGTTTGACGTCACGCCGGCGGGCTTGATTCACGCCCTGTTTACGGAAGCGGGAGTGGCCGAGCCGCCCGCCACGGATACCATTGCCGAGCTGTTCCGGAAGTAAGGAGGAGGAAGTTGGACAAAGAAGTAATTGGAAAAAGCAAGCACGAGATTGATACCCCCGCCTTCCTGGTGGACCTGGAAGTACTCGAGAAGAACATCAAGAAGATGGCCGACTTTTTTACAGACAAGCCGGCAAATGTAAGGCCCCACTGGAAGACCCCCAAGACAGTCGAGATCGCCAAAAAGCAGGTCGAAGCAGGAGCTCACGGCATAACCTGCGCCAAGGTCTCCGAGGCCGAGATACTGGTGGAAGGCGGCATAAAAGACGTGCTCATCGCCAACGAAGTAGTGGGAAAGAAGAAGCTTAAAAAGCTCGCCGCCTTGAACCGGAAAGCAGAGGTGAAGTGTGCAATAGATGATGCCGTGCACGTGGACATGCTCTCCGAGGCTGCGAGGGCAGAGGGCGTAACCATAGGCGTGCTGGTGGACGTGTTCGTGGGACTGCCCCGCTGCGGGGTCAAGCCGGAAGACGCCCCCGACCTCGCCAAAAAGGCGGACGCGGCCGAGAACGTCGAGCTATGCGGTGTCATGGGCTATGAAGGCCACATCGTCAACATGGAAGAGGACGACCGCCGCGAAGAAGAAGCTAAAAAGAGCATGGGCATGCTGGTCGAGGCGGCAGAGTCCATAAGAGAAGCCGGGCTGGCCTGCGAGATAGTCTCCGGCGGCGGCACGGGCACTTACAACATCAGCGGCGTGTATCCCGGTGTAACGGAAATCCAGGCGGGGTCCTACAGCCTGATGGACACCAAGTACGGAAAGCTCGAGCTGGGGTTTGAAAAAGCGGCGACTATTCTCTCTACCGTGTGGTCCAAGGCGCCCGCCCTGCCCGGCTGGACAATCATTGACTGTGGAATGAAACAGATGACCAACGAGTTCGGACAACCCGAGCTCATCGGCGTGCCCGACACCCGGGTGGCCATGCTCTCCGAGGAGCACGCCCATCTTCTCACCGAAGGTGGTGAATCGCCGCTTAAGATCGGCGACAAGGTCGAGCTGTATCCTTCCCATATCTGCACCACTATCAACCTCCACGACGCCATGTACGTGATCAAGGACGACGAGGTGGTGGACGTATGGAAAATAGCAGCTCGCGGCAAGAGCCAGTAGAACAAGCGGGCCGGCGGATCGAGCTGCAAGGCAGCAGTGTGCTCTGCCAGGAGTCCGGCAGTGGCGGGCCCGTGGTCCTGGTCCACGGCTGGGGAGGCTCCGGATATGACTGGACGAGGCTCTCTCCATACCTCTCGGACGACTACCGCGTGCTGGCCCCCGACCTGCCCGGCTTCGGAAAGTCGGACAAGCCGGACATAGATTACACTCTTGACTACTATGTGAACCTCATCCGCGACTTTGCTGCGGCAATGGATGCTTCCCGTTTCCATCTCGTCGGCCACTCCATGGGGGGACAAATCGCCGCGGCATTTGCGCTCCACCATCCCGATAAGCTGTTGAGCCTGGTGCTCCTCGACCCCGCAGGAGTGTCTCGGCACGCACCGCGCTTCTACCGCCTGGCGCGAAGGCAGTGGCTTGTTTATCTTGCCTTGCGTTTTATGCCGCTTGCCTTTTTCAAGTTCTGGTTCAAAAGGTTCGGACCTTACTATGACTCGACTTTTCTGACCCCGGAAGACATGAAAGGCCACTATCACAGCTACGGCAACAAAGAAGGGGCCCGGGCCGCGGCCCGCTGCTTCAAGAACATCATTGCCAATCCCGAGGCATGGCTCGACAACAGGCTCTCCGAGATTGAAACGCCCGTCCTTCTGGTATGGGGCAGAGAAGACCCGCTTTTGCCGCTTGGGATGAGCGAGGCGTTTGCACAAGGCCTTCCCGGCGCCCGGCTTGCGGTGCTGGACAAATGCGGCCACTGTCCGCACGAAGAAAAGCCGGAAGTGCTCGCAGGACTGTGCATAAGACACTTCAGCAGGGCTTTTGCTGTTTTGGCCTGACATGTCCCCGGTTCGCGGAATGCAGCGGACACGCTTGTTGTATGGCTTGCAACCGGCAGGCCCCCCATATATCCTGAACATATGCAAGGACTAAAGGAGAATAAAATGAGATACCGCCTTACAGTAGGGGCCCTGGTTCTGGCGTTGCTCTTTGCGGCTTGTTCAGAGGACAAAGACAAAGGAGAAGCCCACCCAACCGATACAGGCAGAAAGACCGAAGGCATCCGCGTACTCTGCTCCTTTCTGCCTGTATGGGCGTTTACCAGAAATGTTGTCGGAGACCGGCCGGGAGTGAAGGTGGACGTGCTCATACCCGGAGAGCAGGGGCCGCACGACTATCGGCTTACTCCCGCGGACATGAAAAAGATCAACTCCGCAGACCTGTTTGTGGCCAACGGCTACAAGTTGGAAGAGTTCCTTACCAAGGCGGCAAAGGAGGCCCGGCCCGACCTGCGCATCCTCAAAGCAGCGGAGGTGGTCGAACCTGTCTACATCGACGAAACGGGCCGCACCATAACCACCGGCGAAAAGCCGGGCACAGAAAAACCACATGGGCATCACCACCAACATGCCGTGAACCCCCACGTGTTCGTAAGCCCATACCACGCCGCCAGCATGGTCCGCAGAATCGGCAAGGAGCTCAGCAAGGTTGACCCTGCCGGAAAAGAAACCTATTACCGCAACGCCGAAGCCTATGCCGTAAAGCTGGAAAAGATCGCCGAGAAGTTTCAAGAGGTCGTCGAAAAATCGTCCAATCCCAGGGTGGTGACCTTTCATAACGCCTTTGACTACCTTGGCAAAGCATCCGGGCTCGAAATCGTGGGATCCATTGAAGTCGTGCCCGGACAGCAGCCTTCCGCGGGCGAGCTGTCCGAGCTTGCTGGGAAAATAAAAAAGACCGGCGCTGTTGCAGTGTTCGCCGAGCCCCAGTACTCGCCGAGGCTTGCCAGGACCCTGGCCGAAGAAGCGGGCGTAAAGATGGATTATCTTGATCCCGCGGCAACCGGCGAGATGCGGCCGGACTATTACGTTGAGGTGATGATAAAAAACATTAAGACCCTCGACCGCGTCCTTCCGGAGGATGAGTAGAGATGGGGCTTGCCCGAGCAGACTCCGGAAGCGGAGAGCTACCCGAAGGAGTGGCCATCGAGGTCCGCGACCTGCACGTCGAGCTGGGCGGCGCAAAAATCCTCTCCGGCGTTAACGCCCGCCTACCGGAAGGCTCCATATCCGCGCTCATCGGTCCCAACGGCGCCGGCAAGACCACCTTCCTGCTCGCCGTCCTCGGCATCATTTCTTACCAGGGAAAAATCACCGTCCGCCGCGGCAAAGGCTCTCATAACATCGGCTACGTGCCCCAGTACCTCGACTTCGACCGGGGCATGCCGGTGACGGTCATGGACTTCCTGTGCATGAGCAGACAACGCAGCCCGCTCTGGCTCTCCCGGCTTCGCAAAGAACGCGAGCGCGCTCTCGACGCCCTCGAACAGGTCAAAGCCGACCACGTGGCTTTCCGGCAATTGGGCAACATCTCCGGCGGAGAGTTCCAGCGGGTCCTGCTGGCCATGGCCCTTCTGGAAGGACCCACCATACTGCTTCTGGACGAGCCGGCCAGCGCAGTGGACCGCAACGGCGAGCAGCTTTTCATGAACCTCATCAAGTCGCTGAACGAGGAGAGAAGGCTCACCATGCTCATGGTAAGCCACGATATCAGCATGGTCACCCGGCTTGCCGAACACGTCATCTGCTTGAACCACCATGTCTTAAGCGAAGGCAACACCGCGGACGTCATCAACGAACAGACGCTCTCAGCCTGCTTCGGCGCGGACAAGGGGCTTATGCTTCACGACCACCACTGGGGCGAAGATGCCACTTGCGCTCATGGCCCGCTGGACGACACGGACGCTAAAGAGGATTAAATTGGAAGCGCTGTATGATTTGATCGAGGTTGTCCTTCCCTTTGCCTGGCTCCAAGACAACTTCATGAAGCGGGCCTTTATTACAGTGGTCCTTATCGCCCCCCTTTGCGCTGCCATGGGCGTCATGGTGGTCAACTTCCGCATGGCCTTCTTCTCCGACGCCATCAGCCACTCCGCGTTCACCGGCGTGGCCCTCGGCATGCTCATGGGCGTAAGCCCCAACCTTACTCTTATCATCTTCGGCGTGCTGGTGGGCGTGGGCATCATATCCGTGCGCCAGAAAAGCTCGTTGTCGGTGGACACCGTGATCGGCGTGTTCTTCAGCTTTACCGTGGCCCTCGGCATAGTCATCATCAGCACCAAAAGGAACCTGACCACCGGTCTCCATGCCTACCTGTTCGGAGACGTGCTCACCGTATCCATGACGGAGATAGCCGGGATACTGGCGTTGTTTATCGTGTGCCTCCTTTTCTTCTTCTACTACTTTAACGACCTTTTTCTGCTCGGCATCAACGAGAGGCTCGCCAAGTCGCAGGGCATCCGAGTCCGCCTCCTGGAGTACTTGTACGCGCTGCTGCTCGCCCTGGTGGTTACCGTGTCCATCCGGGTGGTCGGCCTGCTCCTGGTCACCGCCATGCTGGTGGTCCCCGCAGCAGGGGGAAGGAACCTGGCCCGCTCCGTAAGAGGAATGTTCTGGTGGTCGGTGGGAATAAGCCTGGTTGCCGGCATAGCCGGACTGGTGGCTTCCTATCACTATAATCCCCCGGCAGGAGCGACCATCATCCTCATCGCATGCGCGGTCTTCATGGTAAGCCAGGTTTACTCCATTGTCCGAAAATAAACCCCGGCCGCCTGCATTACCTGCGCCGCTGTTTAAGCACAACTCCTGGTGATATAATCCGGGATAAGGAGAGGACATGACAGAGGTTCCCGATAATCTGGTAGTGGTGATCATGGCCGGCGGAGCGGGCACGCGGTTTTGGCCGGTGAGCACTGAGGATAAGCCCAAGCAGTTTCTGTCGCTTTTTGGAGAGAAAAGCCTGCTCCGGCTGAGCTTCGACCGGGTTGCCGGGCTGGTGCCGCCCGACCGGGTTCTGGTGCTGACCAATTACAAGTTCACCGGTATCGTCAAGGAGCAGCTTCCCGAGCTGCCGGATGCCAACGTCATTGCAGAGCCGGAACGCAAAGACACCGCGGCAGCGGTGGCCCTGGCCGCGGCAATCGCCAGGCACCGCTTTGGAAACCCGGTCATCGCCACCCTTACCGCAGACCACCTGATCGAGCCGGAGGAAGAGTTCCAAAAGACGCTTCTCTCCGCTGCCCGGGCCGCTCTGCAGAGCGGAGCACTCTACACCTTCGGAATAAGGCCCGCCTATGCAGCCACCGGCTACGGCTACCTGAAGAGAGGCGAGAGCATACTTCACGACCAAGGGATAAGGCATTATCGGCTGCAAGCCTTCAAGGAAAAGCCCGACCACGAAACCGCCGGGGAGTACGTATCATCCGGCGAGTACTACTGGAACTCGGGCATGTTCGTCTGGAGCGCGAATGCCATCATCCGCGAGATCGAGTCCTCTCTGCCCGAGCACGCCCAAGAACTCCTCTCCATAGCAGACCGTGAAGGCACCGAGCAATGGCCCGAGCTTCTCGCCGGAGCTTTTGCCAGGCTCCATGCCGTGTCCATCGACTTCGGGGTCATGGAGAAGGCGGCTGACGTGCGGTGCGTCGAGTCCGGCTTCTCGTGGAGCGACGTGGGGGGCTGGCAGTCGCTGTCGTCTCACCTTTCGCCGGACGAGGATGAGAACTGCTGCCGCGGACAATTGCTTACCCTTGACTCGCAGGGCAACCTGGTCTTTTGCGAGGACGAAGCAGAGACAGTGCTCCTTGCCGGAGTGTCCGAGCTCGTCATAGTCCGCGCCGGAGACAAGACCCTGGTGGCAAGAAAGGACCGGGTGGAGGAGATCAAGAAGATGGTGGAGGGGATGAAGAAAAAACAGACGGTTTGACATCCGAGGCAATAGATAAAATCCTCTAACCGCAAGCTTAATATGTATATGTAATCCTGATTGAGAA
>CAYQTK010000185.1:0-8846 GCA_964420375.1 uncultured bacterium
GATGGCCCCCACCTGGTGCGGGTACTTCGATGTGAAAAGAGAAGCAAAGCTGGGAGTGGTAAGCGGTATGTTGCACATGGCGTCCTCGAAGAGCACCCCGTTTTTCACGAACCCGTCGATGTGGGGAGAGGTGTTGTGTTCGTATCCGTAACAGCCCAGCCGGTCGGCGCGCAGGGTGTCCACGGTGATAAAGATCACGTTCTTGGGCGTTGCCGAGCTCCCGCGCTCCGCAAACGGACAGACCAACACCGTGACAATGACAACAAGAGCAATAAGTATAAATCGCTTCATGTCAGTCCCCTCCTGCTAAAGAAAGGTAGCATAAGGGCAGGGGGCTCTCAAGCCGTCAGCCGTCCGAATTACGTCTGCCGTGCAAGCGATTAGAATCGCGACTTCCGGCGCTTGTATGGTTTTAACGGGACTGCTCACCAGCGGCTTTTCAGATAAAAGTCGGGCACGGGTCCGGCAAGCGCGTATCCGTGGTTCCCGCCACCTTCTTTTACTTCCAGGAAGTAGAGCTTTTTTTTGTCGCGGTTCATGGGAAGAGTTAAACGGAAATGGTTGCTTTTGCGGGTAGAGACTGGCTTTGCTTGTTTTCCGTCCCATTGATAGAGGTTGGCAAGCTCATGGGGACCATGTCCGGCAATGGTTATTTCCGGACGGCTTCCGGAAGGAGGACGGGAGTAATAAAGGAGGGGCCTGCCTTTTAATGACCCGTAACAGCGGCTCTCGCGAAGGCCTTTCCACAGCTCTTGAGGGCTTCGGTCGCGTGACCACACCCCGAGAAGCGGTTTTTGGCCGGGCAGGACAGCCGGTATCTTTTGCAGGGATTGCAGGGCTAATGCCGAGAGCCGAGTAAGGTTTCGAGGCACATAATTCTCTTTTTCTGCATCAGGGGGAAGGACCAGCACCGAGATCGGCGGTATTGGTTCTCGCTCGCCGGGTTTTGACGTGAACCCCGATTTGCTGTCGTGCTTTTCAAGGACGCAGATGTTGGCGGTCTTGTTGCTGAACCTGTAAAGTGCGGAGTACAGCTCGCGCCTGTCGCGGGCTTTTTCAACCGAGTGCCTGATTTTTTTCTTCACATTATTTTCAAGGCCGGGATCGAAAACCACGATCCAGGTTGCTCCTTCCACGCTTTTCCTGACGGCTTGGAGGATAGCTTGTTCGCCGTGCCCGGCTTTGCCGGCGCCGGTAGCGATACAAAAGTCCAGGCCCGGCTCTTCGCATGCGTCCATCTTGCCCCAGTAGAGGGGCGGGGCGTGGTTGTTGGAATTATCGGGAAGGACACCGAAAAATTTGTACTCGCCGTCATAGGAATCGCGGGGAAGTATTGGATTTGACCAGGCATGCAGGGACGACCCCGGCCGGTAGGCTTCGATCCGGGTAAGCCTCGGAAGCTCGAGCATTACAGGTATGTCCATAATCCCTTTATCTTGAGAACGGAACTTGACGCGGGAGGGGCGCATCCTGTAGCCGTCGGTCCACAGGCATACCTCGCCCCGGTAACCAACGTCAACATGGCCGTCCGCGGTCCGGGCAACCAGGGTAAGCCTCTCAAAGCCGTCCACCAGGGGCCGGGAAGCGGCAATGACCTGCACCCGCTCGACTTCCGGTCCCGCGGCCGCGAGAAAGAAAAAAGGCAGGGCTATCAACATCCGAAGCGCAAGCCGCTTGCCTTTGTTGTGACTTTTATCAGTCAATTTCCGTCCGCCTTTCACGCCGTCAATATATCACAGCGGAAAGAAGCGGAAAATTTATTGATTCGGCACATTGTGATTTTTCAGTCTCGTGCGAGCGACTTTAGTCGCGACTTGCGTCTTTTACACATCATATGGAAAACCTCGGAAGCTTCAGGTAAGGACGATAAAGTGATACAAGGAGGGCACGCCCTTGCCCTCGCGTCGATAGGAGAAGAAAAGCTCATGCCGGCAGTAGGTACAAAGCCCTGCTTGTTCTATGTTCGCCGCGGGTATGCCGGACTCTTCGAGCACGATGCGGTTGGCTTTGGAAAGGTCGAGCCGGGCATGGTCTTTATCATCGGTAAGAAGAACGATTTGGCTTTTGTTGCCGAACGATTTCTCAAAAGCCTCGATCACCGGCCGGTCCACCTGGTAGTGACTGGCCCTGATGCAGGGACCGATGCCGGCGCGGAGCATGACCGGCTTTGACCCGTAAAGCCTTTGCATAGACTGCACTGCTGCTGCCGCCGCCCGGGAGGCGGTCCCTTTCCAACCGGAGTGGATTGCGGCCGCGGCGTTCTTTTGCGGGTCATAGATCAATACCGGCACGCAATCCGCGGTGCGCACGCACAAAGCCAGGCCTTTGACGTTGCTCACCATGGCGTCGGCATGGGTGTTCCGAAGCCGGGCTGCGTCTTCCGGCGAGGTTACTTCCGCTACCCGGTTGCCATGGACCTGCTTTACGGTGCAAAGCTCGCGTATTTCCGGGAAGGCCTTTTTAATGCGCCGCCGGGCCGCGGCTGGGCTCTGGCCTGCGTCGCGGGTGCCGAATGCATGAAAAGCTCCGGGCATGCGCAGCACGGACAAGGTGAAGAAACGGTATCCTTCCCTGCTTTCCGGTTGTATCTCATCAGCCATGTTCACGCCACCCTGCCGGGTTTTTCGGGAAGCTGGAGGAACCCTTCCAGTTGCAAAGACTTAATCGCCGCGCGGATGTCCTCCGGAAGGGGCGACTCGAATACCATGTGCTCTCCCTTGCGCGGATGGATAAAGCCGAGGTGATAAGCATGCAGGGCCTGTCTTTTCAGTTGCCGGAGTGCGGAACGCTTTTCCGGGCCCAGCGAAGCCGGCAGGGTCCTGCCTTTGCCGTAGAGCGCGTCTCCGGCAACAGGATGGTTCATCTCGGAGAGGTGTACGCGGATTTGATGGGTCCTGCCGGTCTCCAGCTCGAGCTCGACAAGGCTGAACCCGTCCGCCGCGGCAAGCACTTGATAGCGGGTCCCGGCGCGCCTGCCCCCTTGATTTCTGCCGGTCATCTTGAGCCGATGCTTGGGGTTCCTGCTTATGGCGCTCTCGATCCTGCCGGAGAGGTTTTCGAGCTCGCCGTGGACCAGTGCCAGGTACTTCCTGCTTATGCTGTGGTCCTTGAACTGCCCGGCAAGACCGCGATGCGCGTCGTCCGTCTTAGCGGCGACCATCACGCCCGAGGTCAGCTTGTCCAGGCGATGTACTATGCCCGGCTGAAGCCTGCCTCCTATGCCGGAAAGCGCGCCGCAGTGGTGGAGTAAGGCATTGACCAGTGTCCCCTCCATCCGGTTGGGCGAAGGATGGGTAACAAGCCCGGCTGGCTTGTCAATAACAATGATATCGCTGTCCTCATATACTACGTTTAAGGAGATAGGCTCGGGCTGTACGGTTGCGCTTTGGGGGTCATGCACTTCTCCGGAGACGGTATCCCCGTTTTGGACCTTTACGGACGGCTTGGCTACAAAGTCGTTTATTTTGATGCGGCCTTTGTGAAAACTCTGCTTCAAAGCGGAGCGGGAGATAGAGGTGAAATTATCGGAGAGAAACTTGTCAACCCGGACGGGTTCGGTCAGGTCTTCAGCCCGGATTTCGAACTTTTGCAAAGGCTCTACCAGATAGAGGATTCATACTTGCCGGTCTGTTTAAAGAGAACGTCGACTACTGCCAGGTCGTAAAAGTTATGATTGTCCATTATTTCGGGCGCAACCCGGGTTTTATAAAGCGCGCGGCCTTCCTCCAACTCCTCCTCCAGGGATTCGAAAAGGCTATCGTTCTTGATGCCCTCTTCAATCTTCTCCGGGTTGTACAAAAGGATATCGGAAACAATCGCCCGGGCCAGACGGCGGGCTCTTTGGGGGTCGGTTATCAGTTCCGGCATTTGAGAAAGCCTCCTCAGCACAAACCTTTTCGAACTGCAATCACTCAATACGTTATTTTATTCGGCGCCTGCTTCCATGTCAAGCGGCAGTCAACAAGGTTTTAGAAGATTATATGCCGGGAATTTTGAAGGGGGCCGAAGTATCGGCAACCGGTCGCCGGGCGGAAAGACATTCTCCGGTTGATTTTCAAATAATGAGATTATTGTGGTATCTTAATAACCCGGCTTGCTGATGTTGCAGGAGAAGTTTTTCAATAGCGAGGATTTGAGAATGAAGATAAAACTCGTGCTCTTAGTTGCGTTCCTTTCGCTTGCTTCCGGTTCGGTTTCAGGCGATACCAGCCGCTTTTACCGCTACGACTTCGAGGTCAAAGGAATGATCACCGATTTGATAACCGAGGACCTTAACGGCGATTCCCTGGTGGACATCATCGTTATTCATACCGATTCTTCGGTGGCCCCCCCGAAGCGCTACCTGCAGGTTTTCCGCCAGAGCAGAGCCGGCAAGTTCAGAAAATCGAGCGACATCTTCTGGGAGTTCCCGCCCGCGGTTGCCGCGGTGGACATCGGCGACGTAAGCTCCGACCCCCATAAAGAGCTCGTTTTCATCACCGAGGAGGGGATATTCTACGCTCCCATCAAGTCCGCCGGCATAGGCTCCATGGAGAAGATGTTCGATATCCAATCGGTGGTTGCCATCGCCTACAACAAGGAGGTCCCCTATTATAACTTCGTGCGGGACTACACCGGCGACGGCAGGGACGATATGATAATTTGCGGCTTTTACAACGCCACTGTCTTCCGACAGAAAGACGGCTATCAATGGAGTTCTCAGAAGATCAATCTCCGTCCCAACATGAGGATCAATTCCTTTGACATGAGCGAGATCATGTCGGAAAAAAAGAACCCTTTCCTGCGGGTGTCCTACCGGGTGCCCAAGCTTTATGCCCGGGACTATAACGGTGACGGACTTCCCGACCTTGTTGCCGGCTTCCAGAAGGGCTTTCAAGTTCACGAAAACAAGGGCGAGGTTTATAGCGTGGAGCCGGTCAAGAAGCATAATATGGAGCTTATTTCTCGGGAAGAAGGCGACATGGACCACCGGCGGGACAATGTAAACATAGTCTACGCCGACCTTGACGAGGACGGTCTCATGGATGTGCTGGCAACCCATATAAACGGCCAGGTGACCGACATCAAATCGAGGACAGCGCTTTTCTGGGGCAAGAGCAATAATATAGACAAGGGCAAGCCGGACATCGAGTTTGAGACCTCCCATCCCGTCATGGGCAGGGCCATGCCCATGGACGTGAACAAGGACGGGCGCACGGACCTCATTATGCCCACCTATAATATGAGCGCCTGGTCGGTGGGAAAGGCCATATTCAGCGGAGACGTGAACCTGGAGTGGGCCTACTTTCTTCAAAAAGAAGACAAAAGCTTTAATAAAACACCTGACTATACCCGGACTACCGGACTTAAGCTGAGTATCACCAAGTTCCGGATGACAAGCGGCCTGCCTAACATCATCGGAGACTTCAATGGAGACGGCTACCCGGACTTGGCAGTCGGTGCAAACGAAGAGCTTTTCAAAGTGACCATCCTGGACAAAAAGGGCAAACCCACCGACCTGGTGGAAGAGATCGAGCTGCCGGTGTCCATGATAAACCGGGTGGAGGATTTCGACGCGAACGGCAGGTCCGACATTCTGATCTACTATCCCCGAAATCCCGACTACTCGGGGATTTTCCGGGTGCTGATCAACAAGGGGCCGTGGAAGCTGCCTGATTAAGACACAGCAGAGTCGTGCTTTATACTCCTGATTATTCGGTCCGGGGCGGCGGACCCTGAGAGGGGAGATGGAAAGCCCTTTATAATACGTATTAAGCCTTCAAAATCTCTAGTGTTTTGTCAGTTGTAAAAAGGGTAATGGGGGACGACGAAAAACGCTTGATAGAACACTAGCTAGTGCCTTGTCAAAAGCTTTTTGGGGAATAGAAACTAGCTTTTTGGAGAACAGAAAATAATTGTGCGAGCGGCTTTAGCCGCGATCTGTATTGGATTAGTTCCCCTTTTTTTGAGTGACAGAGCACTAGCTAGAAAGCCGGTCCCACCGTATGGATGGAAACCACGTCCTGGAGGTTCAGCTCGGCCTTGGTCTGGTCTCCGTCCGCCACTCTCTTTACGAGCTCGGAAAGCTCCAGACCCGCCCGGCTTATACTGAGCCCTTCCAGCACCCGGCCGGCGTCCACGTCCATGTCGTCTTTCATTTTGTTATAAAGCTCGCTGTTGGACGCCACCTTGATAACCGGGACAATGGGAAACCCCGCGGGCGTTCCCCTGCCGGTGGTGAAGATCATCACCTGGCAGCCGCCTGCTGCCATGCCGGTTAAGGAAAAGATGTCCGAGCCGGGCGTGTCCATAATTACCAGGCCCTTCTCCGCAGGCCCGGCGCCGTACTCGACGACTTCGTTTATGGTCGAGGTCCCGCCTTTTATCACGCACCCCAGCGACTTCTCGGTGATGTTGGTAAGTCCTCCCTCGATGTTGCCCGGCGAGATGACGATGTTGGCAAGAGGACCAAGTATATCTTCAGTTTTCTGGCGCTGGGTCTTGATGAGCTCGACAAGCTTCTCTCCGATCTCGGGTGTGGCTGCGCGCCTGGCAAGTACTTGCTCAGTGCCGATCATCTCGGTGGTCTCGCTCAAGACCACCGTGCCGCCCTGCTCGACCAGCCGGTCCGCGGCCACACCCGCCACCGGGTTTGCCGTGACACCCGACAGGGCGTCCGAGCCGCCGCACTCGAGACCCAGCCGGAGCTTGTCCCAGTCGCATTCCTCTCGCTTTAAAGACGATGCCTCCCCAAGCAGCTTGTCGGCAAGCTCCGCTCCCTTGCGCGCCGCCTTTCGGGAGCCGCCCTCCTCCTGGATCACCAGGCTCTCCGCCGGCTTTCCTGTAGATACGATATCCTCTGCAAGCTGGGGTGCCTTGATAAACTCGCAGCCCAGGCCCACCACCAGTACGGCGGCCACGTTGGGGTTCCTGCCCAGTCCCGCCAGGGTCCGCTTCGAGATGTTGATGTCCTCGATGCCCCGGCCACAGCCTTCGGTGTGCGTGATTACTTTTACTGCCGGGACCTCGCGGCCGATGGCGTTGGCCACGCCATTGGCGCAGGCAACCGAACTCATCACCAGAACGTGGTTGCGCACGCCTGCGCTGCCGTCCTCCCTCTTGTATCCCATAAAGCCCATTTTAGTCCTCCCCTGAAGAAAGGTTGTGGGTGTGGACCCATTCCCCGGCTCGTATGGTCCCTTCCGCATGGCCGATAAGTTCCCCGTACTTGATCACCGGCGAGCCGGCAGGTATCTCCTTTACAGCCACCTTGTGGTTTCGGGGAACATTGCTCAACACTGTAACCTCTGTGCCGGGAATACCGCTTATAACCTCTCCCTCATTGAGCTCCCGGACGGCCACCGCCACGTTGTCCTTTGAGTCTATAAGAACTGTGTCCGCGGACATGGCTTTCTCCTTTCTTATGATGGCGCTTTTCGGTCTCCTATTTTATAGGGACAAAAAGCACAATACAATAACCGTAGAGGGGACCTTGTTTTTGTATAAAGAATGTTCGAACCTGAAAGGTAATGAATTCATTCCATGATTGTTTTGAGGTCAAGAAGACATGAGCGAAGAAGACACCGACCTGCGCGATTTCTCGCGTGCGGAGCTTGAGGCGCTTGTCGAAAAGCTGGGCCATCGTTCCTACCGGGCGGAGCAGATCATGGACTGGCTTTACAGGCATCGGGTCTCGTCCGCGGATGAGATGACGAACCTTCCGGAAAAGCTTATAAGCTCCCTTGCCGATTTCCGGCTTTCCTTGCCTGCGGAAAAGGAGCGGCAGACTTCAGAGGACGGCACTATAAAGCTTTGCTTCGAGCTCGGTGACGGGGAGAACATCGAGTCGGTGTGGATACCGGAGGCTGACCGTTCCACCCTTTGCATCTCCAGCCAGGCGGGCTGCCGTATGGGGTGCCGGTTCTGCCGCACCGGCCGGGCGGGCTTCCGGCGGCAGCTCAGCACCTCCGAGATCACGGGCCAGGTAATGGCTGCGCAAGCGGCGGGCCTTGCTGTTGACAACGTAGTTATCATGGGCATGGGCGAGCCTCTGGACAACCTGGAGTCGGTTTCGAAGGCCCTTGATATCTTAACTCACCGGAGGGGGCTGGGGGTTTCTCCCTCCCGCATTACCTTGTCCACCATCGGCCTTGTGGATAAGCTGGACAGGATTGCCGAGACGGGCATACCTTTCAACCTCGCTGTCTCGCTCCACAGCGCGGTCACCGACACCCGGGCGCGGCTTGTGCCCGCGGCCTCTTCCCCCCAGAGCTTGAAGTCCGCGCTGAAGAGATATCCGTTGCCGCGGCGGTCGCGGCTGACCATCGAGGTTGTCCTTATCTCGAGGGAAAACGACAGCCTTGATGAAGCCCGGTCCCTGGTCCGCTGGTGCGAAGGTCTCCGCGTCAAGGTAAACCTTATTCCCCTGAATCCTTTTTCCGAAAGCGGGTTCAAGGCGCCTTCCCGGCAAGCAGTGCTCGATTACCAGTCTTTGCTTCGTGAGAAGGGCCTTGCTGCATTTGTCCGGAGCAGCAGAGGCACCGATATCCTGGCTGCGTGCGGGCAGTTGGCTGTAAAGCGCATGAGGTGATCTACCGTCTTGTCAAGCAGACACTGACGTATAGCGTGCGAGCGAGTTTAGTCGCGGCTCCCGCCGCTCGCACGAAAAATATCTAGTGTCTTGTCAAAAGCTTTTTGGGGAACAGAAAATAGCTTTACAGAAAATAGTTTTTTGGAGAATAGAAAATAATCGTGCGAGCGGCTTTAGCCGCGATCTGCATTGGAACCGTTCCCCTTTTTTCGAGTGACAGAGCACTAGTACCACGTAACATTTAATATTTCGTTTCTATAATTTTTATGATATGCTG
>CAYQTK010000186.1:0-7611 GCA_964420375.1 uncultured bacterium
GCTTATTGCTCCGCGATTAAAGAAGTTTTCGGGACGGGTGTCTAAAAAATGGGGGGGAAGTTCTTTCAAGCACTTGGCCGGGTCCACACTAAAAAGACATGAATCCGATGGGCCTGTTGCCGATGGCGCAACAATACATTTTCTATAGAGAACACTTCAAAACCTGCTCCTTCATTTTCTTGAGTTCAATAACCTGCTTGCGCTGGCTTTTGATGAAGCCGGCGTGGGCGAGCCGGCAGAACTTCTTGGCCACGAACCGGTCCCAGCAGGAGAAGCCCTTGGCCTTGTACCCGGCTACATGCTTTTTCACCAGCGATTGGAATTCGGTCCGAGGGAAACAATGAAGCAGTTGAGTGAAAAGACTGGAAACGCGTGCCCTGATCTTGTCCTCCTTATCGTTGCGGATTTTGGGCAATGATAACCCGGTCCATAATGCCACGACTTCAGGAGACCCCGTCTATTCAGAAGATATTTTGGACAAGAGTGAATTGCTCATATCAATATCATGGTTTGAATAAACTTTCTACTCCTTTTCGCAAACTGTTTTTTGGTTTAAGTTTCGTTTCGAAATAAGCTTCCTGCAGGAAAGATCAGCCGCAGAATCCTTGGGTAGTTCCCGTTATCAAACCGTGTTTTAACAGCGCGGCAACACAATATAGGCTAATATCCGGTTTTGCAAGCGGCAGCAAGCATGGAAAACAGACCGACATGTTCCGAACTCTTGCGATAGAATACGGGCGGCTGTCCCAGGGGCGCCTCTACAGTAAATGTTCCGCCGGAGTACTCTTTTTTGCTCCAAAGATGCACCCATTGGTCAGGGGGAAGATGAACTTGCCGTGAGTTCTTTCCGGGCGCAATGACCGGCGCAACCAACAAGTCCCTTCCCAAAAGGTACTGGTCACATATCTCCAAGCTTTCCGGGTCTTCGGGATAGTGGACGAACAAGGGCCTCTGGACAGGCAGGCCGGTGTTTACATACTCGCAAGCAGCATTCTTTAGATAGGGCGCGAGCCGGGCGTGGATTCCGCTCATCCTTGCCGTTTTTTGCAGTGTCTCCATATCCGAGTCGAACTGGTGGTTCAGGTCCGGCCGGTTTCCTTCATGGGTACGCATTATGAGCGTAAAGGCAGACATCTCCAGCCAGCGCAGATATAGCTCCTTGCTCCTCGAAAGCCCGTACAAGGCTGTGTAGCCGCCGATGTCGCAGTGGGTGAAGCCGATCCCCGACACACCCGCGGAAAGGGCCGCTGGTATAACCGCAGGAATTCCGTCATGACTCGTCCAGTCCACGCATTGATCTCCCGCCCACAAAAGCGGCGCATACTTTTGCGTACCGGAAAATCCCGCCCGAAAGAAACAAAGGACTTCACCGAGTTTGCCTTCGTCCGCCAGAAGCTCGTAATGGAGCCTGGCCCAGAGCATCGGCCACTGGTTGTGCATGCTCGAGGGACCGCCGTTATAAAGCATACAATCAACAGGCAGATACTCGCCGAAGTCGGCCATCCATCCGCTGCAGCCCGAGTCCAGTAGGTTCGACTTAATGACTGCCTTGTACCATTGCCATGCGTCGGGATTGGTTAGGTCCACCATACCGCCGTTGAATTCTCCGAAATCGACTTTATAGACCTCTCCGCCAAAGGTCTTTACCAGAAATCCCCTCTCGGCAGCTTCTTGAAAAAGACCGCCGTCGCTTGCCAGATAGGGATTGATATAAGCCAGAAATCTGATGCCTTTCTCCTTTAGTCCGGCAATGTCGCGCTCGAGGTCGGGGTATAGCTTGCGGTCGGTCTTCCAGTCCCAACGCAGTCTCTTGCCGAATGAGGTCATGCGCACCCCTGCCCAGTCCTGGCACCATACTCCCGACACCTTGACACCCGCATCGAGCGCATTTCCGAGCCTGTCTTCCAGGACTTTGCCGCCGCCCTGGATGCCCAGGATGATACCCTGATGCGGCCATTCGGGCAGACGAGGCTGCCGGCCGGTTAAAGAGGTCAGGTCCTCCATGAGAGCGGGCCAGGACTCGCCCGTGCCTATGACGATCCTGCGGGGCACGGACCATGCGTGGAGCACGTGGCGTACCGGTATTTGAAAATCGAACTCCATGTACGACGAGCTTTCCACCTGACAGTAATAAAGTCGTGACGATACGAACAGGGGAGCGGGAAAGTTGGTGTGATGGTAATCGCCTCCCGCTCCAGCCTCCTCGTTGGCCCGGCGGGTTACTTCCGATTCAGGGTCTCGTCCGACACCCGGCTCCGAGGTCCACAGCGGGAATCTCCGGCCTCGGAGGTTAAAGTATGAGAACTGCTCGCCGCACCCGTAAACCTTTTCCGAAGGCTCCGCAAAAAGGCGCACCCATATCCGGTTTGCCCATTCCGGAACGCTCTCGAAAATTATATGCGACCTGCCCTCTTGTTCGCTGATCCGGATTTCGACTGAAGCCCCTCCCGAGTGCGAGAACACAACCTGAACGCCATCCTTCGAGTCTTTAATCCCATAGCGGGGGAGCTCGAGCCTGTCTGTTATATTATCGCTTATCCGGAAGTTGCCGCGGTTCATGGTGACGAATGATTCACCGCGCCCCAGGCGAATAAAAGGGTCCTCCGGGCTGTGAAGGAAGATCAGTCTCCCCCCTACGGACAAGCACAGGTTCTTGCCGTCTTTGTGAAGATCGACGAGATCATCAGTCATGGTTTTTGCCGTTCGATCTGTCCGGGATACTGATAACTTTCTGCCTGCGCAAAAGCCACATTAACAAAAACAGAAATACGCTGATAAGAATGCTGGTCCAAAAATAAAAATCGGGCTTGATTCCGGCAGTGGCTGCCAGTCCGACAGGCGAGCACAGAAGATACACGAACACGAGAAGTCCCATAATAACAAGCGCCAGGATGGGGCCCCACTTCCAGGGGGCAAGGTCCACCGCCTTCTTGTGTAGATTCATGAAATAAGGTGTCTCGCGGGGCTTGAAGTAGGATATGGTCAGCATGATGAGCACCATGAAGACGAAGAGAATTCCCATGAGATGGATAAAGTTGATAGGCTCGTCAAACACGAACACCAGCAGGATATAGGTCACGATATAGAAGATAACCGCGGCCCGGGCGGCGATTCCGGAAACCCGCTTGGTAAAGAAACCGGTTAGCACCAGGGCGATCATGGGGATGTTATAGAATCCGGTGGATCGCCTGCTGAACTGGTATAGTCCCTCGGGCGCGAACAATATGAAGGGGGCCACGAAAAGGGTCACAATAGCGACTATGGTGGCCACCAGTTTGCCCTTTTGTATCAGCTCGGCCTCCCCAATGTCCGGCCTGAACACCGGCTTGTAGATGTCCAGGCAAAACACTGTGGCAGCGCTGTTCAAAAGCGAGTTATAGGTGCTAAGGACCGCTCCCAGAAGCACGGCAATGAAAAAGCCCAAAAGCGGCTTGGGAAAGGTCTCGGCTATAAGGGTGGGGTATGCCAGGTCAGCATCGCGGAGGCCGGGGAACATCTGGAAAGCGATGACTCCGGGAACCATCATGATGAGGGGCACGAAAATCTTGAAGACCCCTGTAAGCAACACCCCCTTCTGTCCTTCCTTTAGGCTCTTGGACCCCAGGCTCCGCTGGATTACCGCCTGGTTGGTCCCCCAATAAAACAGGTTGGCGAAGATCATGCCCGTGAATATGGTGGCAAAAGGAACGTGGTCATCCGGTCCGCCAATGGCGTTCAGCTTGAGGGGGGTGTCCTCCACCAGCCTGGTGAAGCCATCGCCAAGGCTGCCGTCTCCAAGCGCGATAAGACCGAAAACCGGAACCAGAAGACCACCGATCAAAAGCCCTATGCCGTTTACCGAGTCGGAAACAGCCACTGCCTTAAGACCGCCCACAATAGCGTAAATCGCTCCCACTACGCCGATGAACCATACGGAAATCCACAACGCCCATCCGTAATCCACGTTAAAAAGCTCGCCTATGTTGAATATACGGTTGACGGCCACAGCCCCGGGATAAAGCACTCCCGCGGGAAGGGTTATGGCCATGTAACCCGCCAGCAAAAGCAGAGACATGAGCCTCCGGGTGGACGCGTCGTAGCGGTCTTCGAAAAACTCGGGAAGCGTGGTGAAGGCCCCCCGCAGGTAGCGGGGAAGGAAGTAGAGAGCCATGACGATGGTGGCGAAAGCAGCGGTGCATTCCCAGGCCATTCCGGAAAGGTTGATCGAGTAAGACTGGCCGTTAAGGCCCACCAAGTGCTCGGCGGACAGGTTGGTCAGGATCATGGACCCGGCGATGACCCAGCCGGTGAGCCCCCGTCCGGCCAGGAAATAGCCGTCACTGGTGTCCAGTCTTTCGCGCCGGGTGCGGACCCAGGCGATGAATCCTACCATGCAGGTGAAAAACAGAAAGGAAATGACCGTCCAGAGCAACAGATACTCCTCGTGCGGTCTACAGCTCGTAGCTTTGAAGATTCATCATGCGGCCGAACTTCTCAAGCTCTCTTTTATAATCGCCGTAGCCCATGGCCACATGGTGGGCAAACCCGTTCGTGACCATGGTGTCATACACCTTCTCGATGTGGCTGTCAAAGCGGGCCCGCGCATAGGTGCCTTTCAGTAGCTTGTCCATGAACAAGGACTGGCCCCCACCCAACAACAGCCGCGTGTCGCCGCCGGCATGGTCCAGGCGAAGTACGGTAAAGCGGCCCTCCTGCATGACAAAGTCCGCGGTAACGCCACGGCCGCCGGCATGATACGAATCAAGGCTCCGCACGCATTTTCCGTCCCACAGATTATATGGCGCAACACCGCAATGCCATAAAAGAGCGGTGTTGTCCTCCGGAGTGACCTGGGAGAGGTCCGCGGAAAAGGGAGATTTTTCTCCCAGCGCCCGCAAAGCGATCATGGAAAGAGCAAGTTCGACGTCTCCTTCACAGGCGGTAATCAGCCCGTCTCCCTGGCACAAGGACATGGCCGCGCAGGGCGCGATGCCGTACCTGTCTGCAAACTCCGGCCAGCACCGGACGGCGACAGCGGCAAGCCCGCGCTTTTGCATGAAGTTGCGAATGGATGCGGAAAGGCGGGCCACCTTTTTGACCTGCTCGTCGCTTACACCCGAGCAGTCGAATATTTCGTGCGCAGTTTCCTCCTCTTCCTTAATCCGTCCCTCATCCGCGGGCTCGCCGTAGAACTCTTCGATCTGGTATTGAATCAGCAGGGCGCCGAAATCTTTAAAGTAAGGCAGGGAGCGGGGCTCCATGTTATAAAACCCGTGGGCGTGTGAGCCGATGATGCCCACCCGGGAAGTTTCGAGCGCGGCCCGTATCCGCACCGCATCAAGCCAGGACTCGTCCATGTCGTTGCCCAGGTGATAATCAAAATCGAAAAAACCGGCCTTGTAAAGATTGGACGCGTTCAGGTTGACCCCGCACGCCGAGTTGAAGCGTATCTTGCCGCCGTCGTAAGGTGGCTCGCTGAAAGCCCATAACAGTACGGGCCGGTTTATCTTCCTTGCAAGCAACAAGGCGAGATGGCCGAGATGAAAGGTACCGCTGATGATTACAAGAGCGTCCAGACCGGACGCGGAAAGCCTGTTTGCAGCCTGCTGTGCGTCTTCGATCTCGATCGTAAGCCCGTCAATAAAAACCCATTCGACCTCTTCCATGGCCCGGAGAGCCTTTTTTTGTGCTTTGTAAGTTGCAAGCGCCTTTTCATAATCAAAGGTCTTGCGGGCCAGGCAGACCACGCCTATCTTTACACGATGTTTGATGTTTTCACCTCCGTAGTAGTCAGGCGCTCCGGTAGAGCTTGGTCAGGATGAACTCGTTGTGCCGGAGGACCTCGGCCGCGGTCACCCTGCCGTTGCAGGTCCTTTTGATCATCTCCAGGAGATTGTTGCCCGACTGGTCAAGGGTCATCTCCCCTTTCAAGATAGCTGAACAGTCGTAATCAATATGCTCCGCCATGGTCTCGCATGTAAGGGGGTTTGCAGACAACTTTATGACCGGCTCGACGGGGTTTCCCACGATATTGCCCTGGCCGGTGGGGAACAGGTGGACCACGAAGCCCGCAGCCATCCACAGGGTCACGGCCTCTGCTGCCGCGGACGAGGTGTCCATGAACCACAGGCCCGGGCCGTCGGGAGCTTGCGCCGGCTTGAGCACGCCCACGTACCTGGCCTTTTTGCCGATCTTCTGAAGGTTGCCGAAAGCCTTTTCCTCGATGGTGGTCAGCCCTCCCCTGATGTTGCCCTTGGTGG
The DNA here is from genome assembly GCA_964420375.1 of uncultured bacterium. Classification (GTDB taxonomy): domain Bacteria; phylum RBG-13-61-14; class RBG-13-61-14; order RBG-13-61-14; family DATKZS01; genus CAYQTK01. Next base: position 6,240 of record CAYQTK010000186.1, read on the forward strand.
GCTGCGACCCGGAAAGGTCGTCGGTCTTATGCCGGTTTATGAAGTCGTTGTACTCGTTAAAGGTTTTCATGAACTCTTCGCCGACCTCGGCAGTGGCCGCCCGCTGTTTGCAGACCTCTTCCGCGCCGGTTATCTCCGAGGTCTCGCCGAAAGAGCAAGTGCCGCCCGCTTCCACCCACCTGTCGATCACGTTGCCCACGGTGGGGTTTGACGCCAGTCCCGACGTGGTGTCCGATTCGCCGCACTTTACCGACACCCATATCTCGCTCAAGTCCGCCTCTTGCTTCATAAGCTCGGATGCCAGGTGCACGTACTCCTTTGCCTTGTAGCTCGCCTTGGCAATGGTCCCGATATCGCCGGTCCGCTCGATGCTGAACCCCGCGACAGGCTTGCCGGTCGAGGCTATGCCGTCCACCACCCGCTGCGTCCATTCCGGCTCGATGCCGATAACCACCGCCGCGGCAACGTTGGGGTTTGCGCCCGCCCCGATAATGGTTCGGAAGAAGAGTTCGAGGTCTTCGCCGAACTGGAGCCTGCCGTAAGCGTGGGGAATGGCCATACTTCCCTTGACATTGTGTGCCACCGCCTCGCAGGCAGCGTTGGAGAGGTCGTCAAGGGCAAGCACTATAACGTGGTTACGGATGCCCACTCTGCCGTTCTCGCGCCTGTATGCCGATATTTTGCCCAGGCTCATTCCTACCACCTCTTTGTCTTCAGGTTATGGACGTGGACGTGATCGCCCTTTTTGATGTCGGAAACCACCCGCCCGATGTCGTGGCCGTACTTCAACACAGTGCCGTCGGAGCCGTGGTCCCGGAGCGCTATCTTGTGGCCCAGGGGAATGTCGGAGAGCGCACTAACCGTGATCTTCGACTGGTCATCCATGTAAAGGCCCTCGGCTTCTTCGCCTTTTTTGATGTCAACCGTAGCAACACCCACGGTGTCCGACTTCTCGTGAACAAGAAACTGGATCATGAAACTTCCTCCTCTGCGGTATGAAAATTATTAAAGGCAGGAAAAAGAGCTTCCCGCCCGGAGATGAAAAATCCTGTGGTGCGAGGCTAACACCTCCATTATATGCGGGAAAACCGGCAAGTCAACGGGATAAAAACAGAAATAATGATAAAGACCCGGAATTTATTGTCAACCCCGACCTCAAAAACACATGAACCGCCTTTAAGTTCGAATCAGCAGTACCGGCACAAAACCAACCTCCCGTCTCAAGCCTCCAAACCCCGCCCTCCCGAATCTTCAGTGCTGCCGACGCAATAACTTACTTGACAAAACAAAATAAAAAGTCATAGAATAGTCCCTGTATTTTTACATCGCCTTGCAGCCTTCTCCCTAATGTCCGCCCTTAGATTGTGACGGA
>CAYQTK010000186.1:7711-8822 GCA_964420375.1 uncultured bacterium
TAGATTGTGACGGAGAAGGCGTGATAATGTTCTTACCCGGCACATAGCGTTTTGTTATACACTGGTTGGGAGTATGTCATGCTTAAAGAAGTACTGGATAATATCCGCGGTTTTCAGCGTCCCCAATTCCCTCTAGCGACGAAGTCCCTTCCCATTTCCGAGCCGGCGATGCCCTCGATCCTGAGCTTCGCTCTCATAAGCTGCGACGGCAGGCCCTATAAGACCGAGGTCAAGGAGGGAGACGAGATAGAGCCGGGACAGGCATTGGGATCGGAAGCGGGCAGGCCGGTATTGATTAGCCCTGTCAAGGGTAAAGTGACGGGCGTTATTCATGGCGCGGACCTTCGGGGCGCCAAGACGGCCCGGGCGGTTCTCGTAAACCCGGCTTCCGACACCTCTGCCGTGGGATTCCCCAACCAGGACCCGGACAAAGAATCCGCAGAGGGGCTGTGGGAACGCATAAACGAAGCGGGCATCCTGACCGACTCCCTTTGCCCGCGTCCTCTCTCCCGGGTGATCGGCCCGGAGTCGGGAATAGAAGTGGACACCCTGGTGATCCTGGCTGCGGACCGGGAGCCGGAGGTCTCTTCAACATTGGCGCTTTTCCAGGAACGGACGCAGGACACTGATGTTGCGGCCCGGATGCTGGGCCGGATGTGCAATGCCCAAAAAGTTGTCGTCGCAGTCCCGGCTCGGCTCGAGTCGGAGACCCGGAACGCTCTTTCCAGCGCCGAGGTCCTGGCCGTTCCCGCTGCATATCCGCAGACCCTTGAGCCCATGATTGTGCAAAGGATTAAGGGGACGGCATCCACCCGGGTAGTCGCCGCGGAGACAGCCCTGGCCGCCCTGGACGCGGTTCGGGAAGGCAAGGTCCAATCGACCAAGGTGTTGACCCTGATCTCGCCCGGAGGGGAAGCACGCCAAAACCTCCGCGTGCCCCTGGGGACCCGGTTCCGGGACCTCTTTCGGGAGGCCGGCCTCTCGCCACGCGACCGCGACAAGGTCATCGCCGGAGGTCCTCTGCGGGGATTCGCCCAGTACTCACTGGATGTCGCCGTGGACCAGGGAGTAGACGCTTTCATGCTCATGCCCCACGAGATGATCGAGCACT
>CAYQTK010000187.1:0-8678 GCA_964420375.1 uncultured bacterium
GGCAAATGCTTCTCGGGAATAGGAGATAACCGTGCGAGCGGCTTTAGCCGCGATCTTCATTGGATCCGTTCCCTTTTTTTCGAGTGACAGAGCACTAACGTCTCCCGCACAGGCTGTCACTGCCGATGAGTTGTGTTTATGAAGCGGGTGCGCGGGCAAGGAGGGATTTTGGAAAAATTCGCCTACTCCTGGAGCAGCGGCAAAGACAGCGCCCTGGGTCTTTACGAGATGAATACCTCGGAGGGCTCCTGGCCCGCGTATCTTATCTCTACGGTTACCGAAGACTACGGCCGGGTGTCCATGCACGGCGTCCGGAGCGCGCTTTTAGAGGACCAAGCCGATTCTTTAGGCATCCCTTTGCGCGTTGTCAACATCCCCGCGAGATGCACCAACGAGATTTACGAAGAGATCATGGAAAAACAGATGCAGGTCTTTTTTGCCGCAGGCATAAGAAAGGTCGCTTTCGCTGACATATATCTTACGGACCTGCGCCGCTACCGGGAGGACAACCTCGCCCGCCTGGGGATGGAAGCCGTGTTCCCGTTGTGGGGCCGCAACACTGCTGAGCTGGCCCGGCGCTTTGTCGAGCTCGGTTTCAAATCGGTGATAACATGCGTGGACGGACAGGTGCTTGACGGCGAGTTTGCAGGCAAAGAGTTTGATCATGCTTTCATTGACAGCCTGCCCTTGCGGGTGGACCCTTGCGGAGAGAACGGCGAGTTCCATACCTTTGTTTACGACGGGCCGATCTTTTCAAGACCGGTCAGGTTCTCGCGGGCTGAGGTTGTAAAACGTGACGGCAGGTTCTTTTTCCAGGAGCTTGTTCCCGGCGCCAAGGCTGAGGAACAGGCAATACGCGAGCGCCCGGAGTCTGCGCTCGCCGGCAGCGGCCGGGCCAAAGGAGGGTAGGACATGGCGGGTACCATAGTTGTAGGCGGGGGCATCTGCGGACTTCAACTTTCTGCGCTGCTGTCGTCCGACGGCGAAGAGGTGCTGGTGCTGGAGAAGCTCTCCCGCAGCGGCGGCCGGGCGTACTTATGGGAAAAGGACGGCTTTACCGTCGATAACGGCGTGCACCTTGTCCGCTTCGGGCCTGAGAGCGCCACCGCAAAGGTGTTCCGGCACATCGGCCATCCCCTCGAGTTCACGGACCTCGGCAAGAGCTTCGTGGCTTTTCCCGACGGCAAGACGGTTGACTTTCCCACCTCGCCGGGTGGGTTCTTCACCACCCGGCTCATGAGCGTCACCGAAAGGATGAAGAGCATTCCGCTTCTTCTCAAGATCAAGTCCGGGCCGGACGGATCGCTTCTCGAGACCAGCGTCCTCGACTGGATGGACCAGAACAACATCAGGGGCGGGCTCCGGAAATACCTCCACCTGGTGTCGGCCTCCATGCAGGTGTGCCCGTTCATAGAGCAGGCCAGCGCAGGCGAGATGCTCCTTAACATGGCCAGCGTACTCCAGAAGAAGAAGTCGGTCATGTACCCTACAAAAGGCTGGCGTCACATCTACGAGACGCTTTTCAACGTGATCGCCAAAAACGGGGAGATACGCACGGGCACCGAGGTGAAGCAGGTATTAGTTGAAGATGGCAAGGCCCGGGGGGTCGAGCTTGACGATGGCGAGAAGCTTTATGCCGACCGGGTGGTGATAAACCTTCCCTGCCAGGAGCTTCACACCGTGCTCGACGAGTCGCTTCTTCCCGAAGATTACGCCCTGCTTTGCAGGAGGCTTCGTCCCACCTCCGGAGTAGTGATAGATTACGGGCTTTCCACCCGGGTGTCCGACACCAGCGGCCTGTGGTACTTGTGGGACCCCATAAGCTTCGGGGTGTTTACGTCCAACCTGTGCCCCGAGCTTGCTCCGCCCGGCAAGCAGCTTTTGACCTGGCTCCTGCCGGCGCGGCTGGAGGACATGCAAGACCCGGAGAAAGCGGGCGAACTGGAGTCGAGGCTGGAGGAGGCCATTCTCAAGCTTTTTCCCGGAATCAAGGACAACCAGGAGTGGCGGCGGGCCATGCACCTCAAGATGGTTGACGGGGTCGAGGTAAACGTATCCCAGCACCGCGGAAAGCGGCCCGGCTACCGGGTCCCCCAAATCGAGAACCTGTTTCTGGTGGGAGACTCCTTGAAGGCCCCCGGCGCAGGCGGAGACATCGGACACGAGTCGGTGCTGGAATGTTATCAAGAGCTCACCGGCAGGGAGGCCTAAAAGCCGCAGGCCATGGAGCGCTACAAGCTGGTAATAAGCGACTTCCATATCGGGACCGGTCTTCTCGCAGAAGACGGAAGCCTGAATCCGCTGGAGTACTTTATCTTCGATCCCCGCTTGATCGCCTTTTTCGATTATTACTCCAGCGGTCATTATAAGCACGCTGACGTGGAGCTCATCTTGAACGGTGATTTTTTAAACACCCTGCAGGTGGACTTCCAGGAGCGGTATCCCACCGAGATATCCGAAGAGGTTGCCATAAACAAGCTAAGGAAGATAGTTGACGGCCATCCCGAGGTCTTCGATGCCATGCGGCGCTTTGCAAAGACTTCGCATCACCGCATCACCTATATCGTGGGCAACCACGACCCCGGTATCCTCTGGCCGGGAGTCAGGGAAGAGCTCGGACGAATACTTGAGGCCGAGATAAACTTCGCCGGCTTCAATTACACCTTTGACGGGATATGGATCGAGCACGGGCACCAGTACCATCCTTCCAACCGGTTTGACGTTGACAACCTTTTTACGAAGAACGCCGTAGGGGAGGACATCCTCAACCTGCCCTGGGGGTGCCTGTGGGTCATCGAGTTTTTGAACCAGGCCAAAAAGGAAAGGGTCTACGTGGACCGGATACAGCCGTTTAGAAGATATCTGCTGCTCGGTGTCGTGTTCGACCCTTTTTTCGGCATCCCCGCCATTACCAGGCTGGCGCTGCACTTTCTTCGCAATCGGCTCCGCAAGCAGAACCTCGCGGACAAGGCGGAGCGAAAGAGGACACTGGAGATTCTCCGCAACATGACCGTGGTCCCCAAGCTGGAGAACACCGCCAGGAGAATCCTCGCCCGCCCCGGCTATCATACCGTGATCTTCGGGCACAACCACCAGGCGGCCTATCGCCGTTTCGGAAAGGAGAAGCTCTACGTAAACACCGGCACCTGGAACGACATCATCCACCTGGACATCCAGAACCTGGGCAGGCAGCGGAGGATGACCTACGCCTTTATAGACTACCCCGATAAAAAAAGGCCCCGCGTAAAGCTGAAGATATGGAAAGGGACCCAGCTTGTTGAAGAGGATGTTATCTTCTAAGAGAGTTCCATGACCCAAGAAGAGCGTAACAACGAGGGGGAAGCCAGTGCAGCTTCCGGCCTTCGCTTATCGGCATTTTTCTGGAGCGGAGTAGTAGCGGTGGCTTTGGCCGCGTGGATGGCCCTGTTCGAGATCGGCGCTTCCCTGCCCGCGTTTCTGGCAAAAGGGAACAGCTTTAACGAGGTGCAAAAGCTGCTGGAGCCCCGTGCGTCCCGGGAGGCACTCCTCGGAACCGCGGCACTGGGAGCACTGTTATGGATACTCGCCGCTGCGGTCGTTTTTACCTTTTCCCGCAAGCAGAAAAAGAGCAAGGAAGCCGGGCCATATTATACCCTTGTCCTCATGCTGACCTGCCTGGTGCTTTTTGCCGGCTGGTTCCATGCAAGGGAAATCTTTGCAAGCAATCTTTTAAGGTACGCGGTTTTTCTTTTCGGCGCCGGCCTGTTCGTTGCCGGGCAGTGGTTCTTCTATGTTTTGCGGCCGCGACGAATCCATCCTTTGAACTCGCTTTTCTGGGAGGCCGCATGGATTGTGGCTGCGATGTCGTTCATTTCTTCTTTGCCGGTCTCGGGAGAAGGTGAGGGCGCATTTTTCGGTTATGTGCTTCATATCGGTGCAGCCTTGGCTGCCCTCGGTTTGTTTTTCCTCTGCAGGAAGGCGGGCGAGAAGATACTTGACGACGCCGGTTGGGTGCGCGCCTTCCAAAGCTCGGGCACGGCAGCGACGGGTTTGCTTATAGTCATGGCCGCACTTGGAGGGTCGCATTCTATGCCGCCTGAAGCTCGATACCCGGAGCTTTCCAAAAAAGGCGGCAGCGGGCCGAACCTGGTTTTTATCGTCCTCGACACGGTGCGCGCCGACCGGCTTTCTCTTTACGGACACCAGCGGGACACCACACCGTTTTTGGACTTGGTTGCTGAAAAGGGCGTATTGTTTAAAAGAGCCTATACTCCGTCGCCGTGGACGCTTCCTTCCCACGCCTCCATGTTTACCGGCCGCTATCCGGTGGAGCACAACTGCGTGCACGGCAGCTTGTGGCTGGACGAGCGCTTTGAGACCCTTGCCGAGAAGCTCTCCGCCAAGGGGTACGTGAACCTGGCTTTCTCCGCAAACCCGTGGATATCCTCCTTCACCAACCTGGACCAGGGGTTCCACGTACTCCGACATGCAGAGGTCCTGTTTCACGAAGAACCCCGGTTCTCCGGGCAGGCTGTCGCCAGGCCGGCAAAAGCTCTTGTCGGAGCTTCCGGTCCTGCTGACAGCGGCGCGCAGGAAGGCATCCGCGTATCAAAGCATTGGCTTAAGAGCGCGGCGCGCGATGACCGGCCCTTCTTTCTTTTCCTAAACTTCATGGAGGCCCATCTGCCTTATCCGCACGAGGAAGGAGCATATTACTTCTTTATGGACCCGGCCCGGGCGCGCCAAGAATTAAATAAGATGGAATTCAACTGGCTCGCTTATGACGCGGGTTTGCGGGACCTCGGTGCGTCGGACAAGGAGAAGCTCCGGATGTGGTACGATGGCTCCATCCATTACCTTGACCGGAGGCTTGAAGAGCTCTTCCGGGAGCTTCGGATGCAGGGGCTCCGGGAGGACACACTTGTCGTGGTTGTTTCCGACCACGGCGAGAACATCGGCTTTCATAATCTTTGGGGACACGAGTTCTCCATGTATCACGGGCTTCTCCACGTGCCGCTGATTATCTCATTTCCGGGCAGGGTGCCAAATGGATATAAAGTGAATGAACCATATTCCCTGGAGCGGCTTCCCGCGCTTTTGATGTCGCTTCTCGAAGGCGACGAGTTTCCGCGATTCGATGAAGATTCGGGAGAGGACGGGCCTTTATATGCTTCCCGCAACCGGCCGCATCGTTTCATGGAGCGGGTCGAGTCGTACTTCCCGGATTACGATCCCGCCCGCTTTGACCGGGACCAGCTCTCGGTCATCGACTGGCCGTATCATTTCATATGGGACTCTGCGGGCGGCCATGAGCTGTACCGCGTGGACCGGGACCCCCATGAAGAAGACGACCTCGCAAACGAGATGCCTCAGCTTGCGGATATGCTTGAAAACAAGGCCATCCGCTTCGCAGACCAACACCCGCCTCTATATCCGGAGGGCGGACAACCAGCGTATGACCCCCGAACCGAGGAGCAGCTCCGCTCGCTGGGTTACATTAAATAGTGTCTGTTGGTTTAATTTACTTTTGCGGCGCTGTTTTTTGGAGTGCGGCAGCCTGCCCGTGCGCTCCGCACGCAGACAGGCTTGCTGTCCGCTTTCTCCGCCGGGAAGCTTGCTTTCCGGAAATGCGCTCCACAAAAGGCTCACAGTTTACGAGGCGCCTTTTGGTAAGTTCCGGCAAGCCGGAACTTATGAAAGCGAAAGCAAGCTTTTGCACTCCAAAAACGGAGTTTCGTAACAGGCATTAAATAGCGTTTTTACAGCAGAACCACTGTCTTGTCAAGATTAAAATGACTTATAGCGTGCGAGCGACTTTACTCGCGGTATCAGTCGCTCGCACTAAAATCATTCTTCTTGGAGGCAACAAAAGACGCTTGACAGAGCACTACTTCTTCGATTTCTTCTTGGCCTTGGCCAGCTCCTCGGCAACCTCTTCCTTGCCCGCCTCGAGTTCCTTGACCTGCTCCTTGTCCAGCTTGAGCAGAAGTTCCTGGAACTCTCCCACGTGCGTCTTCTCTTCCTTGGCCACGTCCAGCAGGATGATTTTCAAGTCCTGGCTGGTGGTCATGGAAGCAAGCTGCTCATAAAGGTTGATGGCGTCCAGCTCGGCGATGATCGCGGTCCGGAGTATCTCCTGGTCCAGGTCGGTCTTCTTGAGCTTGGAAAGATCGAACGGAATGGTTGAAAGCATGTTTTCCTCCTTCTGTAATTTTCCTGGTTATCTCTCGAGCCTTGCGTAAGATGAAGTTTACCACAAGCCGGGCACTCAAGACAATAATCAATCCTTTTACCTGAAATGCCTTGCCGACTCGGACGCATACGATGTTCCCAGGTGCTCAAGGTCCGGTTCATTTTCAGCCCCCCTCCTGTCCCCTCAGGGGGAAGCGACAGCATGGCACGGGCAACCTAGTGTGTTGTCAAGGCCACACTGACGCATAGTGTGCGAGCGACGTAATTCGCGAGTAAACTTGCTCGCACAAAGAATATTTTTAGACCATCTTTTGCATATGAGGTCAATCTGAGATCAAGAAATTCGATAAGTTCGAGCGGCGGGAGCCGCGATAAATGGTATTCTTTTGTAAGCTTCAGCTTTCAAGGTTACTCTTACATTAATCAATCGAGTTGATAAAAGAGGTGCAAGTGGAAATAAGAAAGGCCATGGTCCTTGCCGCGGGCAAGGGCACTCGGCTCCTGCCGGCGACCGAAACCATGCCCAAGGCGCTGGTGCCGGTTGCTGGCCGTCCCATGATCCATTACCCGCTTTGCCGGCTTTGCGAGCAAGGCATTACCGAGGTTGTAGTCAACGTCCATTACCTTGCCGACATGCTTTGCAATGCTTTGGAAGGCGGTGCGGACTTAGGTATTAACGTTTCCTTTTCTCGCGAGCCCGAGCTTCTCGGCACCGGCGGCGGAATCGGCAGAGCAGCGCGCTATTTCCAGGGCGAGCGGATCGTGCTTATCAACGCGGACACGTTGATAGATGCCGATCTTTGCGAAGTGCTGCGGGGGCATTTGTCAAACCAAGCCTCAGCAACACTGGTGGCGGTGGAGCGGTTCGAGCCCGAGAATTACACGCCCGTGTGGGTCGACTCGGAAGACGCCGTCCGGAAGGTTGGCGGCAACGGCACAGCGGGACTGAAGCCAGTGGTATACACCGGGCTTTCCATCCTGGAGCCGGAGATAGTCGAGCGACTGCCCGGCAACCGTTACGCCTGCCTGGTAAAAGACGGCCTTGTTCCCGCGATAGATGACGGTCTGCTTGTCCGCGTTCATCTCCATCACGGCTATTGGAAAGGACTTGACACTGCGGCGCGGATAAGAGAAGCGCAAGAGGACATTTCAGAAGGAAGGATTTATCTTCCGGGCGGTTTCTCTGGCGGCTGAAGCCGCTCGCATGCCTTACTTGACGATCGGCAAGGCAGGGGCGATATCATTATTGCTTGGATTTCAAAAGCCAAGATACTCAGTCACGCAACTTATTGTACAGTTCTTTCACTTCTTTCGAATGCCTGCGGGTATCCTCGGAAAGAGTGTTCAGTATCCTTTTCACTTCCGGGGGGTCTCCGTCATATGACAGGAAGACTTTGTGTTCTAGAATCCCTCGCTCTACCTCCATTGCCGACTCCACCGCCTCCTTAATGCTTATGCCCGACCTCATGGCATGATTCTGCAAGGAGGAGAGCTTCTCCATGTTCTTTTCAATTATTGTGAAGGAGAATCTGCGGGAACTGAGATCGAACCGGCCATCTTTGATCATGTCTTTAAAAGTTTCCAGTAGCATGGCATGGGTATTTTCTTCCACTGAAAGCTTTTCCCAGAAGTCTTTATATCCCGGAAAGAGCTTTGCATATCCGTCATAGAGGTGGGACAGCCCCAGTTCGTACTTTTGCAGGTGCTCGGGAATCTTTATCTGCTCATCTTTCTCTATTTATGCCTCCTTGCCCGCCGTATTGAAAGCGCTTCGCTAAATGTTTATAATGTGGCTGCTGATCATAGCAAAAATATCGGCATCATACCAGAAGAAATGATGGAGGTTTGCTGAGATGAGCAGACGTTTGGTTTTCATGACGATGACCGCGGCCTTGCTTTTGGTGCTTATAAGTTGCACGGAAAAAAACCAAGACAATGACAAAGTCAAAGACAGAAGTAAAAGCGAAGGCAAGATGATTTTCAGCCATGCGGCGGACAGCATGGACGGTGTCATAACCTTGTCGGGTGTCACCGTTGATAAGGGTGATTGTTATGAGGGCTCGGGCTGCTTGAGGATTGACGCGGACTCGGGCCGCAAGGTCCGTCTTTTCGAGACCGGCGACGTGGACGTGGAAAACGCATTTCTTCATTACAGCGCGCATCTGCGTACCAGGGGGGTGGAAGGCGATGCTCACCTGGAGTTATACGTCTATTTGCCGGACAAGGGCCGCTTTTTTTCGAGGGGCCTGGACCAGAGTTTGTCGGGGGACAACAACTGGACGCAATGCACCACTTCTTTTATCCTTCAGCCGGGCCAGGACCCGGAGAACGTGCAGTTGAACCTGGTGATCAAGGGCAAGGGAACGGTCTGGATTGACGACGTCAAGCTGAGAATGGCGCCGTTGTGACAAGTCGCCTCCGGTGATCCCTCATATTTTTATTGTCTTTTTCCCTCTTGTCCAAAATAGAATTTTATTTCACGCAAAGGCGCGAAGACGCAAAGTAAA
>CAYQTK010000188.1:0-8638 GCA_964420375.1 uncultured bacterium
GATGTCGTCCAGCCTGCTTTGCCCGCCTTCTTCGTTCCTGACCCGCTTGAAAAACAAAAGAGGGTCCTCGATCCTCCACCGGGCATAGGTATCAATCCAGATGTACTTCTTGTCCAGAGTAGGCACCTGGTTCCTCTCCCCGTCCCATTCCAGCCACCTTTTATCAAAGAAGTGGGCCTTCTGGATAAAAGGGACCTTCCATTTCAGACCAGGCTCTTTTGTCGCGTCTCCCACCGGCTTGCCGAACTGGGTCACAATCACCTGTTCGTGCATGGACACGATGTAACAGCCGCTTAGCATGGTGGGCAGTATTAATACGATAAAAATCCCAATCACCACTAATATCAGGACTGATGACCTTTTCATTTTTGCACCCCCTGAGAGTCGAGGTTGAGAAGCTTGAGAACTCCGGAGTTGTTCTCGTCTACTATGATCTTCCGGCCCGCCTTGGGAATGATTTTTGCCATGGTCTCCAGGTAATACCTGCGCTTGGTCACGCGCGGCGCCAGCCGGTACTCGCGGTAGATGCTGGAGAACTTCTCGGCGTCTCCCTTGGCTTCGTTTACCCGCTGGATTTTATATCCCTCGGCTTCCTTGATCATCCGTTGTTTCGCTCCCGTGGCTCGGGGGACCCGCTTGTTGTACTTGGACTTGGCTTCGTTTATGAGCTTGTCCTTTTCCTGCTCCGCCTCGTTGACCTCGTTCCAGGAAGGCTGCACCGGCTCGGGAGCGTTCACGTTCTGAAGAAGCACCACCTGGACCTGGAGACCGATACCGTACTCCTCAGCAAGATCATTGAGCTCTTTTTTGGCCTCCTTGTTTATCTCCGCCTTGCCCCAGGTGATGACCTCGTCCACGCTCCGGTCGCCCACTATCCGGCGCATCACAGCTTCCGACATGTTCCGGAAGGTGCCCTCCACCGAGCGGACGTTGAACAGGTAGTCCACCGAATCTAAGATACGGTACTGTACTATCCATTCGACCTTGGCGGAGTTAAGGTCCCCCGTCAACATCAGAGACTCTTCTTCTTGCCCGACACGTTCGTGGCGGCTGCGGACGTCAACCTTGGTCGTACGGAACCCGAACTCCTGCTTGAGCTGGCGCTGTTTGGGAAGCTTGTACACCCTCTCTATTCCCCAGGGAAGCTTGAAATGGAGTCCGGGCCCGTCGGTCCGGGAGTGCTTGCCGAAGCGGAGCACTATGCCCTCCTCCTCCGGCTGGATGGTGTACACGATCTGCTTGGCTGATACGAGCACGAAGACAAGAATGATGGCCAGCACCACCATAATTATCTTTTTGGGGTCCAGAAGCTTCTTTAAGTCTTCTGTGGAAAAATCTCTGTTTGAAGTCATGTCCTTCTCCTTTGTTTGGCGGTTGTCTGTTCACAGGAACTAGTGTTTGTTCACAATTGTTTTTGTCACTTACAAAAAACAGTTCTTGTGCGAGCGGCTTTCTTCGCGACTAAAGTCGCTCGCACGCAGCTTGTAAATTTTAATGTGATCCGCTACTAGTGTCTTGTCAAGATTAAAATGACGCATAGCGGGTGAGCTAAGAAAGTAGCGATTTCCGTCGCTCGCACTAAAATCAGTTTTCTTAGACGCAACAAAAAACCCTTCACAGCTCGTGTTTTTATCAAATGCTTCTCGGGAACAGAATGAGAACCGTGCGAGCGGCTTTAGCCGCGATCTGCATTGGACCCGTTCCCCTTTTTTCGAGTGACAGAGCACTAGTACGTTGTAAATCACACTTTTCCTTGACCGGCGGAAAGACCGGCCCATTTTCCATGGTTTTTTCCACGCGGGCAACGTGGGCATTATAGAGAAACGGCTAGCGATTTACCAGTATGAACTTCTTTTGGCCGGGCAGTCCTTTCGCTCCCCTCCGGAAATGTTCGGTAAGTTCAGAGTAGGTGTTTAGCGCATAGGACACGCCGAGAAGCCGGGCGAGGTCATCGAGCCTGGCCTTTTCCGTTGCATAACCGCGCTTTTCCATGATCCGCTCATGCACGTACTCCTCCGGCATTAAGCTCATGAGCTCCTCTTCGCAGTCTATCTTCTCCTCCAGCGCAACCTCGTTTACCGCCTCGGAAAGCGGCTTTCGGAAAAGGACCTGCTCCATGGTCTCGATAGGAACGGCGGCAGCGCACAGGTTCACCATCAGGCCCGGCTTGCCGTCGGTGAGCCTCCGGTAGGACCTCGACTTCGACCCGTAAAGCTCGGGAAAAGAATCATACTCGGCCTTGACCTCGCCCCTGTCGAACACCGTGTAAAGAAGAGACCTGCTGTCGTTCAAAAGAGCGCTCCACACGTAGGTCTTCAACGTGCGGGAAAAAATGACCCCTATGCGGTTTAAGGTCTCCATGTCCAGGGTCTCGGCGATCTCGGGAAACACCGACACCCACGGCCCTTGTGGAAGAGACACCCACGCCGGAGTAAAACGCGCAAACCTAACCGCTGCTCCGACCTCCTCCTGCGTCCGGTCGCGGACATGATACCCCACCAGAAATTCCGTCATCCTCTCACTCCTGCCTGGAAAAAAGCGATGCCTTCAAGTACTCCCGGTTGAGGCGTGCTATGTTCACAATAGATATCTCCTTGGGACACACTGCTTCGCACTCTCTGAAGTTGGTGCAGTTGCCGAAGCCAAGTTGGTCCATCTTCCTCACCATGGCAATGGCCCGCTTTGCGGCTTCCGGCCTGCCCTGGGGAAGGAGAGCCAGGTGGGAGACCTTGGCCCCCACGAAAAGCATGGCCGACGCGTTGGGACAGGCGGCCACGCAAGCGCCGCACCCCACGCAGTTGGCCGCGGCAAAAGCAAGCTCCGCGCTCTGGGCGGAAACCGGGACCGTGTTGGCGTCCGGCACCCCGCCGGTGCCCACTGAAACGTAGCCTCCCGCCTGGATGATCGAGTCAAACGCGCTCCGGTCAACCACCAGGTCCTTCACTATCTTCATGGGTCGCGCCCGGAAAGGCTCGATAACCACAGTGTCGCCGTCCCGGAAATGCCTCATGTGGAGCTGGCACAAGGTGGTGCCTTTCAAGGGACCGTGGGCCCGGCCGTCAACCACTGCGCCGCACATGCCGCAGATGCCTTCGCGGCAGTCGTGGTCAAAAGCCACCGGCTCCTTGTCCATAAGGGTGAGCCTTTCGTTCAGTACGTCCAGCATCTCCAAAAACGACATGTCAGTAGACAGGTCTTTAAGCTCATGCGTCTCGAACCTTCCCTTGTCGGCCGGACCGGCCTGGCGCCAGACCTTGAGGGTAAGGCTGATGGTCTTCACTTGTAACTCCTTTGGGCAAGCTCGACGTTCTCGAACTCGAGCTCTTCCTTGTGAAGATCGGGGGACCGGCCTTCGCCCTTGTACTCCCACGCAGAAACATAAGCGAAGTTGGCGTCGTCGCGCTTTGCTTCGCCGTCCTCGGTCTGATGGTCCAGGTTGAAGTGACAGCCGCACGACTCGTGCCTGGCCAGGGCATCCTCCAGCATGAGGTCGCCGAACTCGAGGAAATCAGCCACCCTTCCGGCCTTTTCCAATGACTGGTTGAAATCAGCTTCCGCGCCCGCGACCTTGACGTTCTTCCAGAATTCCTCTTTGAGCCCGGCCACCTCTTCCACGGCGCTCTTCATGCTCTTCTCTTCGCGGGCCATGCCGCAGTACTCCCACATGATGTGTCCGAGCTCTTTGTGGAACTCGTCGGGGGTCCGCCTTCCGTTAATGGAGAGAAGCTTTTTCGTCCTCTCCTTTGCCTGCTCGGCGGCTTCCCGGAAAGCCGGGTGGTCCGTGCTTTGGTCCTCGATCCTCTCGCCCGCCAGGTAGCCGCCCATGGTGTAGGGGAGGATGAAGTAGCCGTCCGCCAGTCCCTGCATGAGCGCGCTCGCTCCCAGCCGGTTGGCCCCGTGGTCGGAGAAGTTGGCCTCCCCGATGACGAACAGGCCGGGCACGGTGCTCATGAGGTTATAGTCCACCCACAGACCTCCCATGGTGTAATGCGGCGCCGGAAAGATCATCATGGGGACATCGTAGGGGCTCTCTCCGGTGATCTTCTCGTACATCTGAAAGAGGTTCCCGTACTTTTTCTCGATGGCTTCCCTGCCGTCGCGCTCGATGGCGTCGCGCAGGTCAAGGTATACCGCCTTTCCGGTCTCGCCTACTCCCTTGCCCTGGTCGCATTGTTCCTTGGCCGCGCGGGAGGCCACGTCGCGGGGCACCAGGTTGCCGAAGCTGGGGTACTTCCTCTCCAGGTAGTAGTCCCGCTCCTCCACCGGTATGTTTTGCGGAGAGCGGGTGTCTCCTGCTTTTTGGGGCACCCACACCCTGCCGTCGTTTCTGAGGCTCTCGCTCATCAAGGTCAGCTTGGACTGGTAGTCGCCATGCACCGGTATGCAGGTGGGATGTATCTGCGTAAAGCAGGGGTTTGCGAGATAAGCTCCCTTCTTGTATGCCTGCCATAGGGCGGACACGTTGGACGACATGGCATTGGTTGACAGGAAGTAGACGTTGGAGTAGCCGCCGGTGGCCAGGACAACGGCATGGGCGGCATGGCACTCCATCTCTCCGTTCACCAGGTTGCGCACCACTATGCCTCGTGCCTGTCCGTTTATGACCACCAGGTCCAACATCTCGCGGCGTGTAAATAACCGGGCCTTGCCGGAGGCCGCCTGCCTGGAGAGCGCGCCGTATGCTCCCAGCAGAAGCTGCTGGCCGGTCTGCCCCTTGGCGTAAAAAGACCGGGAGACCTGTGCTCCTCCAAAGGACCGGGTGGTGAGCAGACCTCCGTACTCCCTTGCAAAGGGCACGCCCTGGGCCACGCACTGGTCGATTATGTTGTTGCTCAACTGGGCGAGCCGAAAAACGTTGGCCTCCCGGGAACGGAAGTCGCCTCCCTTGACCGTGTCGTAGAACAGCCGCCTGATGCTGTCCCCGTCGTTGGCGTAGTTCTTGGCCGCGTTGATCCCGCCCTGCGCCGCTATGGAATGGGCTCGGCGGGGGCTGTCCTGGATGCAGAACACCTTGACGTTGTAGCCCAGCTCCGCAAGGGAAGCGGCAGCGGAGGCTCCTCCCAGGCCGGTGCCCACCACGATGATATCGAACTTCCTCTTATTGGCGGGGTTCACCAGCTTGAGATCGAACTGGTGCCGGTCCCACTTCTCGGCTATGGGCCCGGCCGGTACCTTGGAGTCAAGCGCCATGTCCTATCCTCCCAGCCCCGCGAAAGAGACATAAAAGGGAAGAGACCCGAACCCCAGCGCCACTGCCAGGGCGAACAACACGCTCAGGGCCTGGATGGCCGACATGTACTTGGGATGGTTCGCGCCCACGGTCTGGAAGGCGCTCCACAACCCGTGCCGGACGTGAAGGGCCACCACTATCATGGACACCGCGTAAAAAGCCATATAAGCGGGACTCTCGAAAACACCGGAGACGACCTGAGTAATCGCGGTCTCTTCCCGGTCGATAAAGTGGAAGTTCAAAAGGTGGAGGGTGATAAAGCCGATGAGATACACGCCCGTCCAGGGCATGAGCCGGGAACTCCAGGTCTGGCCGCCGGCGCTCTTTTTTACCTTGTACCTGGTGCCGCGCGCCCTGAGGTTCTCATACACCAGCACGGCTGCGGTGAACACGTGAACGGCAGCGAAAAAAAGGAGCAGAAGCTCGGCAATACTTATGACCAGGCCCAGCGAATGCAGGCCCTCGGCATAAGCGGAAAAGCTCGCAGCACCCGCGTACATGGTAAGGTTACCGGCAAGATGCATGGCCAGGAACAAGCAGAACAGGAGGCCCGTCACAGCCATCAGTTGTTTTTTCCCGATGGAGGAAAAAATAAATCGGCCCAGCCACGCCATTAAATCCTCCGAAATGACCCGCTTTTTTGCATTTGTTTAAGAGCCTCTTAATTGAATAACTTACCAGTACTTGCAAGTCCCGTCAAATAACCATGGAAACCATCATTTGTCAATCTGTCCGTCATGTGGTAAAAAGTCCTGCGGACGGCAAAGGAAAAAACGACTCAGGAGGGGAAAATGAGATCATACCGGCAGGTCCTTGCCTTTACCGCCAATGAGGCGGTAGAGGTCTTGAACATTACTTCCCGGTGCGAAAAGGCGCTCGAGGCAAGTGGAATAAGCGAGGGACTAATGCTCGTTTTCCCTTTGCATACCAGCTCCGCTGTTTTCATAAGCGACAGCGACATGGGAGTTGCATGGGACTACCGGGAGGTCTTGGAGCGTCTCGTTCCTCCCCGGGCCGGATACCGGCACGACGAGACCGACCCTAAAAAGAACGCCTCCGCACACCTGGGGTCCGTGCTTACCGGACATCACGTAACTTGTCCGATCACGGCCGGCAGGCTTGACTTCGGCTCCTTCCATACTATTTACTATCTGGAGATGGACGGACAGAGACCCAAAGAAATCCTGGTGAAGATAATCGGTGAATGATTCCCGGCTTCCGGTCGGAATCAAGTGACTTTTCCACCACGGTCGTTCAACTATGAAAACGGCTTATACCCGTTGTTATTCTTTCCTCTATTCTGCTTTCCTTTAACTCAATCAATTCCACCATTTCCAAACCGCTCGGAATATTTTTTGCGTTTATGAGAAAACATTTGCACGCGGAGACCTTTTCTGATATAAAGGAAAATCTGAAAATTTCTTATGCCTATTAATATAGAGACCCCTCTTGAAAGAATCGAGTCCCCGCCCGCAAGGGGGAAATAATGAACGAAAACGGAAGCGGCGATAATGGGAACGAACTTGAAAATAAAAAGTCCCGTGCTGTTCGAAACTCTACAAAAGCCGATGGAACAGACCCATCTTTGTTGGATGAAGCCGAACGTCTCCAGCGGCTGGAGTCTCTTTCCCTGGTCACCGGCGGCATTGCTCACGACATCAATAACATCCTTACCTCTATCCTCGGCAATGTTGCTCTAGCCAAAAGAAGGAGCTCTTCCGAGGACGACCGTGAACTTCTCCGGGACGTGGAGAAAGCCTGTATCCGGGCGACTGACCTGACCTATCAGCTTCTGTCGCTTTGCAAGGGAGGCACTCTTTTCAAGGACACGGCTACCATAGCCGATCTTATCCGCGACTCCGCCCGTTTTTCTTTGCGTGGTTCCAACTTGAAGTGCGAGATGGATATACCCTCCGATCTTTGCCATGTGAGCCTTGACATCGGCCGGATCAGCCGGGTTATCTCCAACGTGGTCATAAACGCCCGGCACGCCATGCCGGAAGGCGGGATTATAAGCGTCAAAGGAGAAAACCTGAAGCTTTTGGAGGAAAATTCCGCCGGCCTTCCCCAAGGTGATTACGTTTTGATAAGCATCCGTGACCATGGACCCGGCATACATCAGGAACACCTTCACCATATCTTCCGGCCTTATTACACCACCAAACCGGAAGGCAGCGGACTGGGGTTGAGCACAGCACTTTCCGTGGTCCGCGACCATGGCGGCACCATTACCGTGCACTCCGAGGAGGGCTCGGGCTCCACATTTTATATCTACCTGCCGGCTTCGGCGGAGCACGCGTGTAAAGACGTGCCCGAGAATAACTTCAATCACGGCAGCGGTCGGGTCCTTGTCCTTGATGACGACAATGAAGTGCGCAAGATCGCCGCCCTTATATTAAAGGAGCTCGGGTATGAGCCTTTCTGCGTATCCGACGAAAAGAGCGCGCTCCGGGCATTGGAGGACTTCGCCCGCCAAGGCAATCCTTTTGACGCGGCCGTAATAGACCTCACCATCCCCGGAGAAGCCGGCGGCAAGTCAACCGTTAAAAAGCTCCGGCAGGTAACCCCCGACTTGAAGACCCTGGTGGCGTCGGGTTACTTCGAAGACCCTGCAATGACCGAGCCCGAGAAACACGGCTTTGACGGGTCCATCCGCAAGCCCTTTACCATCGAGGAAATGGGAAAGGTATTGTCCGGGGTCATGAAAAAGAAGCAATGAATCAGGGGCCGGACAGGAGGCAACCATAATGGGCCTGCGACATATTGGGTGGTCATTGTCTCCCGGGTGGCCCACGCAGTTTCGTCCCCGATACTGCGTGGGTGGAAAAGCCACCGGCTGAACGCCTCCCCAAGATGACCCGCCGGCAGGCCAGATGGTGACGGACACACCCGAAGCAAGTCACACCAACCAACTAAACCCTTACTCCCCATCCGAAGTATGGACTTCAGCAGTACGAAAATAGAGCAAGGACAAGCTCATAACAGCGCGCCTTTTTATTTTCGGATCGCAGAGGCTTGCGCCGTTTTCCTGCCGAGAGGTTACTCTCGGGGGAAGAGGAGACCGGCAAGATCGGCTTTCGAAAGCGAAAGAGACCTGTAGCTTTCCCCAAGCTGAAATCACCGTGCCGGACGGTGAGAGGTAAGTTCGGCCGTGTCCGGAGCTTGTCAGCAATTGCAACAGAACTCAAGCATAATGTCCGTTGTAAAAAATTGATGCCCTCGTAAAAAGTCAAAATAAGCCGGTTAGAGCTCTGAAAGAGCGACGTTCTATAGCCCAGAGCCAGTGCCCTGTCACTCGAAAAAAGGGGACCAGGGCCGGCGAAAGTCGCGACTGAAGTCACTAGCACGCTATTTAACTAGTGCCTTGACCGCCAGCTAATGTCGGGTTGATTAATTTCAACCAATCAC
>CAYQTK010000189.1:0-8629 GCA_964420375.1 uncultured bacterium
TGCCTTTTATAATTTCATGACAAATCCGGCAACGATTCCACTGGTAAGGGACTAACCCGCCGATTCTTGAAAGCAGCCCTTACGTTCGTCATCACTCTGCCGCGTGACATGATTACCGGCAAGGTAATTTTCATGAACAGGAGAGAGTTTTATAAGCAAGGGAAGAAAGCCGGGCTTTCCGGCAGGGAGATCAAACCCTTTGCCTGACCCGCTGCCTGTCCCGGCTGTTCAATGCGGAGCGGACAATCCCCGTCCAGAAGCCGGCCAGGTTGACAAGGTGATGGGCGAAAAGCGCAGCGGGCGAGATAAGAACGTGCGTCCCCCGCGGCTTTCTTGAAAACGCCGCAAGAGAAACCGAGGCGATCACATATGCCGCGACAATCAGGCCAAGGGCAAAGAGGTCCCGCTCGGCGATGATATATGCAAGCAGTGCCAACAGCGCGAGGGGCCCTGCCAGTGCGATCCAGAAGCTCGCGCTCCGGCTGTAGACGCCGGGGTGCACGCTGAACAGCCGGCCGCTCTGGAGCCGGAGCCGGAAGCGCTGCCCCAGATAGGCAATGCCGAACGGCCGCCTCTTGTGAAACACGTACAAATCGGGTGCGAACACGAACACCAGGCCCTTGCGGGATGCCAGATGGAGGAACTCGGTGTCTTCGCCTCCGTAGCCCAACTCCTCGTTAAAACCTCCAATGCTTTCAAAGCTGTCTCTGCGCACCAGGAAGTTAACCAGGTGAAGCTCACCAGGCTTTGAAGCAGACAGCTTGCCGCCGCCCCGGTAAGCGCGGCTGCCTGCGCCCATGAGCGGAGTGGTGAGAACCATGTCGGTCAAGAGTTCCGGGCCTGTCGAATCCTCGGGCCGGAGGTTGGGGCCGCCAACGCCGGCATAAACCGGGTGTGACTCCAAAAACGCCACCCCTCTCTCGAGCCACTCGGGGGGAGCAAAAGCATCATCGTCGATAAACGCCAGGTACTTGCCGCGGGCCTCTTTTGCAGCAAGGTTGCGGCGGCGGGCAGGATTGCGGTCCTCCACCACAAGCGGCCGCAGTCTTTGGTCCCAGGCTTTTTCTCCGGTGGAGCTGATAGTAAGAGCGCCTTCCACCCCGGCCTCTTCTCCCCATTCGCCCGGCACCACTGCGATGATCTCAAACTCCACACCCGCCTGGCAAAGTAGCGATGACAGGCATGGCTCGAACTCTGCCCGGTCGAAAAGCACGATCACCGACACCAGCGGTCTCATTACTTCCCGCCCCTCATGAACAGCAGACGCGAGCCCATCCTGGCGCCGGCTACAAGCTCGGGAAAGCTCCGCACCCGACGGAGCCTGCGCAGCACCACCCGCGGCTGCCTGTAAAAAGCCCGGTACATGCGGGCCAGCGCTTTAATTATCTCGTCCGCGTTGAGGTTCTCTTCCCACACCGGAGGAGTGAAGTCCGGCGACGGCGATGCAGCAAACTCCTGCCAGACGTCGCGTTCGATGATGCCGTTATTTAGGCCGGTCCGGTAGATAGGAGTTCCCGGAAAAGGTATGAGCACGGAGAAGTGCACGTAATCGGGGTCAAGTCCCTTGGCGAGATCGAGGGTTTGCTGCAGGGTCTCATTGGTTTCGCCGGGCAGTCCCGCCATGAAGTAGGCCAGCGTTTCCAGGCCCGCATCATGGGCGCGGGAGAAAGCCTGCCTTGCCTGCTCGATGGTTATGCCTTTCTTCAAGGACTTCAGGATATCCGGATCGCCCGACTCGACGCCGAAGTGTATCCGGGCCAGGCCGGCGCGTCTGCACAGCGCGTAGTCGTCCTCGTAAAGGTCGCTCACCCGGGCGCGGATGTCCCAGTCGATCTCCACGCCCCTCTGGAGAAGAAGCTCGGCAATGGCCCGGACCCGCTCCCGTTCAGTGGTAAAGGTGTCGTCATAAAAAACTATCTCCCGGATGCCGGCATCCGCGCAGGCCTCCATCTCCGCAACTACGGCCTCTGCGCTCTGTTGCCGGAACTTCTTTCCCAGATGCGGCCGGTCGCAGAACACGCACTTATAGGGACATCCCCTGCTGGACATCATGGTGGTGATGGGCCGTTTGCCGGAAAGCACGGAGTGATACGCCGATATGGGGGACAGGTCACGCGCCGGCCGCGGCAGCGATTCCGGGCGGTCTATAAGAGGCGCGATGTCCGGCTCGCCCTTTGGTCCCTGCTTCCACCACAGGCCCGGAGGCGGATGCTGCCTCGTCTCCGGCCAGCCCTCCAACAAGCGCCGGAAGCTCTCTTCTCCCTCGCCCCGCAAGACGGCGTCAAAAGGACCGAGGGCAAGCGTCTCTTCCGGAAAAAGATGAGGGTGGGGGCCGCCGGCAATTACCACGGTGTCCGGCCGCGCCGCTTTTATGGCCATGGCGGTGTCCATGGCGTCCACCAGGCTGAAGGTCATCACCGTGATTCCCACTATGTCAAACGACCCTTCCGCCACCCAGTGCGCTATGTCGTCCACTGATAAGTCGTCTACCAGCGAATCGATTACTCTAACCTCTACTCCCGGCAGGTCCCGGACAGACCCGGCCAGGTAAAGCAGGCCGAGAGGGGGAAACAGTCCCCGCTCCTTCTCGATCTCGGGGGGAAGGATGCTGCGCACCGGGCGCCGGCATGGAGGATTGACAAGAAGTACCTTCACGGACGCCTCTTCGCAATAAGATCGGCAAGCAGCCCGAGTACAAACACCTGGACCGCGCTTAAAAGGAACACTACCGTGGTCACGTCCATGAACTTTCCCGCGGCGATGGATGCAAAGCCCACAACAAGCGCAATTGCCAGCAGTGCCAGCGCCAGGGGCAGGAAGACTTTCATGGGGTTGAAGTAGAGGAACGTGCGGAGAATCAGCGTCACGATGCCCAGCGTATCCCGGAAAGGCCGCACCTTGGAGGTCCCCGCCCGGGTGAAGTAATCAATAGGCACGTACTTGACACGCGCGCCTTCCGAAAGCAGCACCAGGGTGATGGTCGAGGTAAACGATATACCGTCGGGAAGTAGATGGAAATAACGCATCACCTGGCTTCGCTTCATGAGCCGGAGACCCGAGTTCAGGTCCGGCACGTTCACGTCTCCCAGAGAGCGCAACAGCCGGAGGATAAGCGACTTGACCCATGTCCTGATTATCGGCTCTTCCATGACGCCCGATCCGCGGGCTCCCACCACCATGTCGTACTCGTCAGCGTAGGAGAGGAACTCGTCGAAATGGTCTGCCGGATAGGAGCCGTCACCGTCAATTATCATGACCCGGTCGGAGCGGGACTCCCGGATGCCCGTCTTCAATGCTGCGCCATAGCCCTGGTTGTGCTGGTGACGCACCAGCCGGATGTCGCCTTTGTCCGACCGGCGGGAAAGGATGTCCGAGCTGCCGTCAGTGCTCGCGTCATCCACTGCAACGATCTCGCAGGAGCAGCCGACACCCGAGCTCAGGATCGAGTCGATGACTCCCTCAACCGAGTCGCGCTCGTTATATACCGGAATAATGATCGAAAGCTCTGTGCGTTCCTCTCCACTCATCAAATGCCGCCTCTCCATGTTTCATTCCGGACGTCCTCTGCCACTCCCTTTTGTAAGCGGCTCCAGCCAGTAGGCGTCGTCAAACGCATAGTCAAGCCTCGGACCGGGCGTGGTGACAAGCTCCAGAGTTCCCCCACTGCCGGAAAGCCGAGCAGCGGAAGGCGCAGCCACTGGCCGTCCCCTGTCCCCCAGGTGACGGAAGTATATAAGCCGGTGATCATTTCCGCCTTCCTTCTTACTATTGTAAGTTACCATGGCCATAAAGTCAGCACCGTCGGAGAGCGCGAAAGGAAAAGAATGAACAAGCGCGGGCTGAAAAGCAACTGTCTCCTTTCCTTCAGGCAGGGAAAGCGAAAGCAGCGAGCCCGTTGGACCCGGATGCTGGCGGACGGCATAGGCGGCGCGGACTTCTCCGGCAGCGGTGTTAACAGGACTGTCATCTTCTCCTGCCATAATGAAAACGGACACCGGCTCTAAGTAGCTTGTTCCGCCGCGCTCGTTCTCCACCACGATGTAAGCGCGCGAGTCAAGCACGGTTCCGTCTTGGTAGACGTCCTCTCGCAAATACACCCGCTCGCCGGGAACCGAGAAGACCTTTATATATTCACCGCCCCTTTTGGCAGGGACCTCCTCATATCTTTTGACCTCGTAGTGGCTGAGGTCGAGATGGAGCAGTTGGGGACGGTGATCAAGAAGATACTGGTCCATGTAAGCTGACACGGGATGGCCGGTTTCCGCGTCCTTGTAAAACTTCCACGCGCCTACGGCAGAGGTTGAAAAAGCGGTCTCGATCTCCGGCAGAAGCTCGGAGGTGGCCATGCCGTAATACTTGGGATTGCGGTCGTTGGAGAGAACTATGTCCCTGCCGGCGAATACAAGAAGCACCGCGGCTATGGCAATGACCTGCAAACCCCGGCTGGAAAGAGCCAGGTAAATACCGAACACCGCGGGGGGAACAAAGTAGAGAAGATACACGTAATGCCTGCACACAAGCTGGAACGCGCTTAAAAGAAGCAGGATTGAAAAGACGAGGAAAAAAAGAAAGGCCTGCCACGCGGGCGGCAGAGCTTCTTTTTCATCTG
Organism: uncultured bacterium; assembly: GCA_964420375.1. Classification (GTDB taxonomy): domain Bacteria; phylum RBG-13-61-14; class RBG-13-61-14; order RBG-13-61-14; family DATKZS01; genus CAYQTK01. The sequence goes on from CAYQTK010000189.1 coordinate 4,610, forward strand.
CGTGCTTCTCGGTCCGCTCTTTCCAAAAATGCTGTTGCAACAAAAGCCCGATGCACCATGCAAGACCGACCGATGCTATCACCGTGGCAGGCGTTCCCAAAACGCCGCTCAAATGGCTTCCCAACTCGGACCACAACTCGCCGGAGAAGAGTCCCGCGGGGTTTGCCCGCTCGCGCGCATGAGAGAAAACAGCAGCCTCACCCGCAACCGCGTACTGGTAAAGCTGCAACAGTAAAAAGAAGCCGGCCTCGTAGCCGAACAAGAAAAGCAGGCGCCGCCGGAGAAAAGGCTCTTTCCGTTTCAAGATCAAAAGAGCGGGCACGGCAAGATAGACCGGCCAATCAACCAGCATGCCCAGGGTCACCGCCGGCAGCAGAAACGCGAGCCCTGCCCGGCGTCTCAACACCAGCCAGGCGATAAAAGATATCATGAACACGGACAGCAGCTCGTAATTGGTGGTGGTACACAGCACAAAAGCGGCTGGAAAGAGAAAAGCCAGCGCTATGATGACGGCTCCGCGGGGGGCGGTGCTGCCTGCCAGGGACCGCCACAGAACGACCGAGCCGGTAAAGAGCACCAGGGAAAAGATGCGGGTTACAGCCTCGTGCACCCCGAAGACCTGATAGAGAAGCGCGTAGATAATGTGAAGGAGCGGGGGATGCGCGGTATGGTAAAACCTCTCTCCGGCAAGGTCTGCGATCACAGGCAGGAGCCGGTTTTCGAGGATTCCGTTTTCCAGGTGAGAAAGCGCGATGGCTTCCTGGAAAGCGGTTTCAAAGGGAAGGACAAAAGGCCCGAGTAATGCCGTGCCCCGGATGATAACAAACGCGGCTACGACAGCTCCGAGAACGATCCAGTCTCCGAGCTTCATGCAACGCTTCCTTCATCCCGAAAGAAAGTAATCCACCACACGCCGCAGCCCCTCTTCCAGCCCCACTTGCGGAGTATAGCCGGTCAGCTCCTGCAAGCGGGTTATATCGAGGAAGTTCTTGTTGACGTCGCTTTTCCGGATGGGCTCTTCTATGGTCTTGATCCTGCCGCCGGCAGCCTCTTGGGCCATCCTGATAAGCTCGGACAACGACGTGCCCCTGCCCGTGCCTATGTTCACCGTCTCGTTATGGGCGCCTTTTTCAATAAGCCGGCAGATGCACTCGGCAACGTCTTCGATGTAAACGTAGTCGCGGACGGTGACACCGCCTCCGTAAACCTTGAGGGGTGTCTTATCTCGCACGGACCGCAGCAGCGCGGGCACGACGCCGTGTTGGTTGGACAGCTCCTGGAAAGGGCCGTAGGGATTGGCGATGCGCAGGATGATGTGGGGAATGCCGTGGGTATACGTTGCCGTCCTTGTGAAGTGCTCCATTACCAGCTTGGCTATGCCGTAGTTAGAGATGGGCATCTCTTTGGCGCTCTCCGGTATGGGCAATGTCTCGACATTGCCATAGACCTGCCCGCCGCTGGAGGCGTAGACTAAAAGACCTGCACCTTCTTCGGCGAGCTTCTCCAGCAGACTGATGTACGGTATGACGTTCTCGACAAGCTCGCCTTCCGGGTCGGACACGGACTTATCGGGAATGCTGGAGTGAAAAAGATGGATGATAGTGTCGCCTTTGTCGACTACGCGGGAGACGGCGTCCGGGTCGCGGGCGTCCGCGGCAACATAGTCGTGCACGTTCTCCACCGGCGCGTGCGGGTCCACCACGTAAACGACCGCGCCGCGCGAAACAAGCGAGCGGCAGACATACCTGCCGATGAATCCGGAACCTCCGAGTATGATCGTCTTGCTCATGGATATGAAAAGCTCTTTCTGCGGGCTTCGTATTCACAATGCCCGGCAAAGACCACTTTAACCCGAATTTTCCTCCTCCGCCAAACCGCTGATGCTCCGGGATTTCTCACATTCTTCGTACTCCTTTGCAAAATGGCGGGCCTGTTCCCGGATGTCAATGACCTGCGTTGGGGGTTCTCCCGGAGAGATTTCATTTTTGACTTTGAAAAGCGCTTCTGCCAGCACCCGGCGGAGGTCCGCTGCATCGCCCGACCGGAACCTGTAAAGCCCCGGCTGGTTTTCCGGGTCTGCGATTATCCCCGGCTGGTCGGAGACCGCTGTAACTGTGCCGGTTGCCAGGCCGTACTTCACGATCAACGGACAGTTCTCTTCCCAGGTGGAAGGCACAACCAGTACGTCAATCTCTTCGAGCACGCGGTTCATCTCACTGAAATCGAAAGTTCCCCGAAACTCGGCGCGCGACTCCGGGAACGTAATGGAGCCGTAGTACTCGCGCGCGCCCGGGTCGTCCAGGCTTCCGTAGACCAAAAGCTTCCAGTCGCCTTGGAGTCCGGAGAGGGCATCGGCAAGCACGTGCAGTCCTTTGTGAGGAAGGAGCTGTCCCACGAAACCGATGCGGACGGCAGCGGAGCCGGTTTTTTTGTGGCCCGCGAAAGGAGCGGTGTCAATGCCATAGTCCATCACAGTGAAGCGGCCCTGAAAGCCTGCGCGGCGATACCTCTCCCGGCAGTTCCGGTTCGGAAATATCACCCGGTCGGCCCGGGAAAATGCCTCTTGCAAAGTGAGAAGCCTCGTTTGCAGGAGCTTAAGGGAAGGTCTGTTTTGCGCGGGAGCGAGCGCGGGAGGAAGGTACTCCCGCAAAGCGCGGTCAACCCTGCTGTGTCCTTCCACAAAGGTCCGGCCGAAAAGACACCACCCGCAGCGAAGTCCCTTCCGCGGTCCTTTACAAACTCGCTCCTCCCGGTCGATCAGCCGGCCCCGGGGACAGATGCCGGAAAAGTCGGTGACCGTGATATAAAGACAAGCCCCCTGCCCGACAACCCGCAGGGGCAGGCCCACCGGCAGACCGCCCGCAAAGTAGACGAAGTGGGCTGCATCGGGACGGAGTTTTTCCAGGACCTCCTGGAAGCGCTTTTCCAGCTCGGGATTAAAAAAGTAATTCCTTGTAGCCGAGGGGTCCTGCTTGAGCCTCGCCCGGAAAACCTTTAAACCCCGAAACTCGTCTTCTTCCAACGCCGGCCTTTTAGCTTTAGCATCGTCAACCAGGTGAAACACAAAGCAGTCATGATAATAAGCCATGGACCGGGCGAGCTCCATGGCGTAAATCTCGGTGCCTCTCCAATGGAAAGGCGGAAAAGAGTGAACAATGTATAAGACCTTCATGTCGCAGAAAACATCCTTGGAGGCGCTGTTGAACGGCCCCGTTTATTGTAAGTTCGGTGGTTGTCACCAGTCAAATTCCTCTGCCCAACGTGCCCCAAATCCGCGATCGATAAAATTTGCTCATAAAAAAACCTCGTTGGTGTAGTAAAACAGAAATAAATTCCCAAAACGCCCCCATAACCAACGAGGTTAAAATCATGGTAGAAAAGACAGTGCTTCCTCTTAAGCTCTACGAGACCAAGGATTCCATCATCTCTCATGCCGGGCCCAGCCTTTTTGGTGAGTTCGCTCGCGGCTTAAATTTTCGGACTTCCGGTTTAACAGCAGGTGACTTGGTGCACTGATGGAAAGGGTTGATTTCCTGTCCGGCTTTGGGCTTTAAGTTTATCGCCTCGGGGGCTGCCGCGGGGGGTGAAATAAAGACGGTGTTACCTTATGGTTCCGTCGCCGCTCCGGAGGACAGGGCAACTTAAAACGTGCGGCCCCTCCTCTTTGCCCGCCGGCAGACGGAAAGCGATAAACGCTATCTTTTTCAATAGCGTACCAACGACATTAGTTTCAATAACGTGCGACTTTAGTTAGTGTCTGTTGCGAAACGGAGGTTTAATATACTTTTGCGGCGCTGTATTGGAGTGCGGCGGCTTGCCGCCGCTTTTTCCGCCGGGAAGCTTGCTTGTCGGAGATGCGCTCCCCAAGAGGCTCGCAGTTTACGATGCGTCTTTTTGTAAGTTCCGGCAAGCCGGAACTTATGAAAGCGAAAGCAAACTTTCGCAAAGACGGAGTTTCGCAACAAACACTAGTCCCAAAATAAGCGCATATTTTTAGGCTCGACATTTTCGCCGCCGAAC
>CAYQTK010000190.1:0-8612 GCA_964420375.1 uncultured bacterium
GGCATATTAACCGACGTGACCAGGTGTATCGGGTGTAACAAGTGCGTGGACGCCTGCGTTAAAGAGAACGGTCTTGACAGGCACGTGCCGCTCAAAAAGCGCATCCCCGACGGGCTGGGTGCAGAGCGCTTCACCGCGGTTATCAAGACCCAAAAGGACGGCGAGCCGCGCTTCGTGCGCAAGCAGTGCCGCCACTGTGTTGACCCCGCGTGCGTGTCCGCCTGCATAGTGGGCGCGCTCCACAAGACCGACAAAGGGGCGGTGGTTTATGACGCGGACAAGTGCATGGGCTGCCGCTACTGCATGATGGCCTGCCCCTTTGCCATACCGCGCTACAACTGGGAAGACGCTGTCCATTACGTAAGCAAATGCAAGTTCTGCTACGACAACCGTCTTGTCAAGGGCAAACAGCCTGCCTGCACCGAGGCCTGCCCCGAGGAGGCCACCATTTTCGGCGACCGGGACGAGCTTCTTAAAGAGGCCAAAAAGCGGATCAGCAAAAACCCGGACCGTTACATTCCCAAGGTGTACGGCGAAAAGGTGGTGGGCGGCACCGGTGTGATGTACGTCTCCGACGTGTCCCTTGACTTCCTGGGCTGGTCCGAGAACCTTCCCGACAAGCCGCTTCCCAAGTATACCTGGAAGGTGCTCAAGAAGGTCCCCTACGAGTTCCTGGGAGTGGGCGCGCTCATGGGCGGCATCTACTGGATCACGGGCAGGCGCGCCAAGGTGGCGGAAGCTGAGGATGCCGCGCACCGGTCCGAGAACGAAGAGGACCGAGGCACAGAAGACGATGGCGGAGAAAGCGCCGCAGACACGGCTGACAAGGAGTAGGGGCATGAAGCGCAGTAACATTATCAAGACCGTTCTCTGGGTCCTTACCGGCATGGCCGTAGTGTTGGCAGTGGCCCGCTTTACCCGCGGTCTGGGAGCGACCACCAACCTGTCCGACTCGACCCCCTGGGGGTTCTGGATCGGCTTCGACGTGATGGCTGGTGTGGCCCTGGCAGCAGGAGGGTTTGTGCTGGCAGCGGCAGTGTACATCTTCCGCATCGAGAAGCTCCGGCCGTTTTTGCGCGCCGCGGTGCTGACGGCGTTTTTGGGCTACGTCGCGGTCGCCGTTGGCCTGCTTTTCGATTTGGGACTGCCGTGGAACATCTGGCATCCCATGATCTACTGGCAGTATCACTCGGTGCTCTTTGAAGTGGCCATGTGCGTGATGCTCTATCTTACCGTGCTGGGTCTCGAGTTCGCGCCGGTGGCCCTCGAGCACAAGCTGTTCAAGCGAGAGCCCTTTCTGCGCATCTACCGCGTGTTGAAGTCCCTTACCATCCCCCTGGTTATCCTGGGCATCATGCTCTCGACCCTGCACCAGAGCTCGCTGGGGTCCCTGTTCGTGATCATGCCCCACCGCGTCCATCCGCTGTGGTACAGCCCCGGAATCATGCTGCCCATAAATTTCTTTGTGTCCGCAGTGGCCCTGGGATTCATGATGGTCACCTTCGAGCACTTCGTGTCATCATGGGTGTATAAGCACGAGCCGCGACGCGACGCACTGCCGAGCCTGGCACTGGCCGCTTCAATGGTCCTGGGGCTCTATCTCATTCTCCGGCTGGGCGACCTGTTCTATCGCGGAGTGCTGCCCGGGGCCATCGACGGGTCCTGGCAGAGCATCATGTTCCTGTTCGAGATCGCAATAAGCGCACTCATACCCATGGTGCTGCTCGGCGTGCCCCGGCTCCGCAGGAGAAGCGGAGCGCTGTTTACCGCGGCATTGATGGTCGTCATCGGAATGGTCCTCTACCGGCTGGATATCGCCATCATCACCATGAAAAAGTGGCCCGGCATGTCCTACTTCCCCTCCGCGGTCGAGTTCATGGTCAGTATCGGAATCGTCTCCGTAATGGCGCTGGTGTTCATCTACTTCGTTGAAAACCTGAACGTGTTCCCCGAGGCCATGGCCCACGGAGAAGAGAGAGAGCTCGAGACCGCCGACGACGTGATAGAACGAGAAGAAAAGCCTCCACGCGGAATCGTGACCGGCACCGTCTCCCGGCTCCTCCAGCGATGGTACATAAACCAGGAGCCTTTCCAGAAACCCGAACTGTCCGAAACCACCAAAACATGGTTCGGAGACCCCCTGCAGGCAGGGGTCCGCAAGTATTCCATGATACTCGTGCTGGCTATAGCGGCCACTGCGGCCATACTGCCGGTCGAGTCCATCTTCGGGTTCGATCCCGACAGGACCGAGGTCATATCCGCACGCCTGGACAAGGAGACCAGGGGGGAATACATGCTTATCGACGGGAACCTCTCCGGCGAAAGCGTGCACTTCAACCACGACCGGCACGTGAAGGACGCAGGCGGCAAAGACGGATGCGTGAAATGCCATCACATGTCGCTGCCCAAAGCGTATGCGTCAAGGTGCTCGCAGTGCCACAGCGACATGTACCTGCAAACCAGCATTTTCGACCACCAAAGGCACCAGGACGAGTTCGGAGGCAACAACGGCTGCATCGAGTGCCATCCGCAAGACAAGGCGCCCGAGAACGCCAAGACCTGCCAGGAGTGCCACGCCGACATGTGGCCCGAGGCCGCGGAGGGCGAAAGAGTAAACTTCCATGCTATGAGCTACAAAAGGGCCATGCACGAGAACTGTATCTCCTGCCACGAAGAAAAGGCTGTGGAAAAAAACCGCCCCGACCTGCCCTTGTGCACCACCTGCCACACTCATAAACCCGGCACAAGGTAATAAACCCGCGCATCGCTTACCTGTGATAATAACGGCAGGGGTCTTTGATGGCCCCTGTTCTCATTTGCTGCGGGCCTGCCGACGGATTGACAGCAAGGGCTTATATGATAAAATCCCGGAAGTCTGCTGATATTGGGTATATTGCATAAACAATATGTTGCGGCCGTTATGTGAGGTAATGACCGAGAACGTGCGAGCGGCTTTAGTGGAGAGAGGAGCCTTCTGCACATGATGACGTTCCGGGTTCAAGGCTTTTCGTATTACCGTTCGGGCGCTACTTGAGATACGTTACACTATTTACGAGGCGCGGCTCAAAGGAGGGTTTAAGAATGTCGGAGATTATCTGGGAGCCTGGCGAGGAGTACATAAACCGAACCAACGTGAAGCGGTTCATGGACAAGCACGGCATCAAGGACTACAAGGAGCTCATTCAGAGGAGCGTAGAGGACACCCAGTGGTTCTGGAGCGCTTGCCTTACCGACCTGGGGGTGGAGTGGTACAAGCCTTACGAGACGCTCATGGACGACTCCAAGGGGTTCCCCTGGACGAGGTGGTTCGTGGGCGGCCGGATGAACATAGTGCACAACTGCCTCGACCGCCACCTCCGCGACGGCTACTCCGACTCGCCTTGTCTTTTGTGGGAGAGCGACGACAAACAAAAGAAGACCTACACCTACGGGGAGATGAACTCGCTGGTGTGCAGGATAGCCAACGCACTCCGGGGCGACGGCATCGGCAAGGGCGACTTCGTGGGCATCTTCATGCCCATGGTGGCGGAGATCGTACCGGTGTACTTCGCCTGCCTCAAGGTGGGCGCGGTGGTGATCCCGGTGTTCTCGGGCTTCGGCGCATCCGCTCTTGCCGCCCGGCTTGCGGACGCCGGTGCCAAGGCCATGTTCACCGCGGACGGGGGCATGCGTCGCGGCAAAGGCGTTCCCGTAAAGCAGGAAGCCGACAAGGCTGCTGAAGAAGTGTCTTCCCTGGAGAGGGTCGTGGTCTATCGCCGGACGGGCGTGGATGTTCCCATGAAGTCGGGCCGGGACGTTTTCTTTGACGAGTGGATCGAAGGACAGTCTGAAGAGTCCGAGACCGCGGTCATGGAGGCTGAGGACATGTGCATGGTGATCTACACCTCGGGCACCACCGGCCGCCCCAAGGGCACGGTCCACACCCACGCGGGCGTTACCGCGCAGGTGGCCAAGGAGGTCGGCTACGCCTGCGACGTAAAGCCGGAGGACGTGTTCTTCTGGCCCACCGACATCGGCTGGATGATGGGCCCGTGGGAGATGATCGGCTGCCAGTTTTTCCGCACTCCCTATCTCATCTATGAAGGCACTCCCAACTACCCGGAGCCCGACCGGCTGTGGAACGTGGTCGAGGGACACAATTGCACCCATTTCGGGATATCTCCGACCGCCATCCGGCTTATGAAGTCCAACCCCGACGATCTGGTTGAAAAGCACGACTTCTCCAAGCTGCGTATCCTGGCCTCCAGCGGCGAGCCGTGGGACCCGGAAGCGTACATGTGGTTCTTCGAGAAGGTCGGCGGGAAGCGCTGTCCCATCATCAACATATCCGGGGGCACCGAGATCATGGGCTGCCTTCTCCAGCCCTATCCCATCTACCCGCTTAAGCCCTGCTCATTGCAGGGCCCGGCCCTGGCAATGGACGTGGACGTGTTCGACGAAGAGGGCAACTCCATAAAAGGCGGCATCGGCCACCTGGTGTGCAAAAAGCCGGCTCCGTCCATGACCAAGTCGTTTTTGAACGACGACCAGCGATACCTGGACACTTACTTCTCCACTTACGAGGGGGTGTGGTACCACGGCGACTGGGCGCACGTGGACGATGACGGCTTCTGGTTCCTGCACGGTCGCTCGGACGATACCATCAAGATAGCGGGCAAGCGCACCGGTCCCGCGGAGATCGAGTCCGCGGTAAACGAGCACGACAGCGTCCAGGAAAGCGCGGCCATCGGGGTCCCCCACGACATCAAGGGGGAAAGCGTGGTAACCTTTGTAGTGTTGAAGCCCGGGGTCGAGGCAGGCGAGGACTTGAGGGAAGAGATGTCCAAGATGGTGGTGGACAAGCTGGGCAAGACCATGAAGCCGGAGAAGCTGCTCTTTGTAAAGGCGCTTCCCAAGACCCGGTCGGGCAAGATCGTGCGGGGGTCCATAAAGCGCAAGTACCTCGGCAAGGACCCCGGTGATATGTCATCGGTGGAAAACCCCGATGCCATCGAGGGGATATCAGCCGCACAGTGAGCATAAAATCAAAAAGAGTGGAAAACAAAGGTGAAAAAAGATTCCCTGAAACCCGTCTTGTTGTTTTTGATCGTGGCCCTGCCTTGCCTGGCGGCGAACTGCGAGGACAACAAGCCGGAGCACAAGCCCGGCCATTACATAGACAAGCAAAAGAAGTTCGAGATAACTTTTCCACAAAAATGGACCATTAAAAAGGACAAGTTCGATATCGACGTGATTGCCTTTTCTCCCGTAACAGGTCCCAATGACGGGTTCCGGGACTACATCCAAGTGTACTCCAAGAAGGTCCCTGAAGGGAAAAACGCAGACGAGGTGCTCGACGCAAACATATCCTCCATGATTAACGCCATCACCGATTTCCAGCCGGGAAAGCGCGATCATTACAAGATAGGGGAACGGGAGGCCGCCAGTCTCGAGTACAAGTTCCGGCAGGGAAGGTTCAAGCTTTCCGGAAAAGCATACGCCCTGACCACAAAAGGCCGGGCATATCTCATTTACACCGTGGCGGAAAGAAAAAGCAGGCCTCTTTATGAAAAGAGCTTTGCAAAGACCGTGGATTCCTTCCGGGTTATAAAATGAAAGCGTTAAAAACAAAAACCGTTATGCTTGTCGCGCTCCTTGGCCTCATGAGCGCCTGTCCCAAGGACAAGCCGCAGGGATGGACGTCGGGCGAGCAAAAACCGGTCGAGACCGGCGAGGTCAAAACCCTTTTCAAGAAGGTCGGCGTACAGGAGTACGGTATCTCTCTTTCCGTTCCCGAGGACTGGACTGTTAAAAAGGGGATGGGCAACCCTGTAGTCATGGCCAACGCTCCGGGGGCAGACGCAAACGGGCCCTCCTCCAACGTGGTGGTGGAGGGGATCACTCAGCGCATGGCTCCTTACGATTACCTGGAGGCAAACCTGATCACCATGCAGATATCTCTGCCGGACCTGAAGATTCTTCAGCGCGGGACCGGTCTCCACTCCGGCATCCAGATGGCATGGATGCTCTATACCTATCCCCGGGAGGACGTTCCGGTCGCAGTCCTCACATATTGCCAGACCAAGGACTACAGGGCGTACGTGGTGACATGCATATGCCCCCGCGAAAGCTTCGACGAGTACAAGGGAGTGTTCGTTAAAATAGGACAATCTCTACGAGTCAAATAAAGCCGGGAGTAGTTTATGTCCGGTAAAAAAAACTTGATAACACTGACCACTGATTTCGGCAGCAGGGACCCTTACGTGGGGATCGTCAAGGGCGTCATACTGGGAGTGTGCCCGGAAGCTGAAATAATCGACCTTACCCACCACATACCCGCGCAGAACATCAACTACGCTCTGTGGACGTTAAAGGACTCGGTGCGGTACTTTCCACCCGGCACGGTCCACATGGCGGTGGTCGACCCCGGCGTGGGCTCCAACCGCAGGCCTATCGCCCTCCGCTCCAACGGACAGATCATGGTGGGACCGGATAACGGCATCTTCTCCAATTTCCTGCCCGCGGACGAGATCGTGGTCTGCAACCGGCCCGAGTTCTTCCTCCCCTCGGTCAGCAGGACCTTTCACGCCCGAGACATCTTCGCGCCGGTTACAGCCCATATCGCCTGCGGAAAAGCGCTTGCCGATCTCGGCGATCCCGTTACCGACCCGGTGGAGATACCCGTACACGAAGCCCGGGAAGAGGAAGGCTCTATCCTGGGCCGGGTCGTACAGTTGGACCATTTCGGAAACGTGATCACCAATGTTCCCGCGTCCATGATACCCGCCGGCGCGAACGTCCGGGTGAAAGTCAGGAACCGGTGGGTCGCCGGCCTGAGCCAATGTTACAGCGAGGCTGAACCGGGGACTTTGACCTGCCTCATCGGCTCTTCCGGAAGGCTCGAGATAGCAGTGCCCAGGGGGTCCGCGGCGATTATGCTCTCCGCCGGCATCGGAGAAGAAGTGGAAGTGGAGTTCGACTGAGATGGCGGACACAAAGTACGTGGTGCTCTTGGGGGACGGCATGGCTGATGACCCCCAGCCGGAGCGGGAAGAAAAAACACCGCTCGAACTCGCGGATACCCCTGCTATGGACAGCATAGCCTCCGCGTCCGAGCTCGGACTCGTCCGAACTGTCCCGCCAGACATGGAGCCCGCATCCGACGTGGCCAACATGTCGGTCATGGGATATGAACCCAACAAGTACTACACCGGAAGGGCGGCCATTGAAGCCGCGGCCCTGGGAATCAACCTCGGCCCCGGAGAGGCGGCTTTCCGCTGCAACCTGGTGAGCGTTTCCGGAGAGGACCCCGACCTGGTCATGGCCGACTACAGCGGTGGACATCCATCCCCCGAGGAACAAAAAGCTATCGTGGACCTTCTAAACCGCGAGCTTGCATCGTACAAAGCCCGCTTTGTTCCCGGAGTCAGCTTCCGAAACCTGTGCGTGATCTCCGGCTTCTCGGGAGCGCCTGACCTGAAACCTCCCCACGACCATGCCGGGGCTGCCGTCCGCGACATCCAACCTTCCGGGCCCGGCTCCGACCTGTTCCGGGAAATCCACGAGCGCGGCCACCAACTGCTCAAGGACCTTCCCCTGAACAAAGAAAGGGAGAAGAAAGGCAAGGCACCCGTAAACGGCATCTGGCTGTGGGGAATGGGCACTGCCGGAACCATGCCTTCCTTTCACGAGCGCTACGGCAAGAGTGGCGCAGTGGTTACCGGCGTGGACCTGATCCGCGGACTGGGAACGCTGCTGGGTCTTGATATCGTGAACGTGCCGGGGGCCACCGGCTACGTGGACACCGACTTCGAGGGCAAGGCAAAAGCCGTGCTCGAAGCTCTTAATAAAGTGGACTTCGTGTTCCTGCACGTGGAAGCTCCTGACGAGTCCGGACACGAAGGAGACCTCGACCTGAAAATACAGGCCATAGAGGATTTTGATCATCGCGCGGTCAGGCCCGTACTCGAGGGGCTGGAGGAGTTACCCGACTACCGCGTCCTGCTTCTTCCCGATCATGAGACGCCGGTGCAGGAGCGGAGCCACCGGGGAGGACCGGTGCCTTATGCTGTCGCGGACCGGAACAGTCTTCAAAACCCCCGTCATCCCGGAAGGCGGTTCAATGAAAAAACGGCCCGCGAGCAGGGCGGTCCCCTGATAGAAGGCCCGCGCCTGTTGGAATCAAAGCTGTTTTGCTGATATATTATAAGGATGAGGCCCGGCTGCAACGTGGCCGCCGGGTCTCTGAATTTTTAAGAGGGCCGCTATTCGGAAGCCGAACCGAACTTACCGTAAATACCGGATGCCCGGTTTCCGGAGATGGCCGTATCTGCAAGGGACAAACCAATGCCCAAAGTGGTTGTTAACAAAGAAAGGTGCAAAGCGTGCGAGTTGTGCATTGCTTTTTGTCCCCAGGAGTGCCTGGCACGGGGAGAAGAGATCAACTCCTCCGGCTTCTACGCTGTCGAGCTCATTAACGAGGAGGATTGCAAGTCATGCGCTATCTGCTCGGACATGTGCCCGGACATGGCACTCGAAGTCTATAAGTAGTGCCCGTTGCGAAACAGAGGTTTTGCTGACTTTTGCGGCGCTGTTTTGGAGTGCGGCAGCAAGCTGTCCGCTTTTTCCGCCGG
>CAYQTK010000191.1:0-8600 GCA_964420375.1 uncultured bacterium
TTATGAAAGCGAAAGCAAGCTTTCCTGTCTGCCCTGTCTGCGTGTCCGCACAGGCGGGCGTGTCCGGCACGGGCAGGCGCATTCCGAAAACGGAGTTTCGCAACGGGCACTAACTACAGTCGGCAGGAGCGAGGGACCTTGATTTGAAAGGGCGTATCTACATCCGCACCTTCGGGTGCCAGATGAACGTAAAAGACTCGGAGAGGATTCGGGGCCTGCTGGAAGAAGCGGGGTATACCTACACCGGCTTTCCGGAAGACGCCGACGTTATTCTTCTCAATACCTGCTCGGTCCGCGAGAAGCCGGAGAACAAGCTGCTGGGCGCCTTGGGGAGGTTCAAGTCATATCAGGACCGTAACGCGGAGGTAATTATCGGCGTATGCGGGTGTGTTGCCCAGCGCATGGGCCGTGAGCTTACGGACAAGGCTCCCTACGTTAACCTGGTCATGGGAACCCAGCGCATCCACGAGATCAAAAGCCTTCTGGAAAGAGCGCGTCAAGGAGAGCGGGTAGTTGCCACGGACCGGCTCGACCATGGTGACCAGTCTCTCTTTAAGGTGCCCCGGCATGTGAGTGAGAATAAGATCAGTGCTTTCGTGTCCGTCATGCAGGGCTGCGACAACTACTGCGCCTATTGCATTGTGCCCTACGTGAGGGGTCCGCAGTTGAGCAGGAATGCCGACGACGTGCTCCGCGAGGCAGAGAGGCTCGCGGAATCAGGCGTTAAAGAGATCACCCTGTTGGGCCAGAACGTGAACGCCTATTTTGACCGTGACCTCGAGTTTCCCGACCTCATGGAAATAGCGGCGGACGTGCCCGGCATCGAGCGGGTCCGGTTTACAACCTCGCATCCCAAGGACCTCGGCGACCGGCTGATCGAAGTAATGGCGTCACATCCTTGTATCATGGAGCACATCCATCTTCCCGTCCAGGCAGGCTCCGACCGGGTGCTTTCCCGGATGAACCGTCAATATAGCCGGGAGGGCTACTTGAGGCTGGTGGACAAGCTAAGGCAGGCCATGCCCGACATCGGCATAACCGCTGACCTCATCGTGGGCTTCCCCGGCGAGACCGAAGAGGACTTCCAAAAAACCCTGGACCTGCTCGAGCAGGTGAGATACGACGAGACCTTTTCCTTCCGCTACTCCATAAGGCCGGGCACGGCCGCGGCCGGCTTTTCCGGGCAGGTGCCGGAAGAGGACAAGTATGACCGGCTTTACCGCCTTCAGTCTTTGCAGGCTCGGATAACCGAGCACAAGAACGAGCAACAGGTGGGCAGGCCCCACCAGGTGCTGGTGGAAGGAATAAGCAAGACCAACTCGGCAAAGGTGAGCGGCCGGACGCGGACCAACCGGCTCGTCCACCTGCCCGCGGCTGGTACGCAGCCGGGAGATACCCGGACCGTCCGCGTCAGCCGGGCCCTGAAACACTCGCTGGAAGGCGAAGAAATAATAGAGACCGTTACATCAAACCGCATCGCAGAGGAGGAAAAATGTCTTCAGTGGAAATGAAAGTGGCGGGAATAGTTCTTGATCCTTACAGCAATGTTCCCATCGTTGTATTAAAGGACATGGAGGACAAGAAGACGGTTCCGATTTGGATCGGCCTGGTCGAAGCCAGCGCCATCGCCATGGAGCTCGAGCAGATCAAGATTCAGAGGCCGTTGACGCACGACCTTATCAGGAACCTTCTGACCGAGCTGCAGGTGAACGTGGTGAAGATCGAGGTCACCGATTTGCGGGACAACACCTACTTCGCACTCATCCACCTCGAGAAGGGCGGAGAGGTCATCGAAGTGGACTCCAGGCCTTCAGACGCCATTGCCGTGGCTCTCCGGACCAAGTCTCCCATCTTTGTTGACGAGAAGGTGGTCGAGAAATCACAGCAGATCGAGTCCAAGGACATGTCTTTTACGCAGGAGAACAAGGACAAATGGCGCGAGATACTGGAGAACCTGAACCCCGAAGATTTCGGAAAGTACAAGATGTGAAAGCGCCCTCCTTCCTGAAAGCCCTCACCGTCGACAATTCTCCCGCCATTGCCTTTATCCTCTGGGCGGTTCTGCTTTTAGTGCTTTCTTTTCAGTCAGGTGGCATGGGCGTATCCGTCAAGTTCACCTCTTCAGACAAGCTCATGCATGCTGTTTTCTACCTGCCTTTAGGAGCAGCCCTGTTCTGGAACTTCTACCAAGAAAAAAAGTTGAAGCTGATATTGTTCTCTGTCGTCCTTGCAGGAGGATATGGCCTCATGATCGAACTCGTGCAGGGAGTTCTGCCCTGGCGCAACTTCGAGTTGTTCGACGCCATGGCAAACATCTCCGGCGCAACAGCAGGGGCGGCGCTGGCTGCGGCGTTTCCGCGCCTGCCCTATATCGAGCTGCGCTCTATCTTTGGAAAGACACGGACCGAAAGCCCGTAGAGCACTCATAAAAACTCAAATATTCAATTAACGCTCTGAAAGAGCGGCGGATTTTTTACGAGGGCATCCTGCATGGCCGGCCGGAATTTATGAAGAGGGCTTGATCCTTATTCCGGTTTTGCGATACTATCTTCTCGAAATGTTGATTTGATTTCTTTGCCGAGTGCAAACAGCGGCGCATGTGGACACGTAACAACCCAGGGAGGAGGGGATTGATGAAGCAAAGGAGAATAATACCGGCACTTATGGTTAGTCTTCTTGTTTGTCCTGTGGCAGGAACAACCGTGCCCCCGCCTCCGGAAGAGCCCGAGCACGAGTACGGGTTTGCCGAGCTTGACGAACAGACCCTTACCAGGCTTCTCTCGCAGGGATCGCTCATGATCGTACGCACGCGGGACGACATGAGCCTTATCAATGTAACATCCGGCCAGGTGGTTGACGCTCCCCGGGACGTTGTATGGTCTACGCTCATCGACTATGAAAGCTATGACGAGTTCATGCCGCAGACAGAGGAGCAGGTCATTCTCGAGCAGGAGGGAAATGATTATCTTCTGAGGCAGGACATCAGCGTGAAGATATGGCGTCTACCGGGAATCAACGTGTCCTATAAGCTCTCCCAGTATGCGACGCCCCAAAGCAAAATCCGCTTTTACCACGTGGAGGGCGCGCTGGAGGGCACATACGGCGGATGGGACGTGGTCCCGGTTGAAGACGACAAGACCATGATCTTTTACACCCTTTTTTCAAACCTCACCGAGCTGGGATGGGGCATCGGTTCGCTTATGGAATCTCAGCCCGACTTCATGACCGGTGTTAACATGATCACGGCCATGATGGTAACCAAGGCTGTGAAAAAGGAATGCGAACGGAGGCACCGGCAAGCACAGTGACGGAGGGCCGCGTTTCAACACTTTTGCGGAGCAGAATTCTCTGGGTATGGCTTGCGGCTTATATTCCGGGAATCCTTATCTCCGAAGCATTCCATGTAAAGCCGGCGACAAGCCTGTATGTTTTGCCTTTGGTGGCCGTCCTGGTTTTACCCGCCTTGTTTTCACGAAGAACCTTTACTCTTGTTCTGCTTGTTATAGTAGCCCTTGCGCTGGGTTTTGCGCGGAATAATACCTCGCAAGCCGCTTATAATGAGGGCCGCAGGCTTGTGGACTTCGTTGGCAAAGAACCGGTAAGGCTGGTTTTAGAAGTCGACCGGATGCCGGACCGGCGGCCGGATTACACTGTTTTTTACGGTACGGTAAAGAGCATAAAAACAGACGGCAGTTGGCTTGCGTTCAACTCGCCGCTGCGTCTTGCAGTTGCCGGGGCTGTTCCCGGCGTTTACCGCGGTGACCGTATCATGGCGCTGGCATCACTTTCCCTGCCGAGTACATTCGACAATCCCGGCGGGTTCGACTATGAAGCATGGCTCGGCCGCCGCGGCATATCAGTTATCGGCTTTGTGAGATCGCCTCGGCTTTTGCACAAGATATGGCCGGCAGGCCGGCATCCGCTGGGAAAAGTGGACGTGGTCCGGGAGAGATATTTGGAAATGCTTCACGCGGTGGAGGGCAAAGGCGGAGCGCTTCTTGCCGCGCTGCTTGCAGGCGACCGGCGTTCTTTGCCTGCGAGCGTGGAGTCGGTTTTCGAGGACGCAGGGCTTTCTCATCTTCTGGCCATCTCCGGTCTTCACCTGGGACTGCTGGCGGTCAGCTTTTTCTTTCTTTTCCATCGCCTTTTGAAGAAAATACCTCTATTGACCCGGCGGGTGGCCGTTCCAAAGACCGCGGCGTTTTTTACCATTCCGCCGGTGATCGCTTACGCTCTGCTTACCGGAATGCGCGTTCCCACCCAGCGGGCGCTGGTCATGGTGCTGGTTTTTTTGTTTGCCATAGCCACCGAACGGCAGAAGGACACCTGGAACGCTCTTGCCGCGGCCGCGCTCGCAATCCTTTTTATCTGGCCGACGGCGATTTACGAAGTTTCTTTTCAACTGAGCTTCACCTGCCTTGCCGGCATCCTCTACGCTATGCCGCGCCTCACAGCCGTCTACCGGGGCGGGAAGAGCCGAGAAGAAGAGACGCTATTACGTCTCGAAAGAGAGGCGCGAGGGAAGAGTCTTTTTGCAAAGCGGGCGGGAAGCTACTTTGCCGGCCTTTTCGCCGTCTCTGCGGTAGCGCTGTGGGGCGTTTTTCCTCTCCAGGTTTTCTTTTTTCATAATGCCAATCCCTTAAGCCCGCTTTACAACCTGGTGGCCGTGCCCATATGCGGCCTTGTTCTCCTCCCGTTCGGGCTTGTCTCTTCCCTGGTTGCCGTGGCGTATCCCGCGGGCGGAGAGTTCCTGCTGCAATGCCTGGGCTGGGTAGGCACGTGGCTCATCGAGCTGCTCGAGCTCATCTCCAGCGCCGTTTCCGGAAACCTCGTGCTCCCTTCCCTGACCTGGTTCGGCGTGGTCTGCTGGTACCTGGGAGGCGTGGTCCTCCTTGAAGGGCTGGTGGCTTACCGGTCAGGTTTCTGGTCGTGGCGCTATTTCTCCGCTCACAAGCTGCGGCACGAACGGCTGGGTCTATGGCCCGCGCCAGTGCCGAACGCGCACCGCTTTTATGTATGGACGTTCCTGGCAGTGGGGGTTGTCCTGTTCTCGCTCACTTTTACCGACCTCTATCGCTCGGGGGATCCGTTTTCGGAACACGGCGCCATGGTGGCGGCGATCGAGGTCGGACAGGGCGAGTCTTTGCTGGTGCGCACGGACGCCGGCCGCTACCTCTTGGTTGACGGCGGCGGATTTTATTTGAGCGACTGGGACGTGGGCAAAAACGTGGTCGCGCCTTGCTTGCTTTCGCTGGGGCTTCGGCGTATTGACGCGGTTGTGCTTTCCCATCCTCACCCGGACCACGGCAGGGGCCTGGCATATATCCTCCGCCACTTCCGGGTCGGCGAGTTGTGGATGGGACCGGCGTGCAACGATCTTTCCCGCGGGCTTGTTGACATCGCATCCTCCCGGGGCGTCAAAGTCCGCAGGCTTAGCGAATCTTCTTCCGTCTTCGAGTTCGGTTCCGCAGAGATCAAGGTCCTGCATCCTCCTTTGCACGCATCCTATAGCGATGACAACCTCAACAACTCGAGCCTTGTCCTCCGGCTTAAGATGGAGAGGTTCACCATCCTGTTGACCGGCGACATCGAGCAGGAAGCGGAAAAGACGCTGGTTGACAAGTACGGTCCGGAGGGCTCTGTAGAAGCGGGGACCCTGGGGGCGGACGTTATATCGGTACCCCATCACGGCAGCAAAACAAGCTCGACCGATGCCTTCCTGGAAGCGGTGTCACCCGGTTTCGCGCTGGTGTCTGGCGCGGGTCCTTCCCGGACGAGCCTGCCTTCGTTGGAGGTGCTGGAGAAGTATCGCAAGCGCGGCATACGCGTCCTTCGGACCGACGTGCACGGCTTTTCGGGAGTATTTCAAAAGGAAGGATCATTAGAGGTGATTGATTAGTGCCTGTTTCGAAACTCCGTTTTAGGAGTGCGAAAGCTTGCTTTCGCTTTCATAAGTTCCGGCTTGACGGAACTTGCAAAAAGGCGTCTCGTAAACTGTGAGCCTTTTGTGGAGCGCATCTCCGGGAAGCAAGCTTCCCGGCGGAAAAGCAACGGCAAGCCGCCGCACTCCAAAAACGAGGCCGCCGGAAATCGCGGCTAAAGCCGCTCGCACGGCTCTCTTCCTGGATGAAGCATTTGACAGAACCTGGTGTCTTGTCAAGCTTACCCTGAACTATAGTGTGCGAGCGACGGAAGTCGCGACTTCCGTCGCTCGCACTGAAACCATTCTTCTTGGAGGCTACAAAAAACGCTTGACAGAGACTAGTGCTTTGTCACTCGAAAAAAGGGGAACGAGTCCAATGCAGATCGCGGTATCAGCCGCTCGCACGATTATTTTCTATTCCCCAAAAAGCTTTTGACAAGACACTAGAGGATACGTGCTTTATCAGAAGCACCTTTCAGGGATATCCATCATGTCGTTGTTTTCGCTCTTTATGGTCTTGGCGATGGCCTCGACGTGGGGCAGGAAGAAATCGGCGAAGAATGTCGCCGAGTAGATTTTGCCCTTGTAGAAGGCCGCCTCATCGTTTTCCTCGATTATCTTGGCCTGTGCTTCGTCGTCTTTTGCTCCCTTTTCTTCGCAGATTTCATCGAACTTCTTGTCCGCGATGATAAGCTGCTCGGCAAGGCACCATCCGGTAAGCATGTGCCCGAAAGCCTCCATGTAGGGGGTCGCATACTTGACGGGAAACTTGGTGTCTCCGCCCATTCCCTTGCCTGCAAAGAGCTTGGTGACCTCGTCAATTGTCTCCACCGCGGTGCCGACCTTCTCGAAGACGTGGCCGTACTTTTCATGTCCTTTATTGGCTTCCACGAACTCGCGCAGCTCTGCCATGAGGTCGTTATAGGGCTTCATCTGTTTTTTCAGGTTGAGGACTTTCCTGCCCACCAGGTCGAGGGCCTGGATGGCGTTGGTCCCCTCATAGATGGAAGCTATCTTGGAGTCTCTCATGTACTGCTCCACGTGGTACTCGGCAGTGTAGCCGTATCCTCCGAAGACCTGGATGGCCTCCCTGGTGGAAAGGAACCCCATATCCGAGCAGTAAGCCTTGATCACGGGGGTGAGAATGGCCAGCCTGTCTTCGTATTTCTCCTTGTCTTCGTCCGACTCGGCGAGGCTGGACAGGGTGCTGAACATGACTCCCTTGTAGAGCAGGGCCCGCATTCCCTCCACCAGCGACTTCTGGTGAAGGAGCATCCGCTTTACGTCAGGATGCTTGATGATCTCGACCCGGGGAGCGTTCACGTCCTTCATCTGGTCGATGTCCGTTCCCTGTACCCTTTCATTGGCGTACTGAAGGGAATGGAGATACGCAGCGGAAGCAGCGGCCAGCCCCTGCATGCCGGTGCCGATGCGGGCCTCGTTCATCATGATGAACATGTACTTGATGCCCTGGTTGAGCTCGCCTACCAGCTCGCCTACACAGGGGCCCTCGTCACCGAAAAGCAGCTCGCAGGTGGGGGACCCGTGAATGCCCATCTTTTCCTCGGCTTTGGGACACTTGACGTTATTGTAATCTCCAAGCGACCCGTCGTCGTTGACCCAGTACTTGGGCACGATGAACAGGCTGATGCCCTTGATGCCCGGAGGCGAACCCTCGGCCCGGGCCAGCACCAGGTGGATCATGTTCTCGCACAAGTCGTGGTCGCCGCAGCTTATGAATATCTTGCTCCCGTTTATCTCCCAAAGGCCGTCGTCGCGTTTCTTGGCAGTGCTCTTCAGGTCTCCGACCGCGCTGCCTGCAGAGGGCTCGGTAAGGCACATGGTTCCCTGCCACTTTCCCTCGACCATCTTGGGCATGTATTTTTGATTCTGCTCTTCAGTGCAGGACTCTTCCATGAGGTGGCAGGCCGCCCGGGTAAGTCCGGGAAACATGGAAAAGGCGATGGAAGCGGACATGATCTTTTCGGTCACGGCAATGCCGATGATCTCCGGAAGACCCTGGCCGCCATACTCCTCGGGGGAAGCCAGGCCGGTCCAGCCCCCTTCGCACATGGTGTCATACGGGGGCTTGTAGGAAGGCGGAGCTTTGACCTGGCCGTCAACAATATGTACGCTTTCCTCGTCGCCTTTGAAGTTGGCCTCGTAAACCTGCTCCTCCGCGAACTTGCCGGCCTCCTCGAAGATCATGTCGAACTCGTCTTTGCCGAAGCCTTTGAATAAGGGGTTGTCCAAATACTCCTCCAGACCGAGCTGCTCCCAGATGATAAACCGGACATCCCGATCGTCCACTACTTTCTTACCCATATCTTCCTCCTTGATTTGAATTACTCTGGTTTGTCCGGAAAACCGGACCGATACTTAACTTCCGCCTGCCCCGGTCGTTCGAGCAAGCCGGGGCGAGGTTATTCCCTTTATTATTTGTAAGACAAGCTCAGAAATTTTCGTGCCTGTATTTCAAAAATTCCCGGTTTTTCGGCCCCTCGCCCCCACCTGCTTGATTATTAGAGTAAACTCCCCAGCTTTCTGAATGAACCGTCATTCATTAACTTCGTTATACATTTTATCACCTATGATAAGATGATGCAAGGAACAAAAGCCGCTAGGGCCTGCGACATAGAAGGGGGTTCCGGATTTGACTCTTCTTTTTTGCCGTGTT
>CAYQTK010000192.1:0-8580 GCA_964420375.1 uncultured bacterium
ATCTCTACCGCCCGCTGGTACATGCCCATGTTGTCCTGCTGGAAGTCAACAGGGTAGAACTCATCGTCCTTCGCTTTTATGAACACCATCTCCGGGTCCCGCATGAGATCGCCGTTCTGCTCGTAGTAGTGGGCGATGCTGAAGAGCTTGCCCATCTCGCAAGCTCCGATGTTCTCCACGTGAACACTCATAAAAGCGCCCGGCGAGTTGTCGAACTCGTTATGGTCGCCCGGCTCATTCAAGCCCTCTGTGAGCTTCGCCAGGACGCACTTCGCCTGTTTGTTTACCTTGATCATTTTTTCACCTCCTGGATTGGTGGTTTCTGGGGTTATTGACTACGGAGTGCCGGCCTGGAAGCAGGAAGAGCCGAGGCAGAGCATGGTCTCCAATGGGCTTTCAGCAGAGCTTACTGAAGCTCATAGAAAACGACAGAAAAATGCATTCCGATGGTTATCTTCAGAGGGTTTTCTGCTACCATTTCTGCTACCACTTGCTACCGCAAAAGGCAGTTTTTAGGGGTTATAAACAGTTATTCGAAGACATTTAAAATAAAGCCAACTTCATGAAAAAGAACATAAATCCCTGTTTGCAATGCAGATACAAATATATTTAAAAGTGATTCGTAATCAGCAGGTCGTCGGTTCGAATCCGACCGCCGGCTCCAGAAGTCAACTCCCCTGAATATCCAGGCTCTTATAAGTCCAATCTTCGAACGAGAACTTGTCGGAGTCGGACAGTTTATCCTTTATTATTCCGGAAAACTTATGTGTGTTATCCCTCAAGCCGCATCTCGGCAAGGAGCAGGATCAAGATAACTCTGTTGTTGATATGCTCATACCGGTGTAATAAAATTGTGCTGTTAATATCATCATGGGGGGAGACATGAAAGATGAGCGCAAAGTGCTGATCGTTGGAGCCGGTCCTGCCGGGCTGGTAGCTTCCATCA
Source organism: uncultured bacterium (assembly GCA_964420375.1). Taxonomy (GTDB): domain Bacteria; phylum RBG-13-61-14; class RBG-13-61-14; order RBG-13-61-14; family DATKZS01; genus CAYQTK01. Next base: position 947 of record CAYQTK010000192.1, read on the forward strand.
ACCTTGCTCGGGAGGGGTTTTCAGTTACGGTGGTAGAAAAGGAGGCCCGCATCGGCGGCAACCCTGCCTGGCATCCTTCTGCCCACGCAACTCCCTTGAAGGGACCGGAAACATGGGAGTATATCGGCATCGACTGCTCTCCCTGTTTCGAGGACGTGTCTGACAAGTGCGACGTGTACATGAACGAGAACAAGCTCAACCTAAGCCGCGTGCCTGAGGGTCTGTGGGTATGCGAGCGCGGCAGCAGGGAGAGCTCGCTGGATTATTTTCTTTACACCATTGCACTGGATGAAGGTGTCAGCTTTGAGTTCGGCCGGAGCTTCGGGAAAGAAGACCTGGAAAAAGCACCCGATAATACCATCCTGGCCTCGGGGCTGACGCCCTCCGTGTACTCGCTTCTCGACAAGCCCTTCTCCAAGTACAAGGGATACCACGCCTTCTGCGACTACCCTCCGGGAAAGGCCCATGCTTCCATTTACTTCGGCGGCCTGGGAAAGGAGTACGGCTATACCAGCGCATTGAACGGCATCTGGTATGTACTGCTCTTTTCCAGGGGCGAGCTTCCCGCGGACAACCTCAATTACTTTGCCGGCATGATGGAGAAGTACGAGGGCCAGAAGATATCCGAGTGGCGCAGGTTTTCCGGGGCCACGCCCAAAGAGGGGCCGGAGCTCTTTCACCGCCGCTTCATACTCGCGGGAACCCTGGCGGGTTTTGTCGAGCCCAACCTGGGTTTCGGCATAACCGGCGCGCTCATCTCCGGCAAGATAGCGTCGACAGCCGTCACTGACCGCGAACGCGCCCTCTCCGAGTTCGAGTCCTTTACCGGCGGCATAAAAGAAAGGATCAATGAGAAGAAGAAGGGCAAGGCCGGCATCGGCTTCAAGATGGGAAAGATATGGTTCGAGGTTTAGGGGCGGAGCACATTAAAGTCCATAAGCTGCGTGCGAGTGAATTAAGTCGCGACTGAAAGTTGCTCGCACGTATCAGCGGAAGTCGCGACTAAAGTCGCTCGCACGAAGAAGATCGGTCTTGTAAGCGACGAAAAACGCTTGACAGAGCGCCAGGCTGGTGGCTATACAGCGGGGAGGGCCGGACCTGTCCCGGGCTTTTCCCTTTCCCCGTTTGTCTGCGTGTCCGGCACAGGCAGGCTGGAAGCCCGGAGGCGATAAATTCATCATTGCGACATCAGCTAACCATACGATGAAAAAAACTTTTTGCTTTGAAGGGCATATTTGCATTGCAGGTACCATTAAACCGGAAGAGCCAAATTAACCACACAAGGGCGGCCCGTCTATTCGTCCGCGAACGTATAACTTACAACTCGCATTCTTTGAAATCGATTCTTTTTACTTGGGCGTTGCTCAAGTAGATGACCACTCCCTGGCGGCCGACTCCCGCCCAGCCGCATATTTTGCAGGAGAACAGGTCGAGAGTTTTGCCGTTTTTAAGGGTCACTTTCGAGAAGAGCGGGTTTCTGGTTTTGGTCGTCGGCTCGAAATCCAGGTAATGGTTCTCAATGGAGCGGATGTCGGTGATGGGTATGACGTGCGTGGTGTTGTCAGCTATCCTTTCCCCCATGAAGCTGTCTAGCGGCGATGCCTCGATCGAGCCGATAAAATAGGCCATTCCCTTAAGGCAGGTCTTTCTGCCCCGGGTATCGGTAATGACGCCGTCCACATCGCTTTCCCAAGGGGGTTCTCTTGCTTTTTTGTTTTTCGATCCCCGGTCTTTTGTCTTGCCGCGGTGGACGTCGACAAAAAGCGGATAATCGAGGATATCCAGCCATTTTTTCGAGTCCTCGACGTTCAAGCCGGGCGGCGCCAGGTAGGTGTCGAGCCGGAGCTCGAAGGTCTGTGTTCCCAGCCAGTCCTGGAACTCGTCCGGGTATCTCATCAGGTCCAGTACAACCCCGTTGGCTATCTCTCCGGGCTCGTCCTCCGGCGGGTTTTTCATGCTTAGATCATCGGTAATGTAGTATAGGTTGTACTGGTACAATGGGTCTGGAAAGACCACCCTGGGAAACCATGTTCCCACTCCTTCCTTGGTTGCGAACCCCCATACAATTCCCTTTTTGGGGACCTTTTCCAGGACCTTATCAGGGGTATGCCCGGTATAGGTAAACCCGCTTTCGTCCAGGTTGGTATAGGCAAGGCTGCCGATCATGATATCGGTGAAGTCTCCCATCACGTCCGCGCCAATGGAGCGGATGCCCAGAATCTTGCACGCAATGTCCACGTCAAAGGGAAAGCGGACGAGCACGGACAAGCTCATAAAATGGGGGTAATACTCGCTGATGCTGTCGAACCTCATGCTGGGAAACCTGTCAAAGAGCTTCACCTCGTTCAAGGTGGACCGGATGACCCGAACAGGACCGTCAATCCATCCCTGGACCTCTGAAGAGATCATCTCCTCGTTGCGCTCCAGGGTCACCTTGCCGCCCAGGAAATCTATCTTGAAACGGAACTTGATCCGGTCCATCATGTCCTTGCCGTTGCCGCCGGCTTCCTCCTTGTAGATGAGGTCGTTGTAGAACATGAACCCGGAAGGCTTCTTGTAACCTATGATGCAGCACTCTGTTATCACCCGGTCGTTCTCGGGATCGTACTTGATGTAATCGACCTCTGAGCGGGGGGCATCCTTTTTATACCTGGCAAGGTAAACCCAGGCGTGACGGTCGGGATAGCGGGGATCAGTGACCTCGATCTCGATCCGGTCGTCACAGCCGGGTTCCGCGTCCTGAGGAAGGCGGTCGCCCGCATCGGAGACTAAGAACACCAGCTCGTCGTTTCCGTCCAGTCTGCCGTGGTCCGCGTCACAGCCCGCTGTCTTCCCTCCGGTCATAACGTAGCTGCCCTCCGGGTCGCGTTCGTCTATCTGGAAAGGTACGGGCTTAACCTTTCCATCGTGCAGGGCGAGCGAGGCAAGCCGTTTAATGGGCGTCCCCTCGAAGCGGCTTATGAGTTCGCCGCCGACCTCGATGTAATCGTACTCGCGGTGGAGCGAGTCCACCTCCGCTGACTCTTGTGCCTTTTTTCCCTGGGCCAGTGCAAGGTGGTGCGGAGGACCCGTAACCGTGGCTATAACCCCAATCAGTGCAATCCCCAGAAGAATCCTTTCCGTCTTCATCGGCTTTTATGACCTCTCTTGTTTTTATGAAATCCCTCTGCTGGAATCCCTCCGTCTTGTAAACAAGAGCACCAACCGGTATATGCACCCCGGCTTTCTCCGCCTGCTCTGCGGGACACACCTCTATATCGCGCGGAATTACCGGTTTGTATGGCAGGATTAAATCAGATCGGCATGGATTTGTCAATGATTTTTTAAAAAGGCGAGAACTTATTGGTCATTTTTATGCTGGGAAGACTTGCGGAGTCGGTTCAGCAGGACCTCGCCTGCCACGCGGGGCAGGGCCCGCGCTATCCTGGGTTTCAGGCTTGCATAGTCCTGGGTCCCGTCGATCATCTCCCTGGCGATGTCGCAAGAGAGGGGGCTGTAGTTAAGCAGTAGAGCAAGGAGTCGGAGATACCTGGGTACATAGATTGTAAAGCGCATGTGTGCCGCCCTGGCAATGTCGGGGGTTGCCATCTCCATCCAGCGTTCGGCATAGTCCCGCCCGCGGCTGTTGATAAGGGAGTCCGCGAGCAGGTCCGCGCTTTTGAGCGCCCAGTAGATGCCTTCTCCGCTGATGGGGTCGGCTGCTCCGGAGGCATCTCCCACGAGGGCCCAGTCCGTGCCTGCCACTTCGGAGCCCATGAAGCTCTCCTGGTACATAGCGGGCAGCAGCGCAGCGAAAGGCCTGCCGCCTGGAGGCGCATCCGCTTCGGCGATCTCGAACTCGGCGTTTAAAAACTCATCGAGTACTCGGAGCAGCGGGTCTCGCCGCGCCAGCAAAGCGGGTGCGAAGATGCCGGCTGAGTAGCCCTCGGGCCGGGGAAAGAGCCAAGCATATCCCTGGTAGTCGGGAATAAACCTGATGACGGCCGGGGTACGGGGCTCGCCGGAGATCAGCCGGCCATAGGTTAACATAAGCTCCTGCCGGGGGAAGCGTCGGGCCACGCTTTTGCGGACTATGCTCGCTGCACCGTCCGCTCCGACGAGGTAATCAGCTTTGCTTTCGCCTTTCCCGGTATGGGTGGTCCAGCCGGGTCGGCAATGGCGGACCTTTTCCACCCGCTCCTGCACCAGCCTTGCCCCCGCCTGCAAAGACCGCTCGAGCAGGGCTTTTCCCAACTCGTAACGCGAAACCGTGCGGATGCGACCGTCGATGTCAAGTTCTGCCCGCCGCCCGCTCGGCGAGACCACCACGATTTCATCAACCCTGCGGGTCGGCACTCCCTGCTCGAGTACTTCCGGAAAATCCTTCCACACCTTGGCGGTCAGCCCGCCCCCGCACGGCTTCTCCCACGGCGCGCGCGGATCGAAAAGCGTAACGTCCATTCCCGCCGCAGCCAGCCTGTAGCCCAGGTGACATCCCGCTATACCAGCGCCTATGACAGCTATGTCCATCTTTTATAAACCGGTATTTACCAGGAATATTGAGATTGACCTCTGTCGGACTTGAACGCCCAGTAGGGGGAGAAAAATGCCATCTTCAGCACACCGGACTTCCAGGAGACGTCGCCCTTGTTTACGTCGAGCACCAGGTTTTGAAGATAGGGACGGCGGTGAATAATGGGATGAACAATACTCGGAAAGCGGTAGCAGGTGAAGTTAAAGAACCTTGCCCACCAGAAATCGCGAGTCAGGAGGCGCCGGCAATCCCGGTCATAATGATCAAGTCCGCGGTGTTTCTCTTTCATGGACTGGAGAATGGCCTTGCATGCCATGATCCCGCTCTTGGCTGCGTAATATATGCCCTCTCCGAAAAAGGGATCGCACATGGCGGCAGCGTCGCCGATAAGTAACGCGCCTTCAGTGGCCAGGCGGTGGTAAACTCCGCCGCGGGGGATCAGGCCCGCCCGGCTGAAAAACATCTCTTTGTAGTTTTTCAGGTTTTCATTCTGTTGGATGAACTCGTCCAGCCGGGAGCGCAGACTCCTTGCCTTGCCCAGGGTGGTAAAAACGCCGACGGAGAGGTTCTCCGACTTGGGAAAAATCCAGGCATATCCCTTTTTCACGCGCTGGAAATCGAAATGCACGCACGGTCCCTGCCGGGCAAGATGCTCGTCCGGCACGCGAAGCTCCGCTGCTATGGCCACCCCGTAACGGTCGAACTTTTCCATCAGCCCGAGAAGGCGGGCCACCTTTGAAGGGGCGCCGTCCGCGCCTACCACGAAATCCGCACTATACGCGTCCTTGTCCGTCCGCACGATCCAGCGGTTTTTTTCGGGCTCTATGGAAAGACATTTCTCTTCCTGCCGGAAGACCGCTCCCGCAGCAATGGCTTTTTCCACGATCAGGGAATCGAACTTGTCCCGCATCACCATGTATCCCATTCCCTGGGGACGCTGGAGGTATATTGTTCTATTTGTCTGGACGTCGATGGTCGTCTTTTTGACCATTACTTCAAGCACGCCGCTGAGGTCGAAGTCGTAGAGGTCAACGGTCTTTTGGGGGAAACCTCCGCCGCAGGCCTTTAGCCTGGGCATCCGCGCCTTGTCCAAGAGCAGCACCTTGACGTTCTCTTGCGCCAGGTGATAGGCACAGGTGGAGCCCGCCGGTCCGGCTCCTACAATGATAACGGAGTAATGTTGCATGACGGATATTCTTCAAACTCGGTACTGCAGGCTGCAATAAAGGACTGGGAACATAGTCCCATATTTTCCCCGCGGATACAACCCCGGCAGCCCGCAAATGAAAGGATACTTATCATTGCCGTCTGTGCAAGGAATAATATCACGCCACGGCTCGAAGCCGCAAAAGCCGGGGAGTTTCTTTATTATTCAAAGGCGGTACATAAACAGGATGATTCAAGCCGTGCGGCCCGAACCCGAAATGGCCAGAATACCCGCTATAACGGCGGGCACTCCCAGAAAGGGTACATGCAGGGCCCCGCCGGCCAGTGCCAGCAGACCTGCCGTGCCCAGCATCCAGGGCAGGCCGCGCTTTATGGCGATGACTCCCATGATCAGGCCCAACAAGAGGGAAATCACGGCGAGCGCGTGATAGGGACAGATCGCGAGCAAAATATATTTGGAAATTTCCGGCTTACCTAACTCCAGAATGCCCAGAACAGCCGCACCCGCACCGGCCAGAAAAATCAAGACGAGACTTGATGCGGTTAAGACAACATAGGCAACCATGCTCGTGCCCTTGTATCCCGGGGCGGAAGCAATATCAGAGGCTTTCAAGCTCTCCCGCCTGGCAAGGCCGAAAACGATTATGAGCAGAATCGCGCCCGCCGCAAAAAAAAGCTTGCTGCCGCCGGACATATTAAAATCAAAGAGTGCCTGAATCCTCCACAGGAAAACGGGAACTCCCATAATCAATAAGCCCGAGATTCCCATGATCCTCATGCCCAAGCCCGGCAAGTGGATGAACAAAGCAGCGCAAAAAACAACATAATAAAGAAACGGCAGGAACCACAGGAAATTAATATCAAGATAAAACCGCACAACAGTGGAGACGTAAATTACTCCCAATCCGATGGCATAAGAAATTAAGGCGTTCCGGAAACCTTCGCGGCTTTGAAAGCCTGCCCCTCTGCTTTTCCCGTATTCCCAGAAACCGAGTATGATCAGGAAAGAACCGGCCAGGCCGAGTAAAGAACTCGGCATAAAGTAGACGTTTCTGTAGACATTGAAAGAGATTCCGATAACCTCGGCCAGCTTATTAAACAGCTCGAACATACATCGCAAATGGACAAACGAGTTGATCAGGATAAAACCTGCAAAGCCGGCCAGTCCGAACCTTATGTCTCTTTCCGCGCGAAACCACGCAAACCCGAGTGCGTTCGAGAAGACAAGCAAAAGCCAGTGCATGGTCACCGCACTGAAATAAGCGGGATGCGAATAGTGCACCTGAAAGAACATGGAGATGAGCGACAACAGGTTCAACAGGATGATCAGGATGAGCAGCAATACGCCGGAGGCTCCCAGGCCCTTCTTTGGCGTAACATCCGGTGGAGTCCAGGGGGGCTTCGCACCGGCCGGATATGGTTTCTGCTGAAGCTCACCCTCCTCCCCGGAAGCAACCGGCACCAGCTCGGCAACACCGCCCAGGCTCTCCAGGAAAAGCCGGGCCTCCTCCGCCTCCTTGTAATCGTCGAAGACGTAAAGCTCTCCATTACGAGCTTCGATATGCTCGCGGGCGGCTTCGAGTGTTAATTGATATGCCTTGGAAAACTTCTCCAGGAACTCCCGACTGGCCGGCTCCGACACTGTTCTGAAGTTCATTAAGATGACCTTGTACTTCTGCATCAATGCCTCCCCCTTTGTGACATATCTCATGCTCGCAACATGATCATGTTACCACGACTCAGGGGTACTCCGGAAATCCCCTCTGTAAGTATCAATGTTTCAATGGGCCTAATATGTAGTCAAGCTTAAGATGACACATACTGTGCAGGCGACTTTGGTCGCGACTTCCTCCGCTCGCGAGAAAAGTGTTTGTCTTTGAAGCGAAGAAAAAAAGAACATCCCCCATTTTTTAGACACCCGTCCCGAAAACTTCTTTAATCGCGGAGCAATAAG
>CAYQTK010000193.1:0-8524 GCA_964420375.1 uncultured bacterium
CGTACTCCGCAAGGTCCACCGCTCCCAAATAGCTGCTGTCATAAACATCAAAGGGAACGCCATGGTCGGTGAGTACCTGGTCCTCCCGGTTTATCCAGCCCACGCTGTCGCGGAAGATGGCGGCCCTGGCCGGAAAACAGCCTTCTTCGCAAAACTCGAATCTCTGGGTGTAGAAGTAGGAAGTCGAGTTGGAGATATTATAAGTCAGCGGAGGAGGCATTTGATTGAGGTTCATGTTCGAGCTGCGGACCTTCCCGAAGAAAACGTCCAAGGGAGGATTGGAAGGATAATCTCCGCCGTAATAGTCGGCATTGTTCCAGCAAGCCAGGACAGAGTAATACTTGCCCGGCGTGAACACGGCGTCGACGGGACCGGACTCGTACCACCCCGTCGAGGCCCCGGCGGCAAGGTCAACGCTCCGCTCGAATATCTTCTTATATTCGCCGTCCAAGGAGTCGCCTTCATAGACCTCGAAAAATACGGTCGTACCGGAAAGAGGCGTTATAAAATTCGAAAAGCTCTTCAGCCGGGTCGCCTGGGTTACACTGAAAACGTTTCCCCTGCAGCGACTGGCGCCCGTCCAACTGTTGGTGGTGTCGCCTAGTTCTAACACCGACTCCGAGTAATCGTCCAGGTCTTCAACAGGAACGAAACCTCCGGCAAGCTCTTCCTTGTCGTTCACTCCGCCGCTGTCCGAGTCCTGGGCGCCGGGATCGCTTCCGGCTAGGTACTCGGAAAAGTTGATGAGTCCGTCCCCGTCGGGGTCGGAGGTTGCGTCTGCACTCAAGGGGTCGGTGCCGTTATTGTGTTCCCACCCATCGGGTATTCCGTCGCCGTCGGAGTCGGGGTCGAGATCGTCGGTGCCCAGGGCTGTCTCGTGGCTATCGATAAGGCTGTCGCGGTCACGGTCGGGCTTGCCTACTGAGATCACCACGTCGTCGCGGTCGTTGTAGCTTCCCGACTGACACGACTCCGTGGTAGAACCGTTGTAGAGAAACGCCGCACGTATAACCTGGTCGCCCGCGGTGTTCCCGAGGGCAAAGGTCACGCTCAGGTTTTGCACGCCGGTAGCAGTACAAGTTGCCTGTCCCTGGTAAGTCCACTGCACCGAGTTTGCAGAGGGGGAGGTGAAAATAAAGAGCTTGTTGGCCCCGCTGTCAGTGTAGCAGTAGACTGTTGCGTCCACCCGCACCTGGTCGCCGGGATAGAGGTACTCGCCGTCAAGGTCGGTGACGGTGAAGCCGTCCAGGGACTCGTAATTGTGGTACGTGCCTGTTGTACCGTCCGGGCAGTGACTGTTCCGGATGGTGTTCGGCTGGTTGGGCTCCTCTCCGTCGTTGATGTGGTCCCGGCCGTTAATCAGAGAGCCGGGGACGTGACAGGGACTCAGCCCCTCCTCGCAACGGGGACAGCGGTGAACCGAACTGAAGGTCGCCGTCTCGTCCGCGGCGGCCAAAGCGGCGAAAAGCAAAACCGAAAACCCCGCCAGTACCCGTAAGCCAAACCTTTTCATGCTGATCTCCTTTTACCCGATATCTTTCACATGGCTGAAGTCCCTATGAGTGGCCGTGTCTCCTATTTAAATGCCCTGTAACTCCGTGACGATAAAAATAAAATATGCATAATCTTGCAATAATATTAGCAACTTTTCATATTTGCGTCCAGCTTTATAATATTTTAGCTGAAGATTGACCGGCCTGTTGTTAAAGGTTGTCCAGCCTTGTTCATCAAATCTAATAGACGTAAAAAAAGAGTAAAAATTTCCTGTTGATTCTCAGATTGAGGTATGATCCAGCCTTTATATCACGTATATTACGGAAACCGGACAACTTGGGCAACGGCCTTTCATGTGATATGTTGATAAGTAGCCGTGAACTATCTGGGAGTTGACATAGGCACGACGTCTGTAAAGGCGCTGGTGGTTGATGAAAGCGCGCAGGTGCAGGCCCGTGCCGAGGTTGAGGTGTCCCTTAAAAATTCCGGGCCGGGAGCCCATGAGCAGGACCCCCAAGAGGTATGGAATGCGGTAAAGGAATGCATTAAAAAAGCGGTCTCTCAAACAGGCCCGCAATCCCTGGAAGCCATGTCCTTTTCCGCGGCCATGCACGGGCTTTTGCCCCTGGACAAAAACGGGCGCCCTCTGGCAAGCCAGATAACCTGGGCTGACGGCCGGGCAGAACCATACGTGCAGGAGCTCAGGGACACCGAAGACGCAAAGAGCATATATCAGCGCACCGGCTGCCCGGTACAGGCGCTTTATTACCCGGCCAAGCTCCGGAGGCTCCGGAAAGAAAACCCCCGAGTCTTTTCCAAAGCATCATTTTTCTGCTCCCTGAAAGAACTTTTTATAAAACGTCTCACCGGCAGGCTGGTGATGGACCGGGCCATGGCCAGTTCGCTGGGGATCTATAACACTCATGAAAGAGAGTGGGACAAACAGACACTGTCGATTTCGGGGATTGATGCGGAACGGATGCCTTCCCTGGTATCGCCCCTTCAGGTTATGGAGGGCATATCTTTGGAAGTCGCGGAGGAGATCGGTCTTCCCCCGGACATTGTGGTTGTTCCCGGAGCTGGCGACGGCGGCCTGGCAAACGTCGGTTCAGGCGCAGTAGCCTCCGGACAGGCCGCGGTTACCATCGGCACCAGCGGGGCCATGCGCCTTATAAGCAACCGGCCGGTCCTCGACCCGGAGGAGCGGACGTGGTGCTACTACCTCGGCGCGGACACCTGGTACGTTGGAGGAGCGATAAACAGCGGCGGGATTGTCTTTCGATGGGTCAGGGACGCATTGTATCCTGACGTGGTCAACATAAGCACGGAGCACGGTATCGAGACTTACGACATTCTTACCAGGGAGGCGGCCTCCACTCCGCCCGGAGCAGGCGGGCTCGTCATGCTTCCCTATCTCATGGGAGAAAGGACGCCATACTGGAACCCCGCGGCAAAGGGAGTGATTTTCGGACTGAACACGCAACATACCCGGTCCAATATCGCCCGGGCCGCACTTGAAGGGACGTGCTTTGCTATGGCAAACGTCCTCAGAGTTCTCGAGACCTCCGGCGAGGATATCTTTGAATTGCGCGCTTCAGGCGGATTCTTGCGTTCGCCTTTATGGGTCCGCATCCTGGCGGATGTGCTGGGGTATCCCGTGTTAATTCCGGAAACCCAGGAAGGATCAGCCATGGGAGCGGCGTTGTTCGCCATGCTGGCTACCGGAAAGATCAAGTCTATCACCCAAATAAAAGAGCTCATACCGGAAAAAGAGACCGTCCGGCCCGACCCGCAAAACCACGAGTTCTACCGAGACCTTTACAATATCTTCGTAGACCTCTATCCCCGAATAGAAGAGCTTTACTTCCGGATGGATAACATTGTAAAAAAGCAGGATGAATAACAGGATAATGCTTAAATCAGGGTCTTGGCCAGGTAGTCGGAGAGCATCTGGTCCAGGCTTTTTTCGTCTTCCGCTTTTTCCGCGATATAGCCTTGTTCCACGTCATAGGCTGTCTCTCCGATGATGCACGAGCCCAGATAGAGGTCTGCTCCTTTTCGCTCAAGCTCTCCGCGGGTCAATACAGTGCCGGTGACATCATGGGGGTCTTCTCCTCCGCCAGAGACCCGTAGAAAGCGGCACGCGGGGGTCAGGTGGTATTGTCTGGCCCCCTCCGAGCCTTGAATGGACAAGACGTTATTGTCCATATTTACTTTTTCTCCGTCACACCAGGAGTTGATGAGGTCTTCAGAGAAAAAAAGTTTTCCGCTCATCCCCCAATCCTCTGCAATCAGGTTTCCAGGGACTTGTCCAGGAGCGTCCGGGAAAAGGTAAGGCTGGTGTCGGTTTCCCTTAGTCTCTTGGCGAGTATGGCGAGCAGCGACCGGAGCACCTTCCGCTCGAGATCGGGGTCCTGCCGAATGGCGTCTTCAAACTCGCGCCTTTCTATCTCCAAAGCCTCGACCTCGGTCTCGGCCCGGCAAGTGGCTACACGCACCTCGCGGTCCACCAGGGCCAGCTCGCCGAACTCCTCTCCTGCTCCCAGTCGCGCCAGCACCGCCTGCTCCGACCCTTTCTCAACGCTCACAGTGCCCGAGATAATACCGTAAAATTTGTCGCCCCGGTCGCCTTCCTTGATGATTATCCGGCCCGGCGCAAACTTTATCCTTTTACTTACAGAGACGATTTTTTTAATCTGATCTTCCGTAAGGTCTTTGAACAAAGGCATAGAGGCATACTCCACTGCCTTGTCCGAAGCGGGCATGCGCAGGCCCGGCAGGTTGGCCTTGGCATCCGACGGCTCCGATTCGTCCGCGGAAAGCTGCGCGAACAGCCGGTTAAGCCGGGCCGCGATCTCTTGGGGCGTCTGGTCCTTGCTTATGAAACCGGTGGCCCCCACCTCGCGGAGGTATTGGATTTGCGCGTCCTGCCGGAAAACACCGGAGACCGCCAGGATGGGGACATCCTGTGTCTCCTCCATCCCCCGCAGCTCTTTAATCACGTCAAACCCGGTCATACGGGGCAGGAGAAGATCGAGAAGAATGGCGTCGAACTTATCTTCACGAACCTTGGAAAGGGCCTCGCTGCCCTCTTTGGCGGTTACAACCTCGTAACCGTGCTCCGACAGAACGTCTTTCATGAGTTCCAGAAAAGTATCGTTGTCATCCACCACAAGTATCTTTGCCACGGGCCTACCCTCCTCTGTCAGCGAAGCTTGTTCTGTTCCTCCCCGATCAGGGCGGCAAGGAGCGGAAACATGATCTCGTGATGACCGGTGAGCTTATATCCCCTGCCGCCAGTCCGCACCGGTCTTTCCACCACGTTAACACCGGGCCGGTAATGCTGAATAAAGTCCATGTTCACTGTAGTAAAGGACCGGGCTCCCTCAGTGAGGTTCCGGGCCAGGCCCAAGGCTTTCAGAAAAACCTCGGGAAGGATAACCGCAGACCCCAGGTTCAGTAAAACGCCTCCGGAAAGCCCGGACACAAGCGATGCAAGTACCAAAAAGTCGCGGTGCGAGCCTTTGCCGATGGCTGCGCCGTCCGCACAAGGGTGCATGTGGATGATGTCGGTGCCCACGGCAACGTGTACCGTAACCGGCAAACCAAGCCGGCAAGCAGCGGCGAGTATCGAAAGGTCCTTAAAAGGAAGAGCGGAGCCCTGAAGGGCCTCCCCCACGGCGCGTCCCAGACCGATGTCCTCTGACAAACACCTTTTTGAAGCACCGTTTAAGAACTCGGCGGTCTCCTGCGTCATGCCGAAGCTGCCGTCGTCAAGGGAAGAAGCCACGTCCTCCGAGGTGTTGCCGCAGGCAGCGATCTCGAAGTCATGCACCAGGCACGCGCCGTTCAGGCAAAGCCCGGTTATGGTCTTCTTTTCCATCATGTCGATGATTAGCGGAGAGAGACCCACTTTGATTACATGGGCGCCCATGGCCAGCAAGAAGGGATTGTCCTCCTGCCGGGCTTTTGCCACTGCACGGGCCACCTCCCGGATGTCTTGTGCGGCAAGTATCCGGGGCAGGGAATCGGACCATTCTTTCAAGCTCATGCCCGGCCGGCAGGGTCCGGCAAACCCCGATTTGTCCACCTTGGCCGGCCGGTCCTTTATGGAAGTTGTCTTGATGCCGGAAGGGTCCAGGGGTTTGTAGCGGTCGTCCACTTCAGGCCTCCGGGAAAAGCTCTTTTTCCACCAGCTCGCAGACCACGTGGGCCGCGGCCAGGTGGACCTCCTGGATCAAGGGAGTGGTCTCCGCGTCAACCCACAGGCACACCTCGCAAAGCTCTCCAACCGGCGAGCCGGGCCTGCCGGCCATGGCCGCGCACCTCAGGCCCTTCCGGCGGGCCGCTTCCAGGGCGAGGTTCACGTTCGGGCTGGTCCCGCTGGTGGACAGGCCCCAGGCAAGATCGCCGGGTCGGCCCAAGGACTCCACCTGCTTGGAGAAAACCTCCTCAAACGAGTAGTCGTTGCCGATACTGGTCAGCACTGACGTATCAGTGGTAAGCGCGATGGCCGGCAGGGGAGGGCGGTCAACCAGCATCCGGTTTACAAGCTCCGCTGCTATGTGCTGGGCCTCTCCTGCGCTGCCGCCGTTACCGAAGATAAGAACCTTGCAGCCGGAACGATAAACATCGACAACCAACTCTGCAAAACAAGAAAGCTCTCCCGATCTTTCCGTCAAAAACCGGTCCACAGCTTCCCGCGTCCGCGTAAGCCGCTGCCGGATACTCTCGTCGTAAGCGCCCATGAGTTATTTTAATCTATCCCGAAGCACCCCGTTCGTCAAGCGAAGATTGACCGGCTTATAGTGCTATGCAAAAAATAACGGGATATTTGCGAGCGGCTTAAGCCGCGAAATATAAGAAGCTTGAGAACGGATGTTTTGCTGATACCGGCGAGGAGTGTAATGTTCGGCCTCAGGGGCCTTTTCTTTTCACGATCTCGTTGTTGTAAGCCCGGATGAGATCGCGGTGATGAAGGACTCCCAGGACCTTGTTTCCGTCATCCGGATCAGTGACGAGGATGCCGGAGATGGGATACTTGAGGAACTCGACCAGTGCCTGGTAGAGATTATCTCCGGGATGGACGTGCCCTGCGGGTATGGCCAGGTCTTCTGCTATGAGGAACTGGTCAACACCTTCTTCGAACAGGATGGGCCTGGAGGTGTCCAGGCTGAGCAAACCTAGTATAGTGCCGTCCTGTTTGATCACCGGGAAGATCTCCTCCTCTTCCATGGCAAGGTAGTCCTGGACCTGGCTGAGATGGGCGCTCGCCGGTATGGTCGGCATCTTCTTCTTGGGACGGTAGACCGAGTTGACGTACATGTCCTCCAATACGTTCACGGTGAACTCGCCGATGTGGGCCGGAGAATGGAACTTGTTTTTGACCTGGGCCATATATATGGAGTAACCGCGGTTAAAGATGATTGCTACCGCAGAGACCAAAAGCAGGGGGGCGATAAGATGATATCCTGCTGTCATTTCCGTTACCATGAGCAATGCCCCGAGGGGAGCATGGGCGACCCCTGCGAAGAACGAGGCCATACCCACCAGCACAAAGGCGCTGATATCGGGCTGGGTCACTATATCAGGGAAATAGAGATGGGACACGTGTCCCACTACGCCGCCTATCATGCCGCCGATGAAAAGGGTGGGACCGAAGACTCCGCCGGAGCCCCCCGAACCTATGGTGAGAGAGGTTGCCAGAATCTTGAAGATCACGGTCAAGGCCATGGCCTCCAGAGTCATCTTTCCGAGAAGTGCAAGCTGCAACTGTCCCCATCCCCCGCTGTATATCTGGGGGACCCAAAAGCCGATTATTCCTACTCCAAGTCCGCCAAGCATGGGCTTGACATGGGGGGGGATGCGCATGCGACCGAACACGTCGTTCCTAAAGAAATAGAAAGTTCGAGTATAAAACAGGCCCATGGGTAGGCAGACCAGTCCCAGCAACATGTAGAATACAAGTTGGCTGGGGGAATGAAACTTGAGCTCCGGTATTTCGAATATGGGATGGAAACCGAAGATTGCCGAGAAGATGGTGTAGGCGGTTATAGAGGAGATCACCGTGGGGATAAGGGCGTCGGTTTCCAGGTCTTCTTTGTAAATAACCTCGCATGCGGTTATCGCTCCACCGAGGGGCGCACGGAAGATTGCGCCCAGCCCTCCTCCAGTGCCGGCCAGCAGCAGAATCCGCAGGTCGCGGGCCGGAAGCTTGAGCATCCTTCCCAACCACGAACCCATGCCCGCGCCGATCTGGGCGATCGGCCCCTCCCGGCCGGCGCTGCCGCCGGTGGCAAGGGTGGCGATGGTGGCCGCGGACTTGACAAAGGGAACACGGGTTCGGACCTTGCCGGCTTTTTTATGGAAAGCCTCGATCATGGCGTCTGTGCCGTGTCCTTCGGCTTCCGGAGCAAACGTAAAGACTATAAGCCCGGACAAAAGACCGCCCGCCACCGGGAGCAAAAAGAAAAGCCAGCTTTTAAAGGAAGTATCAAAATCGGTCTCGAAAAGTCGCTCGCCAACCGGAGAGGGCATCTCATGGCCGGCAAGAAAATCGAAGGTAAAGTGTTTGGCGAATTCGAGAATATAAAAAAAACCGACCGCTCCAAAACCGGAGATAGCGCCCACAATCAAGCCAAGTATCAGCCACCTGACGTATCCGGACCTGAACCAATTAAGAAAGTTTTCAAGAACCTGCTTGAGGACTGACAATTTCCGATCTCCAATGTGGCGTATGTTAATATAGGCGAGACTGTCGACATAGTGTACACCACAAATAAGTTTCTATCAAAGAAGGAATGGGGGCGCCAAACCATACATTAATTTCCTTGAAGTTTCCCCGTTTTCTATCGGAGAAAAAAGATAAAAATATGGCTCCTCACCAGAATCTGTGGGTGAATAACAATCAGGCAAGCTCTCTACAATGAGTGTATTTCATCTCCTCCAAGAGGAATGACAGCCTTGGTTAAAGGGGCACGTCCTTGCCGGCGCTTGCAAAAATCAAAAGATTCTGCTGGTGCTCTGTCAA
>CAYQTK010000194.1:0-8510 GCA_964420375.1 uncultured bacterium
TTTGCTAACAATTGTTTTTGCCGCTTACAAAAAGCAGTCCTTTTGTGCGAGCGACGAAAGTCGCGACTTTCCTCGCTCACACGGTATGCGTCATTTTAATCTTGACAAGACACTACCCAACTGAACCCTTATCCTCCATCCGGGGTAATGTTCGTTGTAAAGGATAGATCTCAACTTATTATGCCGCGGAGATGGCATGGTTGGGGAACAATCAGCCTGTGGCTTCGCCACCCACGCAGTTTCGAGAACAAAACCGCGTGGGCTGCCCTCCCTGAACTCCCCGCACGCTTCAAGCTTTTCCACCTATGCCATCCTTCTCTTTATCAATCCCGCCTTCGCTCTTGCCCCTGTCTTCCTTCTGGTGATCTTGGATACTTTCAGATCAGAATCCCCAAAAAGCAGGCCAGCGCAACAGCCACCAAATATGCCGCACACTCCGAGCACGTCTTCGGGTGGAAGTAAGCCGTTTTAATCTGGTAAAATAAGATATCCTCGGCGGGTGCGATAGTCTCCTTGCTGCAAACCAGGTGATATGCCTCGCCACACGGAATGAAGGAGGGGCTGATATAGATGAGATTTCTTACAAGAGAGGGGTCGGCAGTGCATTGCTTTCGCGCTTTTTCGCTTGTCCTGTTGGTGTTTGCGATGTCGCTTTTTTCGGGTCCTTTCCAGGCGGAGGCAGGCATGAGCCAAGACCGGGAAGCGGAGGACAACGGCGGCCTTAAGATGTCGGGACTTATCTTTCAGCCCACTGACAGGCTGCCTTCCAACCACGGCTCGAACATATACCAGATGCCGGACGGCACCGTCATGTGCGCCTGGTACGCGGGCTCTTCCGAGGCCGCGGACGACGTGGCTGTCTATGCCTCCCGTCTTGTGGACGGCACATGGTCCGAGCCGCGCGTCATCGCTGACACCCCCGGCAAGTCGGAGGGCAACCCGGTACTGTTCGCCGACGGCGATAAGAGCATTCTCTTTTTCGTGACCATTCACGGGTTGGGCTGGAACTGGGCCAAGGTCAAGTACCGGACCTCGGAAGACTCCGGCCGCACCTGGTCGGAGGTCAAGATACTCCGGGACAAAAGAGGCTGGATGACCCGGAACCATCCTGTAAAGCTCGATGACGGCAGGATAGTGCTTCCGCTTTACAGCGAGAACAAGTGGTGCTCGGAGTTCATGGAGTCAAAGGACCGCGGCAGTACATGGACGCACGTGGCCGAGGTCTGTTCGACCCCCGGCAATATCCAGGCATCGGTGGTCGAGCTGTCGCCGGGAAACCTCTATGCCACCATGCGCACCGGAGACAGTTGGTTCAAGGAGAAAAGGGTGTGGGAGACACGCTCGAAAGACGGCGGCCTTACCTGGAGCGATCCGGAGCAGACATCGCTTCCCAACCCCAACGCGGGCACGGACATGATAAAGCTCGACTCCGGCAGGCTGCTTTTGGCCTTCAACAACTCGGAGCACAGCCGCACGCCGCTTTCGCTCGCGGTCTCCGACGACAACGGCAAAAGCTGGAAGGTGGTCAAAGACCTGGAAACCGCGCCCGGCGAGTACTCCTACCCTTCGCTTTGCAAACAAAAGAACGGCTCCGTCCATATTTCCTACACCTATAAGCGGGAGTCCATTAAGCACCTCCATTTCACCGAAGAGTGGCTGGAGTGAAGGTAATGATCGCGGCACGACTTTCCGGGCGGTTGTAATGTATAAAGCTGTGGGGAGGAAGTATGGAAAAAACAAGTTGTATAGCGGTGTTTTCGCAGACCGGCAACACCAGAGAGGTTGCCGAAACCATAAACCGGGAGTTCGAGAAAGCGGGGTGGAGTGTCCGCATGCTTTCTATTCCTGACGACGATCCCGAACAGATGGAGGGAGCGTCGTTAATAGGAGTGGGCACTCCGGTGATGTACATGGAGGTCCCCTCACCGGTAAAAAGATGGATGTCAAAGCTTCCCCAGGGACAAGGGCGTCCTTCTTTCGTCTTTACTACCTACGGCCACGTCTACGGCGGCAACGTTCTCCGCAAGCTGGCAGGCATACTTGCCGGCGCCGGCTATTCCTCCATGGGCGGCATCGAGGTCCCTGCCGAGCATAACTTTCCGACCTTGCAAGGAGCGGAGAACTTCGGGCCCGGCAAGCCGGACCAGGCCATGCTCGAAGAGGTTGCGGACTTTGCGCGCGGGCTTGTCACCCGGCTTGAAAAGGAGTCCGAGCCGCTGCCCGTAAGCCGGCTCGACAACGGGCGCAAGACCTTCAACTTCGTGAGCGGACTGCTCCCGCTTAGCACCAAGATTAACTCCATGCCCGATATCAAAGAGGACATGGAAGCCTGCCAGGGATGCGGCACGTGCGTTGACCTCTGTCCGCAGGACAACATCCGCATAGAAAACAACAAGGCGGTGCGCGGAGTTGACTGCATCAAGTGCTGGCAGTGCGTGGAGAACTGCCCGAATAACGCCCTCAGCGCGGACTACAAAAAGGGAGAACGCATGATCCGGATGTCTCAGAAGATGGCCATGGTTCGGAATTACAGGATTATGAAAATGGAATAGGCCGGTTTTGAAACAACACAGGCGATCAGCCGGCGAGGAAGTTGCCGAGCAGTTTTTTGCCGTGCTCGGTAAGGATTGACTCGGGATGGAACTGGATGCCCTCCAGGTTATACTCTTTGTGGCGAAGCCCCATGATCTCGCCTTCTTCCGTCCACGCGGATATCTCCAGGCAGCCGGGAAGACTTTCGCGTTCCACCAGCAGGGAGTGATAGCGGATGGCGGAAAAATCCGACGGAATGCCGCTGAAGATCGTCCTGCCGTCGTGGATTATTGAAGAGGTCTTGCCGTGCATGAGCCGGTCGGCGATTATAATCTTGCCTCCCAGGGCGTAACCTATGGACTGATGCCCGATGCATACGCCCAGGATGGGCAGCTTGCCTGCAAAGCGTTTGATAACGTCCACTGAGATGCCCGCCCGGGGAGGATCGCACGGTCCCGGCGAGATGACGATCTTCTCCGGCGCCAAGGTCTCGATTTCCTCCAGGGTTAGGGCGTCGTTACGATATACCTCGACCTCTGCGCCCAACTCGCCCAGGTACTGGACAAGGTTGTACGTAAACGAGTCGTAGTTATCTATCATCAGGATCAACGCCCGCTCCCCCGCTCGTGTCCCGGACCGAAAGCTCCCTCACTCCGAAGGCTTCAGATCGGGATGCTCCAGGAAAAACTCGTTCAAGCAGTCATGACAACAGAAGTAATGGATGTAGTCCGAACCCTCCACTGTAAGGGCCACCGACCTGGGTATCTCCTTCTTGCAAACCGCGCAAGCAACCTTGTCTTCGCTCATCTTGACTTCTCCCTCTAAATAGTGCCTGTTTCGAAACTCCGTTTTCGGAGTGCGAAAGCTTGCTTTCGCTTTCATAAGTTCCGGTTTGGCGGGACTTATGAAAAGGCGCCTCGTAAACTGTGAGCCTTTTGTGGAGCGCATCTCCGGGAAGCAAGCTTCCCGGCGGAAAAGCGGCAGCAAGCCGCCGCACTCCAAGACAGCGCCGCAAAAGTAAATTAAACCTCCGTTTCGCAACGGGAACTAAATAAACCGGGCAATTGTAGTCGCAAGTGCCGAATCGGGGACTCACCGAATTGTAAATTATGTTATATGCGGCGGTTCATGTCGTCAAGTCAGTGCTTACCCTGGTAAACACTTGTTTCAAATGTTCCGGAAAACCCTCTCATTTCAACAGCGGCTCCATGAAAGCCCCGCATTCGTTCAGCACGCTTTCTATCTTTAGGAGACGTTTTTCGCCGGTGCTTCGGGGCTGGATTTCCACGTTGCCTTGCTTCAGGTTCTTGTCCCCGATGACTATCCGCAAGGGGATGCCCAGAAGGTCGGCGTCTTTGAACTTCACGCCGGCCCGCTCGTCCCGGTCGTCAAGTATGCACTCCAGCTTCAACGAACATATCTCATTATAAATTTTTTCCGCGGCAGCCATGACCTCTCCGTCCTTGGCGTTGATGGGCAGGATATAAACGTGATACGGCGCAATGGGGACCGGCCAGACGATGCCGTTTTCGTCGTGGTTCTGCTCGATGGCCGCGGCCACTGTCCTTCCGGTGCCGATACCGTAACATCCCATGCACAGGTACTGCTCCTTGCCGTCGCGGTCGAGGAAGGTCGCCTCTAGAGCTTCCGAGTACTTGGTCCCCAGCTTGAACACGTGCCCGACCTCGATGCCCCGGGTCACCCGGAGTGTGCCTTCACAGTGGGGGCAGGGGTCCCCTTCCGCGGCACTCTTCAAGTCCGCGCTCTGTGTTACATTGAAGTCCCTGCCGGGGCTGGCGTTTACAAGATGATAGTCGCCTTCGTTCGCTCCCACCACGAAGTTGGCCCCGCCTTCCAGCTCGTGGTCGAGGTAAACCGGGATATCAAGACCTACCGGTCCGGAAAAGCCCACCGGCCCTCCGGTGTAGCTTTGTATGCCTTGGGGGTCCGCCATTGCCGCCCATTGGAGGCCGAGCGCCTGAGTGAGCTTGGCTTCGTTTAGCTCCCGGTCGCCGCGCACCATGGCGGCCACCGGTCCCTTGTCGGTCTCGTAGATCATGGTCTTGGCCACCCTCGAAGGGGGGACTTCCAGGAACACGGCCACTGCTGCCACCGTGTGCATGGCCGGGGTTTCGACCCTGGCAAGGTCTTTCATGTCCTCGCCCGCGCCCACGGGCTCGGTCCTGCCTGTCCGGGCCTTTTCCAGGTTGGCCGCGTATCCGCAAGCGTCGCACGCTGCAATGGCGTCTTCGCCGGTGTCCGCCAGGACCATGAACTCGTGGCTGTAGCTGCCGCCGATCTGCCCGGTAAGGGCCTCGACCGCCTGGAACTTCAGGCCGCAGCGGGAGAAGATACGGTTGTAGGCCTCGAACATCTCTTGATAGGACTTCTCTGCAGAGGCGTCGTCCGCGTCAAAACTGTAGGCGTCCTTCATCTCGAACTCGCGGCCGCGCATGACCCCGAAGCGGGGCCTGATCTCGTCGCGGAACTTGGTTTGTATCTGGTAAAGGTTCTTGGGAAGGTCCCGGTAGCTGCGGATTTCACCGCGGACCATCGAGGTTATGACTTCCTCGTGGGTGGGCCCCAGGCAGAAGTCGCGCTGGTGGCGGTCCTTGATGCGCAAAAGCTCGGGACCGTAGGCTTCCCACCGCCCCGACTCCTGCCAGAGTTCCGCGGGCTGAACCATGGGCAGAAAGACCTCCTGCGCGCCCGCCCGGTCCATCTCCTCCCGCACGGTCCGCTGGACATTGCGCAAGGCCCGCAAGCCGAAGGGCAGCCAGGAATATATGCCCGCGGCGACCTTCCGGATCATTCCCGCCCGCAACATTAGCTTGTGACTTATTACCTCGGCCTCAGCCGGGACCTCCCGCAAGGTGGGAAGGTACATCCTCGACATCTTCATACCGTTTCTGTCCTTTCAAAAAGTGTTGCGCTCCATTTTACACGGGCAAGGCAAAAGCGGCAAAAACCGGACTTCGCGTGGTCTGTTCTGCAGCAACAGAAAGGGACGTGATCAAATCCTGAACTTCATGGCCTCGTCGAGCATGATGAGATAGTTCTTTGCGGGTATGTAGTTGGTCACCGAGTTGCCGGTGCCGAAAGCGGACCTTCCGGGCAAGCACCCGGATAGTATTTGGCGGCACCTGTTGCGAAGCGGTCCTTCATCCATCCTTACCATGGCGTCAACGTCAAGGCCGCCGACGCCAGCCTGATATTGTACTGTAAAGAATGGAAAGCGTCGATCTTCACGTCGTCGATAAGGTCGTCCATGATGCCGTATACGTTGCCGCAGGAGTGGAGCCAGAACATCCTGCCCCTGCCCTCTTCCGCCCCCATGCGCTTGCCGCGGTTGTCAAGGGTATTGTTAGCAAAAAAACAATGAAAAGCAAAACCGTGACGCCGGAGTAGCGCTGGAAGCAATTATCGGGTTTGCTTACAGGGCAGGCTTCTGGTAGCTTTATAAAAACTATAATATTCAAGGGGTATTTAGAGCATGAGCAAGGCAGAGACGAACAAAAGCGATTTTTCGATGAGCCCGGACGGCAGGAAGTTTCCGCTTCCCACCGCAAAGGATTACAGCGCTGAGCGGGAGAAACTTGACGAGCTTGTACTCGAGAAGCGCAGGGAAGGTTTCGAGATAGTAGTTGTAGTGGGACTCGGATTTGTGGGCGCGGTCATGGCCGCGGTGGTGGCGGATTCGGTTGACAAGAACACCGGCCGTCCCGGCAAGTTCGTCATCGGCATGCAGCGTCCGAGTCCCCGTTCTTTCTGGAAGATACCGCTTATCAACCTCGGGGAGTCCCCCGTCAAGTCGGAAGACCCGGAAGTCGAACGCCTTATCGAGTCCTGCGTAAAGGAAAAGAAGACCTTGATGGCGACCTTTACCAACGACGCCTTGAAGTTCGCCGACGTTATCGTGGTTGACGTGCAATGCGACTACATGAAAGAGGACCTTGGCGACCTTTTGACCGGCAGGGTCACCATGGAAGCGCTGGAAAACTCGGTCCGGATCATCGGCGAGAACATGCGTCCGGAGGCCCTGATCCTTATCGAGACCACTGTGGCGCCGGGCACCACGGAAAAGGTGGCCTATCCTGTCCTGGAAGAGGCCTTTGCCGAGAGGGGCGTCAAGGCCGAGCCATTGCTGGCCCATTCTTACGAGCGGGTCATGCCCGGCAAGAAGTACGTTTCCAGTGTACGGGACTTCTGGCGGGTCTGCTCGGGAGTAAACGACATCAGCACCCGGCGGGTGTCCAAGTTTCTCTCCGAGGTCATCAACGTAGAGGAGTATCCGCTGACCGTTCTGGACCGTCCCATTGAAAGCGAGACCGCCAAGATCGTGGAAAACAGCTACCGGGCGGCGATCCTGGCTTTCATGAACGAGTGGACGCTGTTCGCGGAGAAGCACGGGGTGGACCTTGCCAAGGTCATCGAAGCCGTCAAGGTCCGTCCCACTCATTCGAACATGCTGTTTCCCGGCCCGGGTATCGGCGGCTACTGTCTTCCCAAGGACGGCGGCCTGGGGGTCTGGGCCCATCACAATATCCTCGGCGATGATGAAGACATCTTCAAAATCACGCCTCTTTCCATCAACATCAACGACACACGGGCGCTTCATGCCGCAGACGTTATTTCCGAGGCCCTTGCAGCCATGGGCAAGGACGTTTCGGGGGCGCGGGTCCTGGTCTGCGGTGCCAGCTACCGGGAGGACGTGGGCGACACCCGTTACAGCGGTTCGGAGCTGGTGGTCCGCAAACTGGCCCACCTGGGCGCCAAGGTCTACGCCCATGATCCCTACCTCGAGCACTGGTGGGAGTTCGAGAACCAGGAGTTCTATCCCTATCCCGGCCATTCCCTGGCCCGCTTCTTTGAAAACCAGGAGGGGCTCAAGGCCCTGGAGGTCAAGCAGGACCTGCCGAACGCCCTGGAAGGAATGGACGCCGTGTTTATCGCGGTGCGGCACCGGCCCTATCTCGATCTGTCTCCGAAAGACGTCGTCGAGTGGGCGGGCAGGCCCCTGGCAATAGTGGACGGCTTTGCCATACTTTCCGACGAAAAGATAGCGTCCTACCTGGAGCAGGGCTGCGAGGTCCGGGCCCTGGGAAGGGGCCACATCGACAGGATCAAAAGCCGGCTTAAAAAGTAGCATGCCGAGGGCATTAATTTACTTTCGGACAAATGGACATGAAAGATGACGAAAAAAAGTCGGCCTTCCGGTTCGACCGCATGGAGATTGCCGGCTCGCTCGGCGACCTGGGGACCCTGATACCCATTGCTGCGGCTCTGATCGTCTTCAACAAACTCTCACCCTCTTCGGTGCTGCTGTGGGCGGGACTGTTTTACATCCTGGCCGGCTTTTATTACCGGCTTCCCATCCCCGTTCAGCCTTTTAAAGTAGTGGGCGCGCTGGCCATTGCTTCGCCGGCGACCATTACCGAGCCGGTAATCGCCGCGGCAGGCATGATCTTCGGCGTTGTTCTGCTCGCGCTCTCTTTCAGCGGGGCCATGAAAACCATTTCCAAAGTCTTCACCCGGCCGGTGATCCGGGGCATTCAACTGGGTCTCGGCATTATTCTCATGCGCAAAGGGTTCGAACTCCTGGTCGCACCCGAAGTTTTCATGAATGGAGAGGGGATGGCCCTTTGGGGAGTTCCCGTAAATATTGTCCTTGGCGTGGCCGTTTTTCTGATGGTGTTTCTGCTTCTCAACAACCAAAGTCTTCCCGCTGCGCTCGCCGCGCTTATTGTAGGCATTGCCGGGGGCGTTGCCTTGGGAGGCCTTTCCCAGGTCTCTTTCTCATGGGGACCTGACCGACTGCCGTTGCTGGTCCCCGGCACGGAAAGCTTCCCGACTTTCGAACAGTTCGTTAGCGCACTTCTTCTCCTGGTCATTCCTCAGCTTCCCCTGACCATCGGCAACGCGGCCATCGGCACCGCGGACACCGCCTGCTCTTTGTTTCCGGAAAGTCCGGAGATAAA
>CAYQTK010000195.1:0-8428 GCA_964420375.1 uncultured bacterium
CCAATCACTATAGCCGCCAGATTTGACATGCGACCCGACACAAAGACGCGGTCAAAGCACTATTACGAGCCCTAAAAAAGCCGATTTCGGACTTTTTACATGAGCATCAAAACTTCTCCTTTGAACATTCCGATACGCCCGCGGAAAAAAGGTTACATGATTTGTCGGGAAAAGCCGGAAAAACAGCGCCGGGTCAACAGCAGAGCTTTGCGGGGCAGATTACGAGAGGTATTTTTCCTTATAACGGTTGAAAAGAGCCGACATTATCTCGCCTGCCTTGCCGCGGATAATCATGTCCGCGTACCCGTCTCCACCGGTCTCGGTAAGGTTTATTATAATTACCCTGCCTCCCCCCTCCTTGGTTATCATGGGCATGAGAGCAGCGGGCTGGACCACCAGGGTAGAGCCTATAGTCAACATCAGGTCGGCCTCCCTGGCAAGCCGCTCTGACGCGCGCATCTCCTGCTCCGGCATGGCCTGGCCAAACGATATGGTAGCCGGCTTTAATATGCCGCCGCAATCCGTGCAATAGGGGACCTCGATGCCCTCGCTTCGGATCCTTTCCCTGATCTCCTCCGCAGGACCGCGACGCCCGCAGTAGAGGCAGTAGACCTCGCGCGTGGTCCCGTGAATCTCGATCACCTTGTCCTCGGAAAGGCCTGCATCCTGGTGGAGGCCGTCAATGTTCTGGGTGATGACCGCGGTGAGCTTGCCCAGGTTATAAAGGTCGGCAAGCGCGTAGTGAGCGGGATTAGGACTTGCTTTTCCCATGGACTCCATCTCCATGAAAAGCTGCCAGCGTTGCTTTCTGGCTTCCTCGCTCGCCAGAAAGCGCTGGTAGGTCATCTGCTCGGGATCGTATTTCTCCCAGATGCCGCCCGGCGAGCGGAAGTCCGGGATTCCCGACTCCGTGCTTACGCCCGCGCCAGTAAACCCCACCACGCTGCCGGACTCGTGTATCCACTGTGCGGCGATGTCCAGCGCCTGTTCGAGTCTTTGAGTATCTTCCGTGCTCATCCGACCCCCCTTCTCAAGTATCCGCCGGGTTCATGCTTCCGCTCTTATAGCCGGCAAGGTCCACGGTTACAAAATCAAAGCCTTCCTCAAAAAGACGGGAAAGGATCTTTCGCCGGGGATACTCCTTGATGATCTTTTCGAACTCCTCCGGCGCGATCTCGATCCGGGCGATGCCGGCATGACATCGGACCCGAACAGAGGAGAAGCCCAGATCCTTCATAAGCCTTTCCGCCCTGTCGATCCTGCCCAAGAGTTCCTCGGTCACCGGCGTTCCATGAGGTATCCGGGTCGCCAGGCACGCCTGGGAAGGAGCGTCCCAGTTGGGAAGGCCCCTCTTTTTCGCAAGCCGCCGGATACGGGCCTTGTCAAAGCCGGCCTCCTTAAGCGGACTGGACACCCCCAGCTCGGAGGCGGCCTGCAAACCCGGCCGGTAGTCGGCAAGGTCGTCAACATTGGTCGCGTCCACCAACTGCATGCTGTAACGCGAGGCCTTCTTTTTCGCCTGGGTAAAGATTTCCTTTTTGCAGTGATAACAACGGTCGCGGGGATTATCGGCAAAGCAAGGGGAAGAAAGGGAAGGTCCGTCTATTCGGATATGCTTGATGCGGTTTTTCTTTGCAAACCGGACAGCGAACTCCTGCTCAACCAAAGGGTATAAAGGAGAAAAAGCGGTTATGGCCATGCACCGCAACCCCAGAACTCCGCCGGCAACGTCCAGGAGAAAGGTAGAATCAACACCGCCGGAAAAGGCCACTGCCGCGCCATCAGTAGCATGAACTATATCCCGAAGGCGATGGTATGCCTCCTCGTCATCCCTGTCCAAGCCATCCCCGTCCAAGCCGTCACTGTCCAAGCCGTCACTCTTGCTCTCCATAGGCACTGAGTATAACAAGCCGCCCGCAAAATAGAAAGTGTGCTCTTGCATACCGGACAACCTGTCCCCCCCTGACGCAGACAGGGGAAAGCCGATCCTTTACCATTAGCGGCTTGGGAGTGCGACATGTTTGGTGGCTGTTGCGCTGGCCTGCTTTTTGGGGATACTGATCTGGTAGTATCCAAGATCATCAGGAATAAGACATGGGCAAGAGCGAAGGCGGGATTGAAAAGAGAAGAATGGCATTGGTGGAAAAGCTTGAAACGAGCGGGGAGTTCAGGGAGGGTAGCCCACACGGTTTTGTCCTCGAAACTGCGTGGGTGGCGAAGCCACGAACTGAATGTTCCCCAACCATGCTATCTTCCCCCATAATAAGGTGGAATCTATCCTTTACAACGAACATTGCTCCGGATGAGGCAGACACCATCGCGACTGCCGGAGGTTCATCATGGTGAGGCGTTCAGCCTGTGGCGTTGCCACCCGCGGCTTTCTTCGCGACTAAAGTCGCTCGCACGCAGCTTATAAATTTTAATGTGATCCGCTCTAGTGCCTTGACCGCCAGCTAATGTCGGGTTGATTAATTTCAACCAATCACTATAGCCGCCAGATTTGACCTGCGACCCGACACAAAGACGCGGTCAAAGCACTAGCGGTTAACGTAACGGGATGTTTTCTGGCCGGCCTTTTATGGGTCTTGTTCGAGAACCGCTGGCCGGCCACTGATGAGACCCGGATCATTATCATGATCGGATTCATGGGGGCTTTCACCACGTTTTCATCTTACATACTGGAGAGCGGGGAACTCTTTCGATCTTCAGAATGGCTTTACGGAGCGGCGAACCTTTTTTTCCAGAACGCTCTCGGTTTCGGCATGCTTATGTTAGGCGCTGCCTTGGGCAGGCTTTAAAAAAAAGGG
The DNA here is from genome assembly GCA_964420375.1 of uncultured bacterium. Taxonomy (GTDB): domain Bacteria; phylum RBG-13-61-14; class RBG-13-61-14; order RBG-13-61-14; family DATKZS01; genus CAYQTK01. The sequence continues at coordinate 2,808 of CAYQTK010000195.1, forward strand.
GGGGGGGGACGCTATGAAACTCCCGCAAGCACGGCCTGGCCGGAGCCACCGTATTGAGGGGACACCTCGGTTTCGGCGCTGCCAGCCGTATTCATACTTCAAAGATACTTCGCCTGTCTGAAGACCTTCCGGTAGTAGTGGAGATAGTCGACCGTGAAGACCGTATCCGTTCTTTTCTTCCCCGGTTGGATTCCTGCATTGAGGAAGGACTGGTGACCCTGGAGAAGGTAGAAGTCATTTTCTACCGTCACAACTCCAAACCAGAGACCGACTCCGGAGATTAATCGAAGCAATCCCGGTTTTGGGCCGGCCCGAGGACGTGCCATTTGTCGCGGCTGCTGCTCCGGTTGACCTCCAGCACCATCTTGTTGGGGGAGTATCCTTCAATAACCACTTCGTAGGTGTCGCCGGAGGTGGTGACGTCCTTGTCTTCAGGGGTTTTGACGTGAATGTCTATGTTGACCACGTACAGTGAGACTTCGTCTCTGTAAAGAGACAGGTCGGCAGAGTCTGCATCAGCCCAGGTGACCACCTTGTTGATCTCTCCCAGCTCATTCAAAATCTCCGTTTCATTGAGCCGGGCGGTCTGTACGAAGTTAAAATCGGGACCGTACTCCCCTCCTTTGAAGGTATCAATGGCAAGAACACCAGTGCCGTTGCGCTTCCATAAGACCAGGAAAGGCGGGTCTGCTAGCGGGTCATTGGATATGGAGTCATCAGGTATGCTGTTGAGGACCCGGGAAGGCAAATCAGTGCCGTCTACGTGCCAGACCTCTGCAAAGAAGGGGTCTATGGATACCTCGTCGATGTGGAAGTCCATGCCCAGTCTTTGTGGCTCTTCCTCGGTAATCTTCCAATTTGTGCCCGGTTTATCCACCGAGTATATGGTCTTGCTGAAACGAACGGTATACAAACGGTCCGCCGGCATCTTGTACTCGTGATACCTGCATCTCATACCCGTGTCTTCCAGGTGGACATGTTCTTCCAGGTTCTCGTCCGAACCTTCTCCTTTCGTTTTGCCCGCGGGGGGCTCCGCGGTTTTTCCCTTTTGGGGGGAAAACCCCTTCTTTTTGTCTTTTTCTTTGTTTTTATCAGAATCCGGGCAGCCGAAAGTTGACAGGCAAAAAACAAGCGCCATGCTCATTGGAAAAATCCAGAACCGTGATCTCATAGCAGACCTCCTTGGCTGATAAAGTCAATAACCAGATTCAGTAATCACGAGAAAACCGCCTGTAACTTAGAATAGCCTCTTTTGGGTACAAGTAAACACCTTCTCGAGGGTTATGTCGCCGCATCTTTTCAAGTCTAGGATATCTCCGGCTTTCATTCAATCGCTTTCTTTCCCCCTGTCCGCCGCCGCTCTGGTAGTTGCGGAGTGTTTGAAGATAGAGACAAGAGCGGAGGCTATAAAGGTCGCGGTTATAAAAAGGAGAGCGTAGCCCACGGGTATGGTGTAGACGTGGGAGAGAAGCATCTTCACGCCGGTAAAAAGAAGGATGATCCCCATTCCGTAGCGCAAATAATAGAACCTTTCCATGACCTCGCTCAAGACAAAGTATAAAGACCGCATACCGAACACGGCGAGCAAGTTGGACGAGTACACGATAAACGGGTCGGTGGTAATGGACAGCGCCGCCGGGATCGAGTCCATGGCGAAGATGGCGTCCGAAGCCTCAATAATGATAAGGGCCACGAAAAGCGGTGTAAAGACCAGCTTGCCTTTTTCACGGAACATGAACTTGTCGTCTGCAAACCGGGCGGAGATGCGGGACGTCTTGTGAAAAAGCCGATAGGCCAGGTTATGGGCGGGCCTTAAAAGCTTTTCCTTTTTTATGAATGCCATGCGCACGCCAGCGGCAATGAGAACCGCGCCGAACACGAATATCATCCACGTAAAATGATGCAACAGCGATATCCCCGCCATGATGACCAGTGCCCGGAGAACTATCGCCCCCAGCATGCCCATAAAGAGGACCTTTCTCTGGAAGGCCCGGGGGACCCCGAAGTAGGAGAACAGAAACAGGAATATAAACAGGTTGTCAACGGACAGGGACTTTTCCAGGAAGTAGCCGGTAAAGAACATGAGCGCCTTTTCCGGGCCGAGCAGGACATACACCGCCACGTTTACGACCATGGCCAGGCAAATCCAGAACGCCGTCCTGATAAGTCCTTCCCGGAAACCCACCCGCCGGGGATTCTTATAAAGTACGGCGAAATCGAAGGCCAGGACTAATAGCAGGATCGAGTTAAAGACGATCCACAGTTGGAGCCTGTCTATGCTATCCATCTAAAGTGTCTCGCAGCACGGACAAGGATAGCGGTCCCTTTTTTCAAGGGCAAGCGCGGGACCTTAACAGGTGACGTGGCCCTTAAATCCGGCCCGCCTGCTGGAACTTCTTTGCAGTGTCAAGGTCGTCGGACTTCTTGAAAAGCAGGCCCAGGTAAGGAAGCTCGTTGCCGCGCTCGAGCTCTTTGGGCTTGAAGTGAGGTTCGTTCTGAAGGGCCCGCACCCAGTTGATGAGCTCGCGGGTCGCCGGCTTTTTCTCGATGTTGGGAAGCCGCCTGAGCCGGTAGAAGGCGGAGATACAGGCGTCGGCCAGCTTGTCGTGGATGTCCGGGAAGTGGGCCTGTACGATCTGTCTCATGAAGTCCGGCTCCGGAAAGGCGATGTGGTGGAAGTTGCACCTTCCCAGGAAGGGGTCGGAGAGGTCCTTCTTGGCGTTCGAGGTTATGATGACCACCGGCCGGTGCCTGGCGCGTATGGTTTTGTCGATCTCGATGATGTCGAACTCCATCTGGTCAAGCACGTCCAGTAAATCATCCTGGAAGTCGGAGTCCGCCTTGTCTATCTCGTCGATAAGCAGGACAACCCGCTCGTCCGAGGTAAAGGCCTGCCCGATCTTGCCCATACGGATGTACTCCTCGATGTTGGACACGTCCCGGCCCGAGTCGGAAAAGCGGCTGTCGTTGAGACGCGTCAGGGTGTCGTACTGGTAGAGGGCCTCCACCGCCTTCATGTTCGACTTGACGTTCAACACGATAAGCGGCATGGATACCGCCTTGGCAAGCGCATGGGCCAGGAGCGTCTTCCCGGTCCCCGGTTCGCCTTTCAGTAAAAGCGGCATCTCCAGCGCCATGCTCACACCTACTATCTTGGAAAGCTCGGGATCAACAACGTAATCGTCAGTGCCCCTGAACTCCAGGGCCGTCTCTTTATCAGACATGGCACACCTCCACAATTGCTTTAAAACGTATAATGTCTAAGGTAAAAGATATCGGCGCGGGATTCAAACGCGTGCTCCTGTCGGAGGGAATGATTTCGCTCGACAACATAATAAACCATGGGTTACGAAGTTGTTGTTCCCTGAAGCCGGGAGGAACTTTCCGGCCGGCAGGTCTATTGCAACCGCGGGCGCGTCATGCATATATCTGATTCCCGGTTTGAGCTTTTTTCAGTAACCCGGCGGCCGATGGTATTTGGGGGTTTCCCGGCTCAAGACATCTTGTTATTATAAATCAAAGGACGATGTTCCGAAAAGAAGGAGGACTTCATGCATTCATATCGCCTGATTTATTTAAGCTCGCTCATTACCTCTTTGCTTGTTCTATCTTTTCTGGTCTTCTTTTCCTCGGAAGCGGAGTTCAGCGAGGGCAGCGCTCCAGCGGGGCCCGAGTTCCTGGCCGCGAAGTACAAGGAGCCGGAAGGTCCTATTCCGGCCATGCTGGAGTCTTCCGGGTTCGAGTCCGAGGTGGGGGGATCGGAGTATCCGCCGGCAGAAGCCCCTGCCGGTCCGGCGGCTCTAAGCTGGGATTTCAGCACTCCTGCCGCTTACAGGTATGACTACTCGCTTTCCGCAAAGATCGACTCTTCGGTCTCGACCACCGGGCAACAGATGGTCCAGAACGTCTCCAGCAAGGGCCTAATGCTCATAAAGGTCAGAAAGGACCAAAAGGCAGACCTCTTGCTCCAGGACCTGAAGCTGGAGATCAAGAGGAAAGGCAGGGCAGGACAGCCTCCCGCCTCAGCCCGGCAGGAGCTGCCCGACAAAACGGTGAAAGACATAAGCAAGGACGGCACCCCCTCCAAGGATTCGGGAGAGGTGGATATCTCCATAGAGATCATGATAAGGATGCCTTCCCAGACCCTTGCGCCGGGAGAGAGTCAAAGCATTGCCATGGAGGCCCCTTTGCGGTTCGGGGGAAAATCTTTCCCGGTAACCGGGACGGACACGGTGTCCCTTGACAAGTTCGTGACTATCAATGGCCATCGTTGCGCAAAGCTGGTCCACCAGATTGACATGCAGCATCTTAAGGTGCCGGAAGACCTCGAGGGAACGTACATGGCGCAGATAGTGGGCAAAGGCGTGGTCTACTTTGACATGGAGGACGGCCGCCTGGTGGAGGGCAAACTGGCCCTGTTGACGAGCTCGAGGGTGGAAGCATCTCCCCGGGTCCCCGAGTCATCGAAGAACGCCGCCGCCGACCTGCCGGACAAGGTCAGGATGGTCATGGACGCGGACAACCTGGTGACGCTCGCGACAAGTCCAAAAACGCAGTGAGTCGCTCTATTCAAGGGTTTTGTTAACGCAATCGAGCACGGTATTAATCTCGAAAGGCTTGGAGATAAAGTAACGCGCTCCCAGTTCCTTGCCTTTTTGCACTGTCTCGTCGTCTATATTGGAGGAAAGGATTATAAAGGGTATCTCCCGGGTCTCGTCCCGGCTCTGTATGCCCCGGCACATCTTCAGGCCGTCCAGCTTGGGCATGTTGAGGTCGGTGATAATAAGGTCTGGCTGGATATCCTCCAGGTCCCGCAAGGCCTCGAACCCGTTGTAAACCGGGTATACACGGTAGCCCGCTTTGGTCAGGTTCTCTTCGATGACATCGATAATGGCCGGGCTGTCCTCCACTAACATTATCTTCTTGCCGCTCATGCAAATCCTCCCTCAATATCAAGATGCCGGAACCCCGCCTTTAAAAACCGCGCGCAAAGGCAGAACCATTAAACAGGCATTTATTCCAAGACCCTCTTTACAGTCTTCAGCAGGTCCTCCATCTTAAAGGGCTTGGCTATAAAATACTCGGCACCAACCTTCCTGCCCTTTTGCACCGTGGTATCGTCGGTCATGGAAGAAAGAAAAATAAAAGGAATGCTCCGGGTCTCCAGCCTTCCCCGGATGGCCTCGCAAAACTCCAGTCCGTCTACCTTGGGCATGTTTATATCAGTGATGATAAGGTCAGGCCGGATCTTTTCAAGGTCACGCAAAGCCTCGAACCCGTTACTTGCGGTGTAAGTATCATAGCCCTCATCAACAAGTCCGTCCTTTACCATCTCCAGGACAGAGGGACTGTCTTCGATTACAAGTATCTTCTCTCCGGACATGATCCTCCTTTTCCTATTTAATAACACGACCGGCCGAGCGTTGCAACATCAAGACCAAAAAGATTAAGTTTAACCGAAGTCCTTCGATTCATAAGTTCTATCAATATCTTATATGACTCGGGTCCGCCACTACTGCTCTGTAAAATGCTTCTCAAAGAACAGAATAGAATCTTGCGAGCGGCTGATACCGCGATCTTTATTGGATCTTTTCCCTTTTTTCGAGTGACAAAGCACTAGT
>CAYQTK010000196.1:0-8359 GCA_964420375.1 uncultured bacterium
CCCGAGTCGTTCATGCCCACCACCGGGCAGCCCAGCTTCATGGCCAGGTCCATGACCTTGCATATCTTCTTGGCGTGCATCTCGCCCAGACTGCCGCCCCGGGCGGTAAAGTCCTGGGAGTAAGCGCATACGGTGCGGCCGGCGACTTTGCCGTGTCCCGTAACCACGCCCTCAGCGGGTATGTCCACCTTGTCCATGCCAAAGCTCTGGCAGCGGTGCTTTACGAACATGTCGACCTCGGTAAAGGACCCCTCGTCGAACAAAAGATTGATCCTCTCCCGGGCCGTAAGCTTGCCCTGGTCCTTTTGCTTGGCCACGCCCTTGTCGCCGCCCATGGCCTCCTGCCGGGCGATCAGCTCTTCGAGCTCTTTCAATCTATCGGAAACACTCTTCATAACTCCTCCTTTACAGTATACTCACTCCAGCTTCCGGAACAGCCTTGCTCTGCCCGTTTTTGCAGGCCGTCCGGACAAAGACGTAATGTGTCATTTATACCGGTATTTTCCGCTCTCTTCTCCCCCGGTTTGACTGGGTTTGCCGATATCTCTATAATAACTTTTTCAGACCTTATTGAATAACACCCGTTAGAGTTCGTGTCAAGAAAGCCGGGGGAGTTCAGGGAGTCGAAGATGGAGAACTTGTCGGAAGGGATTCTTCTGATTGCAACAGGGGTCGTGGTGGTCCTGGTTCTTCTGGTATTGATGGCCTTGCTGGTGCGGACCATCAACCTGGTGGATGACTTCTTCGTTGCCCGTAAGGAAAAAAGGGCGGCAAAGAAAGCCTCTTTTTCCACTGCTGCCGGCCAGGACCAAAACGAGGTGTCGCCGGAAGTGGTCGCTGCAGTCAGCCTGGCTTTGCAGGACCACTTGCAGTCAGGTCTCATAACTTCTGTGCCCCTGCTTTCCGGGCAAGGCAGCCATGCCTGGAACGCTTCCGGCAGAATGGAGATCATGGCAGCCAATCAAAGAGTAACCAACCGCCTCCGATAATAAGAAGTGGAGTCTTTCGGCATGAAAGAGTATGAGTACGAGATAAACGGAACAAGCTACCGGGTCGTCATCAAAGAAATTTCTTCGGATCACGCTGAAGTGGAAGTGAACGGCGTGCCCTACGAGGTCAAGATTAAAACCGGCTCCTTTGCTTCAACCCCTGTTCCCGAGTCCCGGCCGGGGCCGGCTCCTGCTGCACCTCCGACCAGGCAGACGGCTGCATCCTCCCGGGACGGGGTTATAAACGCGCCCATGCCCGGCGTGATCGTCAAGATCCTTCTAGCGGCGGGCGACAAGGTCAACGCCGGTGATCCGGTGATGATCGTGGAAGCCATGAAGATGGAGAACGAGATCAAGAGCGCGGATTCGGGGACAATCGAGGAGATTTTCGTTTCCAAGGGCGACAGCGTAAACACAGGGGACAGGCTGCTGCGGGTTTCCAAGGGATGAAAGCCGCTCTCGTTAACCCTGATAGAAAAGCCGGATGGTGAATGGAGTGAACTTTTTCAAACAAGCTCTGGATAACTTTGAAACCACTGTAGTTAATACGGGGTTGTACGCTCTCATTGTTGACAAACCGGAGAACATGATAATGCTGGTACTGGGCCTGGGTTTTTGTTACCTGGCCGTAGTCAAGCATTATGAGCCTTACGAGCTTCTGCCCATCGGGCTGGGCATTGTTCTCATCAACCTTCCTCTCCACCAGGTGGGCGAGTTCATTCCCCCACTGCTGATGGAGAACGGCGAAGTACGGGAGGGCGTGACCCAGCACTCCGGCCTGTTGGGCATTGTCAAGGAGTACGGTCTGTTTACTTACAATGTCCTCCCTCCGCTGGTGTTTCTGGGGCTGGGGGCCATCACCGATTTCGGTCCGCTTATCGCCAATCCCCGCATGCTCTTGCTGGGAGGCGCCGCCCAGGTGGGAATATTCGTCGCCTTTATCGGCGCTATCCTCATGGGATTCAACATTCACGAGTCCGCTGCCATCAGCATTATCGGGGGCGCGGACGGTCCCACCACCATCTACTTGAACGCCATGCTGTTGGAAAGCTTTGCCGAACAGAACAAGTTCATTATAGGTGTCACCGCGGTTACCGCCTACTCCTACATGGGACTGGTGCCCATCATCCAGCCGCCCATAATGCGTCTTCTGACCTCTAAAAACGAGCGGAAAATCCACATGACCCAGCTACGGCACGTCTCTCAAAGGACAAAGATCATCTTCCCCATAGTCATGATGATAGTGGCCATCCTGCTGATACCCCAGTGCGCGCCGCTTATCAGCATGTTTATGATCGGCAACATCTTCCGCGAGTCCGGGGTGGTCGACCGGTTGTTCAAGTCCTCACAAAACGAGATACTTAACGTGGTCACTATATTCCTCATGCTGTCGGTGGGCATCACTCTCCGGGGGGAGGAGATATTAAAAATCCAGACCATGCAGATACTCGGGCTGGGGTTGGGGGCCTTTGCATTGGGCACGGCAAGCGGCATAATCTTCGCCAAGATCATGAACCTCTTCTCGCGACAGAAGATAAACCCGCTGATCGGGGCCGCGGGAGTTTCCGCAGTCCCCATGGCCGCCCGGGTGGCCCAGGAAGTGGCCTACTCAGAGGACCACCAAAACCATCTCATCATGCACGCAATGGGACCTAACGTCGCCGGAGTCATCGGCTCCGCGGTAGTCGCCGGCTACTTCCTGTCCTACTTTCAGGCCCTGCTCTGATTTAGAGTCCTCACGGCACTGAAAGGTCTATTCTCACCGGGTCCCGTCTTTCTCGGGAAGGCTCCAGGCCGGTAATTTCTTTGTAGTCGCCGGCAAGCTCTCCCGCCTTGACGCTATACCTGCCTTGTTCGAAAACCTGGGGCCGGAAGGAATCTCCGTTGATGCGCAATGTATAGACCACCTTGCCACTGCCTTGTTTTATGACCTGTACCACAGGGTCTTCCCTTCCGATAACCTTTATCTCGGGGAGATAGCCATAAGGCTCTCTGCCGTAGTTGTCTTCCTGACTTATTGTCAGGGGCCATCCTTGATACTGCATGTCCCGGTTTTCAGGGTCTGTCGGGTCCACCTGCCTCGGCCAGCATTCCATGGTAATGGTGCGTTTTTCCTTGTTGAACCTTATAATGCCGAATCCGGGCGCCTTGTCGTGGAGCGATGAGGGCTCGCGGCCGGTGTCTTGGGGATTGGACACCGCGTACACCGTGACCTTGTTGCCGAGCCCGTCCTCGAATTCGCCGGTGTAGGCGGGAGCGCCCGGCTCGCGATTTTTTCCGGCCTTCTCCGGCAGCCAGGAGCGGGGGTAATAGTTGGCGATGGAGGGCACGCAAAAGGAGTAGCCGGAGTCGTTCCAGTCCTCGATCCCGTGATGGACGATGGACGCCAGGTGCTGGTCCCCGGCGATCATGAAGGCAAACCCTTTGCGGATTTCCCGGAGCGCCCTTTCCCTGCCGCTTTTGGGCCATCCGTTCGAGTCCAGGTCAGCGTAGATCCTCTGTTCGAACGGACCGTGATGGGTGGAGACGTTGGCGAAGATGGTCTGGGAGATGACCGCTTTCATTTCTGCGCCTTCCTGCCAGTCTTTGCTCCACTCGCGGAGGAACTCGAGCTGCCTGTCTCCGAGGAGCTTGCGGTCCGGCGGATCAAGTGCTTCCTTGTCGTAGTCGCTGACGGTGACGTGGTCGGGCCGGGGGCCCAGCTCGGGGGTCACCAGGCCGGCGCATCCGGACTTCCATTTCCGGTCTTCTATAATGGCAAAGTTTATGCCTCCCCAAGTGAGGTCGGTGTAATACACGCCGATGCCCTGCTTTACCGGCCGGGGGTCGTAAGGATCGGGAAGGTGACTGGTCTGTGCTTTCTCCACCTCTTTTACATACGCAGGGTCTTTTTTATACCCGCCTTTGTAAATACTGTCCGCGTGCCTGCCGCCTGCGCCCCACAGGTTCCCATGCCCCACGTCGTGGTCGTCGGGAATGCAGATGGTGGGCCGGTCTTTTATAAGCTCGCCGAAGTCCTCGCCGAACTCGATCCACTTCTGAAGGTGGCCGTAATGGCGGTATACCTGGTCGCCGGTAAAGACCAGCAGGTCCGGATCGTATTTTTTAAGATACTTCACAATGTCGCTCTTGGGCACGTGCGGGCGGGGACCGTTGCCGGTAAAGGCGGCCACCATGATCTCGTCCTTGTTTACCGGGTCCTTGCGTATCAACCCCTCTCGGCAATGGGCCTTGTAACAGGCCCGGTAGGGAACGTCACTGCTCGAGTCCCACTCCTCCACCCGGAAATGGGCGGTCCAGCCGGGGTTGGCTATGGCGGATTCGTCCGCCTTTTTCCACTCGCCGTTTTGTTTCAGTAAAAGCCGCGCCTTTTCCAGGTCTCCCCACCGGTCGGGATAGAGCTGCGCGGTCATTTTCATTACCCCCTTGTCCACGGTGTAAAGCGCAAATACCACAGCCCGCTCCCCTTGGGGACGCAAAAGCGAGCAGGCGGCAAACACGCCTATCACGCAGACCATATACAGCGGCAAGGCTTTTCTCTTTAGCTTAAAGCGTTTTATGATCTTCTTCATCATTAATTTCCTTTCTTCTTCCGCAGAAGCTTGGCCGGACTACGGTCCGGTTTCATAAACCGATATGAGGCAATTTTTATTTTCCCTATCATATCACGACCCATGCTCGGGTATAAAGCTGTTTGCATTTTGCACCGCTGATTGAAGGGCCTGCGACATATTTGGTGGTCATTGCCTCCCGGGTGGCCCACGCAGTTTCGTCCTCGAAACTGCGTGGGCCGCTCTCCCTGAACTCCCTGCTCGCTTCAAGCTTTTCCAAAAATGGTTTCCTTCTATTTTCAATCCCCCCTTCGCTCTTGCCCCTGTCTTCCTCCTGATGATCTTGGATACTATCAGATCAGTCTCCCAAAAAGCAGGCCAGGCAACAGCCACCAAATATGTCGCAGGCCCCCTGATTGAAAATCCACTTTACATTTACCTCAAAATATGATTAAATAGTTGTGGTTGGTTTATAAAGTAGTCGCTCGATCTGGAATTGGGAATTCTAGGAAGGGTCCAAGCTGCTTAAGGGTCCAAGCTGCTAAGGAGGCGAACGATGATGCGGAAGCGAGAAAAACTGATAGCGTTAACGGCCGTGGTTTTTGTGATGTGCTGGCTGAGTACTGTTGCCCACTCTCAGGCTCCCCCTATAACCACTCCCCCGCCGAGTGTCGGCCAGATGGGCGGCGCCTGTTGTTTGGGAGGCCAGCCCGACGTTAAAGAAGGGCAACCCTGTACAATCCTACACCAGGTGGGACCGAGGGAAAACCTTCACATTCTTTCCGCCTATTATTACGGGGATCCCCGGGGATGGCGGAGAATCTACAACCTTAACCGGGACAAGATCCGAAACCCCAACATCATTTACCAGGGACAGATACTGTTCATCGAGGTCCCGCCTTGCTGGACTCCGCGCTATAGCTTTGACGAGTTCATGATGCTCGAAGAGCAAAGGCGTCAGGCAATTGGCAAGCCCGGCAAGAAAAAAGCTCCGGTGGTTGAAGAAGAGCAGATACTGGAAAGAAAGAAGGTCCGCATCGAGACGGGTCCTGAGGAGGGACCTCCCTCCCAAGAAGGAGAGGCCGGGAGAACATCCCCCAGGGTCAGGATACGTACCGGCGAAGAAAGACGCCGCGAAAGAGTCCCTGAAAGAAGGACGGAAAGAGAAGGCGAACGCGAAGCGCCTACTCCGAGACGGGAAGGAGGATAATCCTTCCGACGTAAAAGAGCAGGAAGGCACAGACTGCGGGAAAAGCATAATCCGGGCTGTGTGTCGACTGCCCTCTTACGTGAGAGGTCTATATAACGATTTCGCAAAGTATTCATAACCCCCTTGTGCCCAAGGGGGTTTAAAATTTAAATCGGAGTCGCCCCATGGCATTGATCTTCGAGAAGTTCCGCGGCGGCGGAGATAATCTCGCCTACGTTATCGGCTGTTCCTCCCAAAAAGCCGCAGCAGTAATAGACCCCATAAGCGCGCACGATATCCTCGAGTACTGCGAGAACAAAAAGCTCCGCATTCTCTTCGTGCTAAACACCCACGGACACCCCGACCATACCGGCGGAAACGACGTGATAACCTCGGCCACCGGAGCGCACATACTGGCCCATCCCAACGACCGGATATTAAACGTTTCTGAGCCCCTTGCCGACGGCAAGCACATAGAAGTGGGAAAGGTCAACATCGAGGTCATCCACACCCCCGGCCACACAGCAGGATCGGTGTCTTTCCGGGTCCAGAACAAGCTCATCTCCGGAGATACCGTCTTCCTGGCAGGAGCGGGAAACACCAGGTTCGGAGGGGACGTCCATGACCTTTTCCAGAGCTTCCAGAATAAAATTATTCCCCTCCCGGCAAGGACCGAGCTGTGCCCCGGCCACGACTACGCCTATACCAACCTTCACTTCGCCCAGACCATAGAACCGGACAACACCCACATCGACCACAAGCTAAAGGAGCTCAAAGACGCGGAAAAAGAAAGACATATAATCTCATCAACCATCGGCGAAGAAAAAAAGTATAACCCCTTCTTCCGAATCGAAAACCCCGAGCTCATCGAAAGCCTGACAAGCGAGTATCCCGACCTGTCGCCAGAAAACCCCTTCGAGATATTCAAGCAAATCCGGGAGCTCAGAAACCAGTGGTAAGATGAACTCGAAGCCGTCGAGTAAAAAAACCGGGAAAGCAACCGTACTGCTGGTAAACCCCAACCGGATGCAGCCGCCGGTTGCGCCCCTGGGTCTCTCGCTCCTGGCCCATGCCCTGCAAAAAGAGGACATCCCTCCCCATACCCTCGACCTGGCATGGACCAGGGCGCCCCTCCGGGAAATTCAAAAAGCTATAAATGAACTGAACCCCGACGTCATCGGCATCTCCGTCCGCAACCTTGACGACTGCTACTATGCCAGCCAGAGCTTCCTGTTAAACCCGGTGAAAAGGTACGTCCGGGAGATAAAAAGGTACACCTCCGCCCCGGTGGTGGCCGGAGGAGTAGGGTTTTCCATCTCTCCGCACGCCGCACTCAACTACATCGGCGCAGACATGGGCATCATCGGCGACGGCGAACGAGCGTTTCCAAGACTTATCCGGGCCCTGGCAGAGGACAGCTCCCCCGCTGCCGTTCCCGGCGTTCTCACCGGGGACTCGGAAACGGCCCTGGAACAGCTTTCCCTGCGCGAGCTCGAGCCCGGCAGGGAATGGTTCTCCCCCGAGCGGTACTTTACAAAGGGCGGGCAAGGCAACATCGAGACCCAGCGCGGCTGTAACCGCAAATGTATCTATTGTGCGGACCCCCTGGCGAAGGGGACCACGGTGAGATACCGCGATCCCCAAAGCGTGGCCGAAGAGATGGATAGACTTTCGAGGCTCGGCGTTCATACCTTCCACCTGTGCGACTCCGAGTTTAACCTGACAAGGAAACACGCCGAGGCAGTGTGCCGGGCCATAATAAGAGAGGGGCTCGGCTCACGCATAGCATGGCACACCTATGCACTGCCCCGGCCCATGGACGATGATCTTGCCCGACTGATGGCCCGCGCCGGATGTAAAGGCATAGACTTCTCCGCGGACGCCGCTGATGACGACATGCTGGACAGCCTGGGACGGGACTTCAAAACCGATGACCTCTATCAATGCGCACGGGCATGCAAAAAAGCGGACATGGCCTTTATGTTCGACCTCCTCCTCGGCGGGCCCGGAGAGACCAGGACAACCATGGAAAAGACAATCAAAAATATAAAGCGCATCGGTCCCCACTGCACCGGCGTGAGCTTCGGCGTCCGGCTGTTCTCAGGCACCCGACTCGAAAAACAACTTCTAAAGCAAGGACCATTAGAAGAAAACTCCGCACTTCACGGAAAAACCGTGAACAACCCGGGACTCCTGAAACCCGTCTTCTACGTGTCCGAAAAGCTCGGGACCGACCCGGAAACATATCTCAAAAAAATCATTGGAGACGACAAGAGCTTCTTCTTCGCCTCTAAAAAGGACGTAAACTCAAACTACAACTACAACGATAACCGGCCCCTCCAAGAGGCCATCAAAAAAGGAGCACGCGGAGCGTACTGGAATATCCTCCGCCAGATCAGGTGAAAACCTGCTTTGAAAAAAGCGCGGAAGAATCCGGGCAGGATTTAAAAGTTGGCTCCTCACCAGAATCTGTGGTGAATAACAATCATGCAAGCTCTCTACAATGAGTGTATTTCATCTCCTCCAAGAGGAATGACAGCCTTGGTTAAAGGGGCACGTCCTTGCCGGCGCTTACAAAAGCCTGTTTAAAAAATTGCTGAATCAGCAAGAAAACTGTAGGTTTATGCATG
>CAYQTK010000197.1:0-8282 GCA_964420375.1 uncultured bacterium
TGGAAGGGACTTCCACCCTTCTGGCTGTGTGCGCTCACAGGCGCACGAGTGCGGCGGCTTGCCGCCGCACTCGTGCCGGGAAGCTTGCTTCCCGGAGAGGCTCTCCACAAAAGGCACACATTTTACGAGGCGTCTTTTTTGAAAACGGAGTTTTGCAACAAGCACTATCTATAATACCGAGAAGACAGAGCTTCAACCCCTGCTCGGTGCGCCCATCCCGGAAGTTGGAGACTTTTACGTCACCCGCCTGGAGACCTTCCTGTCACCGGCGATGATGTCGGAGGACGTGTTCTTTGATCCGGATGATACGCCACGCTACTTTTCGGTAGACATCGAGGTTTCCCGAAACCGGTCCGCTTTGCCTGGAGTAGCCACCGCGTCGCTGTTCATTTTCACGGGAGGGTTGCGCCGCAAACGGGACCGGCTCTCCGACTGGCTCCTGGCTTCGCTTCTTTGCCTTATTGCACTTTAGTTTGGCTCTTCAGGATTAAGCGTACTTTTGGGCTTCCTCTCTTTGAAAGGAAGGATTCCGCTGGTAAAGTTGGCCCTATCCTATCAATAATCCTTCTTGGTCTTTTCCGGGAGGGTTCCGGAATGTAAGAAACGATATAAAGTCGTATTGGTGCCTGGCACGTTATGCACTGGCACAAACAGTTGGGGAGCCTTCTTAATTCCTTTCTTCACCCACTTATCATAAACGGGAAAGGTCTCGGTAGTGGCCACGAAATCAACGCGATGTTTCACCAGTACCTCCAGTGTGTCTTTCATCTTGACTCTCATGAAATTAACGGTGCCTTTTCCTGTAATCAGGTAGAAATCATTGCCATAGTGGATGAGGTACTTACCATCCGGCGGCATGTTCTTTTTTATCCACGATTCAAGCCTTAACATGTTCCAGCTAGCACGGTTTAAAGGCACCATGCGGAAGTGCTCGTTTATTCCCACGGCGGGGGGATTATGTGAATGCATCTGCTTGCTCATCTCTAGCCAGAGGTTGGTGGCAAGAAAAATTGTTGCTATTGAGCCAAGTGTAATCTGGACATAGAAGGGCCGAAACCTGGAAAAGATATAACTGACTCCTTCCAGCGCAAAAAAGACAAGCAGGACGTTTATCGGCATCATAAACCGTGGCTCTGGAAAGTTCCAGGCAAGTATTACAATAAAATAAAAAACGGCGTACAGTTCATGAGCGGACCGGTATAAACGGGTTTGGATGGAAAATCCAACTATTGCCAAAGCCAGCACCAATGACCCGATAACCATTAACAAGGTGTGAGCGCTAATCCATGGGACCAACAGCTTTCCTATATTTCCTACGTAAAAGACAAAATTTTTACTGGTTCGGCTGAGAGCTTCCTTAAAACCTATGGCGGAGTCGAGAAAAGAGGGGCTCCCATCGGGAAGACCGAGAAGCTCGAAGAAATAATAAAGTCCTTTGGCGCCGCCTATTGCGTAACAATAAATCCACCATGCTGAAACACCGGCAGCAACAGCCAGGACAAGAGCGAGGGCCACTACCCGCCTTTGTTTAACGAAATTCCTGCACGAAGAATTAGCCAACAAAACTAAAACAAAAGCAGCGGCCAGTGCGACCCCCGCTGAACGTGTATAAAAAGAGAGCAACGCCAGCAGAGCGCTTGCCGTTAAAAAAGGCAAGTAATGCCTGCGCCGTTCCGCAGCACTTTCAAAAGCCCAGAGTGCAGCCAGACTGAATCCGATGTATACCAGTTCGCTTAACAACCTCTGGGAATAACCGAGCGCGAAAGGGTGGCTCGCTGCAACAACTACCGCGAAAATTCCAAACAGTGGACGGCCCCGCTGGAGGGTAAGATCACAATAGCATAGAAGACCTGACAAATATATCAATATCATCGTCCACTTCATAAGAGGTATATGAAAGCCGAACCCCCTTATTATGAAAGAGAGGATCAAAGGGAAAAAGAAAGGAAGGCGCGTCTGAGGTTCCGGTGGAATAAAGGACTTGTTGATATAGCCCTCACCTTCACTCAATGCCTCTGCAGTTACCAGGTAAGAGGTTACATCACCGCCAAATGCAAAAATAACGTGGCTGTTTACCTGAACGCCGTACATGATAACCAGTAGCGTGAACAGAGGCACCCACAAAAGGCGGAACTTTGCCGAAAAGGGCGAAACCATGTCGGAATGTTTTTGTAAATCAGGAGAAGGATGCAAGGCCCGTTTATTAGACTCTTTCAAGAGTATGTGCAGCTCCTTGTAGAAGGTTTTCGAAATATTTGATCAGTTCGCCGGCGGGCCTTCAAAAGCGTTTTTCATGAGACAGAATATTTCGGTGTTGTCCATGCGTTGTTTTACCGCGGAGGCGTTGGGTCCGCGGGCGTAGACGGGGACCCGCTGGGAGCTGTGGGAGGCGTAGCCGGGGACCAGGGCAGTGGTCCACCATACCTTTATCTTGTCGCCCTTCCGGTACCCTTTAGGCCATACCCTTATGCCGCCGGTTTCATGGTCCGAGGTAATGATGACCAAGGTATCGGGATGTTCCTCCTGCCAGTCCAGCACCTTGTTCACCGTCTTGTCGAACTCCTTCATCTGTCCCAGCAGCTTGTCCATGGAAACCTTGTGGCCGGCATGGTCGATGCGTGCACCTTCGATCATGAGGAAGAACCCCCGCTCATCGCGCTCGAGGACCTCCAGTGCTTTTCCCGCCATTTCCGATAGGTGGGGCTCATTGGAATTCTCTTTCCTGTCAACCTCGAAGTGAAACGATCCCCCTCGAAAGAGACCCAACAGCTTGGGGGTGGCAGCCGGGTCCACTGCCTTGAGCTCGTCCCGGGTGCGAACCACCTTGTACCCCATGCCGCGGGCACGCTCCATCTGGTTTTCCACTTCATCGTTGCCGCCGAACTCGTCGGCCCCGCCTCCCAGCATTACGTCCACTTCGTGGCTCACCATCTGCCGCGCTATGTCGAAGGCCTTCGAGCGCGACTTGGAATGAGAGGCAAAGGCCGCGGGTGTGGCGTCCCACAGGTTGGTGTCGGTCACCAAACCGGTGCCCTTGTAGTCCTGGACGTGCTCGAGTATGGTCTTGTACTTCTTCTGTTTCTTATGGTCCATGGATATTATAGTGGTCATGGTTTTATGGCCGGTGGCTATGGCGGAGCCGGAGGCTGCGCTGTCGGTAATGCCGTACATGGCGCAGGTGGTCATCTGTCCGCGGTGCTCGAAGGTCTCCCACCTGAAAGGGGACTCGGGACCGTTAACGTAGACTCTGCCGGCGTAAACCTGACCGATGCCCATGCCGTCGCCGATCAGAAGGATCACGTTCTCCGCTGTTCCCGCTCCCTGGCCCATGAACTCGGAGCAGTCGGCGTGCTCGTAAAGCTGAAGCAGGCATGGGTCCTGCCTGATATCCTTCGGGTTAAAAGCGGTTAAAAGGAAAAAGCTCGTTATAATGAGGAGACAAGAACTTAAAAAACGATTTAAAGAAAACTTCATGGGGTCCCTCCTTAATAATAAATTGATGCCGGTTCCGCGAGATGTTCTGACTTTCTTATTGATTATATCACAAGATCAATCTCGTCATAACCATCAACATTGTCGGTCTTCGGCAACTTACGGAGGGCAAAAGACGGACGTTTGACAAAGAGTGGCGCAGTCTTTCCGTCTTCTCGACATTTCCGTGTTCTGAGGCGGCATGGCAGTAACTTCACTATGCGGTATTGATAGTTGGAACGGATTTGTTTAACCTATAGTAGTTCGAAACAATCATGAAAAGAGGCTTTCCACGGAGGACAAATGAGAAACAGTGAGCTTTTTCGTAACTGGGGCACCTTTTCAAAGGGACTTGACAAAAAGAGCATCGAAATCGGATTTGCCAACCACCTGGAGTACTCGCTTTGCAAGGACCAGTATACTGCTACTGCGCGGGACCTCTATCATTCGCTTGCGCTCGCCGTGCGCGACCGGCTGGTCGAGAGGTGGATACGCACCCAGCAGATGTACTACAACTGCGACGCGAAAAGGATCTACTACCTTTCCGCGGAGTACCTCATCGGTCGGTTTCTTTTGAACGCCCTTTTAAACCTTGAGATGTACGATGAGGCCAGGCAGGCCATGGAAGAGGTTGGCATAAACCTTACCGACCTTGCGGAGCAGGAGCCGGACGCCGGTCTTGGCAACGGCGGCTTGGGCAGGCTCGCCGCCTGTTACCTGGACTCCATGGCCACCCAGGAGCTTCCCGCTTATGGTTACGGCATCCGCTACGAGTTCGGAATCTTCGAGCAGATAATCAAAAACTGTAAACAGATGGAGCTTCCCGAGGTCTGGCTCAAGTTCGGCAGCCCGTGGGAAATACCGCAGCCGGAGCGCAGCTTTGTGGTCAACTTTTACGGCCAGGTAAGAGACACCAGGTCCCCGGAGGGGGAGTTTAAGGTCACCTGGACCGACACCAGCGCTATTCTCGGCGTGCCTTGCGACTATCCCATTCCGGCCTACGGATGCGACACCGTAAACACCCTGAGGCTGTGGTCCGCACGGGCGTCCAAGGACTTCGACCTCCAATACTTCCAGCATGGAGACTACCTCAAAGCAGTGGAAGAAAAGTACGTGTCCGAAAACATCTCCAAGGTGCTCTATCCCAACGACGAGCTGATCCAGGGCCGGGAGCTGCGGCTCAAGCAACAGTACTTTTTTGTCTCCTGCTCCATCCAGGATATCATCCGGCGGTACCTGATCACTCAGCGCGACTTCTCCGCATTCCCCGATAAGGTCGCCATCCAGATGAACGACACCCACCCCAGCCTGGCTGTCACCGAGCTTATGAGACTGCTCCTCGACCGGCACGGCCTCTCCTGGGAGGACGCATGGGAGATAACCGTCAAAACCTGCGCCTTCACCAACCATACACTGCTCTCCGAAGCACTGGAAAAGTGGCCCGTGTCCCTGTTCGGAAAACTCCTTCCCCGACACCTCCAGATCATCTACGAGATAAACCGCAGGTTCCTTCGAGACGTGTCAGTCCAGTTCGTGGGAGATAAAGAGCTCCAGAGCAGGATGTCCCTTATCCAGGAAAAACCGGTAAAAAGCGTCCGCATGGCGCATCTCGCCATTGTAGGCTCTCATTCCGTGAACGGCGTGTCCAAGCTCCATACCAAAATTCTCAAGGATACGGTGTTCAAGGATTTCGAGATGTTCTACCCCGGCAAATTGAACAACAAGACGAACGGGGTCACCCCCCGAAGGTGGCTGCTCCAGGCTAATCCCGGCCTGGCACAACTGGTCACCGAAAAAATCGGCGACGCCTGGATAAAAGACCTCGAGCGGCTCCGGGACCTTGAAGAGTTCGCCGACGATCCCGAATTCAGAAAACGGTTCTTTGAAATAAAGAAGTCGAACAAAGAAAAACTGGCCTGGCACACCAAAAACATCACCGGCTATTCCCTGGACCCGGAAAGCATGTTCGACGTGCAGGTGAAAAGAATCCACGAGTACAAGCGCCAGGTACTCAACATCTTCCACGTTATCTATCATTGGCTCCGACTCAAAGAGGACCCATCTTTTGATCCCGGCCCCCGAACATTCATCTTCGGCGGCAAGGCTGCCCCCGGATATGTCATGGCCAAGCTGATCGTGCAGTTCATCTGTCACGTGGCCGACATGATAAACCGCGACGCCAAGACCCGGGACAGGCTCAAAGCGGTGTTCCTTCCCAACTACCGCGTTTCCCTCGCGGAGAAGATATTCCCCGCCAGCGACGTCTCCGAGCAGGTGTCCACCGCTGGATATGAAGCCTCGGGAACCGGCAACATGAAGTTCTGCTTGAACGGCGCGGTGACCATCGGGACCCTGGACGGAGCCAACATCGAGATCATGGACGAGGTCGGCGACGACAACATCTTCATCTTCGGTCTCAACGCCGAAGAGGTTAACCAGTTAAAACCTCATTATCGGCCACGAGATTACGTGGGGGAAGACCCTTACCTGCAACAAATCTTCAACCTTATCTACGAAGACTTCTTCAGTCCCGAAGAACCCAAGCTCTTCCATCCCCTGGCAGACCACCTCATGGAAAAGGACAACTACCTCGTGCTCGCCGATTTCACCGATTACTGCAATTGCCAGCAGAGAGTGGACCAGGCATATGCCAACCGGCAGGCATGGGCAAAAAAAGCGATATTGAACATGGCAAGGGTGGGAAACTTCTCTTCCGACCGCGCGGTGAAACAGTATAACCAGGACATATGGCGCGCCGAGCCCGTGGTGATTACCAGGGAGGAAGATTTGACTTGTTGAGAAAAAGAAAGCCCGCCCTTGACAAAAAAGGGCTTTTAGGATAACCATTATACTATAGATATGAAGGTGCGGGAGTAATTCAGTGGCAGAATGCCAGCTTCCCAAGCTGGACGGCGCGGGTTCGACCCCCGTCTCCCGCTCCAAAACAGGGTTCCGTCCATGGTGCATGGGCGGTTTTTTGTTTAACATGAAATACTGTCCCCAAATGGAGCCTGATGAGTAACAACCGCGTTAAGGGAAACCTGCTCGGATTAAAAAAAGAGCAAAAAGACAAGCTCGAGCGCCTCTTCCGGAGAAGAATCCCGCCCCACGATGTCACTACCCACGAGTTCAACCGGGAGCTTTGCACCATAAGCTTCGAGATCGCAAGGCAGGTGGGAGTGCTGATATCCCGCCGCGGCAACATCGAGCACGTCATTGTGGGAGACGCCGGCAGCATCATGCTGCCCGATCTGGGCAGAAGCCGCGGTAACCCCGTCCACCTGCGGGGGCTACGGTACATCCACACCCACCTCGATGAACAACCTTTGAATGATGAAGACTTAACCGACCTGGTGCTGCTGCGCTTCGATCTTGTCCTGGCGGTCACAATGGACGAGTCCGGGTTTCCAGCAGCATCACATCTCGCTCATATCCTTCCCCGAAACGATGAAGGCAAACCCGTAGAAATATACAAGCCTTTCCAGCCGGGCCGGCTGGATATCGACTTCCAGGACCTGGTGGGCTCGTTGGAGGAAGAGATCGCCAGGAAACGGCCCGACCTTCGCGGCCGCGACAAGGAAGGCGTCATCCTGGTGGGCACCGAGGCCGAGGGAAAGGGGTCTTCCATAGACAGCCTGGCCGAGCTTCGCGAGCTGGCTCGCAGCGCCGGGGTGGACGTTGTCGGCGAGGTGGTCCAAAAACGGAAAAAGGTCCATCCCAAAACGGTGCTCGGTAAGGGCAAGCTCCGCGAGGTACTGGTAAAGGCCATGCAGCTCGGCGCGGTAACACTGCTGTTCGACCGCGAGCTCTCGCCGTCACAGGTCAACGCCATCCAGAACTTGGCGGAGCTCAAGGTCATCGACCGGAGCCAGCTCATCCTGGACATCTTCGCCCAGCGCGCCCGGACCAGGGAAGGAAAAATTCAGGTCGAGCTGGCCCAGCTCAGGTATAACCTTCCCAAGCTGGTGGGAAAGGGGGTGGACATGTCGCGACTCACCGGCGGCATCGGAGGCAGGGGACCGGGCGAGACCAAGCTGGAGATAGACCGCCGCCGGGTACGGGAGAGGATAAACCACCTCGAACGGCAGATGAACAAAAGCAGGAAAACCAGACAGCAGAAGCGGGAGAAAAGAAGGTCCCGACAGGTGCCGGTGGTCTCGATTATCGGGTATGCCAATGCAGGCAAATCAACACTCCTCAACCAACTCACCAACAGCGAGGTCGGGGTGCAGGACAAGATGTTCGCTACCCTCGACCCGGCAAGCAGGAGACTCCGCTTTCCCCGCGAGAGGGAGATAGTGGTCACCGATACAGTGGGCTTTATAAGGGAACTGCCCAAAGACCTCTTTAACGCTTTCAAGGCAACCCTCGAAGAGCTCGAAGACGCAGACCTCTTTCTCCACGTCGTCGATGCGGCAGACCCCTCCTGCGAAGGACAGATAGCGGCGGTCAACAACATCCTCCATGAAATGGAGTTTTTTGAGACGCCCCGCATAATCGTGCTCAACAAAACCGACCTCATCTCCGAGCTCAAGCTTAAAGCACGACTGAGCCGTATGAGGGAAGCCATTCCCATATCCGCGCTGGACAGGCAGAGCTTCCGGGCCCTTCTGGAAGCCATGGAAGAGAAGCTCTTCGCAGAAACCGAGCCCGACGAAACAGCATGGCAGTCCCTGGGGTTCTAGTGCTTTGACCGTAAGCGTCCGGCTAACTGCCCCTTATAATCGGAGAGCATATTGCATATGAATAGCGGATGCAACCGGGGGTATGGTTGACGTTCAGGTCTGGGGCGTCGTGTTTTGGTTTTGCCA
>CAYQTK010000198.1:0-8239 GCA_964420375.1 uncultured bacterium
TGCGAGCGGCTGATACCGCGATGAAGAGAGTTTTGTCTGAACTTCCGCTTATGGCGTTACTTTTAGATAGTGGCCGTTTCGAAACGGAGGTTTAATTTACTTTTGCGGCGCTGTTTTGATTTTATTTCCGTCTTTCTTGACACAGTATCCTTGTTTATATTATTATTTATGCAGTCGCGGGGCGGACGGTTGCGCAGTAACTTTATTGGTCGGTTTGCAGTATGAAGTTTTATTTATGGCGGTTGTGAAAGGAGGACCGATAGTGGGGTCGGATCGCAAGATCACCCTTTGGGTAATGAAGGATGTTTACTCGGAACCTGTGCAGTACCAGGTCCGGGTGTCGCATATCAAGTTCACGTTAATCGCCGTGTCCGTTTTATTTATTTTGTTGACAGCTTCTCTGGCAGTGGCGCTTTTCTGGTCTCATCAGCGTCTTTCCGGCGAAGCCC
Source organism: uncultured bacterium (assembly GCA_964420375.1). Classification (GTDB taxonomy): domain Bacteria; phylum RBG-13-61-14; class RBG-13-61-14; order RBG-13-61-14; family DATKZS01; genus CAYQTK01. Next base: position 450 of record CAYQTK010000198.1, read on the forward strand.
GGCGTTACGAGGTTTTACTTGACGAAGTCAAGCAGCTCTCCTGCATGCGCTCCCGCTATCATTTTTCGCAGGAGAAGATCAACAAGCTTTCTTCCCGTCTTTCCGAGTTGGAAAGGAAGACGGACCTGACCGTTGAGAAGACTCGGGAAGTGATCAGTAAGATCGATCATGACATTGACAATTGGTTTCCCCGGGAGTCAGCCGGCGGTCCTGGCTCGACGGATGATTCTTCCGTACCTTCCGTCACCATTTCTCCTTCCCTTCTTAAGAAGGTGGACAATCTGGAGAGGAGGCTGGGCCGCTTGGACCATGAGCTCGAGCTTTACGAGAACACCCTGGAACAGGTACAGGGGGCCTGGCAGGAGACCAACTACCTTTTCCGTTCCATGCCTTCCTTATGGCCTGTCAAAGATGCTTATATCACCTCTAAGTTCGGCATGCGGGTCCACCCTGTAACCCGCAAAGTAAAGATGCATACCGGCATTGACCTGGCCGCCTCGAGGGGAAGTGATATCTACGCCCCTTCATCCGGAATCGTCAGCTTCATCGGCTACCAGCGCGGTTACGGCAACTCGATAGAGATAGATCACGGCTACGGCATCACCACTTTTTACGGACATTGCCAGAAGTTGCTGGTTAAGAAAGGACAGAAGGTCGAAGTGGGCCAGACCATCGCCACTGTAGGCTCCAGCGGCTTGTCCACCGGTCCTCACCTCCACTTCGAAATCCGAATTCTCGGCAAGAAAGTAGACCCGCTCGAGTACCTGGGAATGTATCCTGCCCATTGAGAAAATAATTCCTGCAATACTCTTCGTGTACCCCGGTTTTTTCGTAAGGGAGGGCGCGTCTTCATCTTGTGAGGTGGAACCGTTGGAACATGGAGTAGTCAAAGTTATAATAACAGGAAGAAACACCAGTGCTTTGTCACTGGAAAAAAGGGGGAACGGATCCAATGCAGATCGCGGTATCAGCCGCTCGCACGATTCTCTTCTATTCCCCGAGAGGCAATTGACAAAGCACTAGGGAGGACAACGGAAATGGAAAGAACTCAGATGTGGGGAGCGCTTGTGGGTGGTTTGTGGCTTTTCGGTTTGCTCGTCATCGGCGTATATGTCACTCATATTCCCTATTACGGCGAACAGTACGATCTTAAGGGGTTCGGTCCGCTTGCGCCCACGGATAAGCCGGAGTTCATGCAAGACCAGATTTTCGCCCGAAAGATATCCAAGATCACCAGGGGCCTGAAAGACGATTTCGATTCTATGCGTATAAAATATCGCAACCTGCCTCCCTTCAATCCACCTGAAAACGATCTCCTTAGTGCCGGACAGGTTGAGCGTTACATCACCGCGGTAAAGTCATACACCAGTGAGTTTGACAAGTTCCACCAACGCACCATGAAAGGAAGGCCCGGCTTCTACCGCATGGTGGCCACTGTGGGAATGATCGGAGGCTTTCACAAGGTCACGAAACGAAGAGCACTGATTAAAGGCCAGATGAGGGAAGAAGAGTTCGAGTGGGTGGTCAAGCGCTTGGTAAAGGCCATTCTCTATTGCGTGAATTATAAGTTGGAAAACGACATGGACATGGAAAAGGATGTAAAAAAACACCTCGAAAGGATACAGGAGAGAGGCTACGATTACCTGGGCCTGAAAGAATACACCGCTCCCAATGAGTATTTCCTGCACCATGAGAAGTTCAAGGCCAACGAGGTGCCTCGAACCAACATCCGGCTTTTCCTGGAAAACTACCCCGACATCCGCTACTCCGGCATAAACTTCAGGGACCCCGTTGAAATCCATTTTGATAAAGAAGCCATCTTAAAGTCCGCGGCCAACAACCCTCCATGACGGAAATAACAAGGACAAGCGAATAAGCCGGAAAGCTGCGGAATGCCGGGGGCAAGAAGCGTTATATACTTGTGCGTGAGAAACTGCCGGCCGCCCGGAACTCGTTCGCGCGCTTTGACGATAAAGGTCGGCAGGATATACTGGAATCACGGCTTGGGCGGAGGAGGGGAATGAAAAAGATGTCCTTTTTTACAGCCGTTGTGCTGGTTGCTTCCGGCATGCTCTTGCTGTGTGTCCCGGCTCCAGCCCGGGAGAATGCCTCGGAAAGACAAGAAGGAGCCTCCGAGGTCGAGGGGAACACTGCACAGAGCAAGTCGCATTTCGAGCTTACTTTGCCCCGCCTGGTAATAGAGGGCGGAGGGGTGAAATGGCGCGGCAAGAGCATGGCTATGCCCCGCCTTCTCGACGTGCCGGAAGAGTCGGAAATCCCCTGGAGCTGGGGCGGTGGTGGAAGGATTTCCGCCCTCATGCTCCCCCTCTCCGAGAGGCTCGGGCCCATGACAAGCGAGCGGGGAATTGATTCCTTTAACGACGTTACTTACCTTATCGGCGGCCATTTATATCTGAATTACAAAAAGACCCTGCAAATCGGAGTATACTTCGATACCGGCTTCCAGAAGGTCGATGACACGGTAGGCGGTCACCGCAGGGAGGCCGAGTTCAACCTTTTCCGCATCGGCACGGACCTCGAGGTGAAAAAACCCCTCCCCTGGATCACGGACCGCAGTGAACTCCTGCCTTCAACCCTCGGAACCGGCCTGCCGCGCTTTGCCAAAAACATCATGGTGGGCTTCGGTATCGAGTCGGGGGCAGGTGGCATGAGCCTGGAGATGGAAGGAGACGACCTTTTATACGAGAAAAAGAACGCTTACATCCCTTTGTTTTACCTCACACCGAAGATGGTTTGTTCCCTCCGGATTATGGAGTACTCCCTTGTCGAGTTTTACGCCGGTTATTACATCTCTTCCTTTAATGACCTGACCACGGACTTTACTATCGAGGACGACAGGATGATGGACGGCAGCAACTTCAACGCCTTCGTCATGGGGGTCCACATTAACTTCGGAACCGGAGAAGCCTTCCCCCTGTGGAAGTGAACCCTAAACCTCCAGCTTCTTCGCCCGGTAGGCCTCGAGGTAGTTCATGCAGAACTCGTCCTTTCCGGCCAGCGCACGGCCGGCGTAGACCGTGGCCATCAGCTTCTCGTCCAGGGGGTCGACAATGGCCGAGTCGAGGCCGTGGGCCAGGAGCATGGCCAGGAAGACCCGGTTTACAAGCCTTCGGTTGGGAAGCCCGAAGCTGATGTTGGACAGCCCCGACGTCGTCTTTAAATCCGGCCATCTTTCCTTGATCCCCTTGATCACGTCTATTACCAGCAGACCGGAGTTTCCGTCCGCGGACAAGGCCATCACCAGCGGGTCAACATAAACGTCGGAAAGGGGAATATCGTGCTTGCCTGCCTCTTCCACGATGTTCGCAACCACCTTGAGCCGGTCTTCCGCGGTCTGGGGAATGCCCGAGTCGTCAATTGCAAGCGCCACCACCGTGGCGTTCTGTTCCTTGATTATGGGAAGGATGTCCTCGTAACGGCCCTTCTCCATCGAGATCGAGTTCACCAGGGGACGACCGTTGCGGTTAAGACGCAACCCCTCCTGCACAACCTCTGCGGACGCGCTGTCTATGCAAAGCGGAAGCTCGGAAGCTGACTGGACCTCTTCGCAAAGCCAGCCCATGTTCTCCTTCTCCTCTTCCGGTGTGCTGCCGCCGTTCACGTCAAGGTAATCCGCGCCCGCCGCCGTCTGCTGCCGGGCCTCGTTCCGGATAAGGTCAGCATCGCGGTTCTTTAATGCAGAGTTTATCTGGCTCCTCGTAGCGTTGATCCTCTCACCGATTATGATCATGGCTCCTCCTTTTAACTGCAATTACAAAGATATGTCTTTACATCGAAATATTCTTTCATACACTCCTGTCCCGAGTCAAGCGTCAAAGCAAACACGATCATTGCCTTTTAGCGCCGGTCATGCTATCAAGAGGTCGGGCGAAATCAAAGGAGGACACAGAAAAACCTTTTTCCTCCAAATAACGTTGTATGTTATAAGAGATAAATTGATCCTGGTGAACACAAAAGGAGAATGGAATGAGGTATCAGCTTCGCATCACTCTGGTAAGCTTTGTTCTTCTGGCCGCATGCGGTTTTTTTTTAATGGCCGCGGGAAAAAAGGACAGCTCGAACACGGTATCTGTTGATAAGGCTTTCAAAGAGAGCGACCTGGCAGCGCGGTTCGGCAAGTACTACGAGCCGGTGGATTACGAAGTCGATCCCGCGGTGCCGGCTTACTCCCTGCCGCTCAAGACGTCCGACATCCACAACAGCGGCATAAAAGACAAGGTCCATGCGGACGCCGAGGACTGGAAAATGCTCCTGGAAAAAGGCATAGTGAGTACTTCCTACAGCGGCAAGGACGACGTGGCCAAGTTCTACAAGCTGCTCGATAAAAACGACATCCCCGTGTTCGTGACCAGTGACTCGTTGCTCCATTTATATCATATCCAGTTCGACGAGACCCTGCGGCACATCGAGGAAGAGGAGTTCTTCGACGACCTGCTCGCCATGTCCGAGGCCTTCCGGGATGAGATGAAAGCCCGCTTCGAAGACAGCGACGGCCTGGAAAAAGATGCCTATCGCAAGGGACTTGTGTTTTTCAGCGTGGCCTGCAAGCTGCTCGATCCGGATGCGGATGTTTCCCCCCAAGTCAGGCGAACCGTAAAGTGGGAAATCGAGCAAATCGAGGACCACCAAGGGTTCCCCAGCTTCAAGGACGCGCAAAAAAACTCGGTGTTCGCCTACCCTGAAGACTACTCCCAGTACGTGCCCCGCGGACACTATACTAAAAGCGAGAAGCTCGAGCGCTACTTCAAGGCCATGATGTGGTACGGCCGGATGGTCATGCTCCTGAAGGGGGACAAGCCATGTGGCCAGGCCGCAAGCCTGCCCGCACTGGTTTCGCCGCGGGAAGCCAAGGCCCAGACCATACTTGCCGCAGCAGTGGCGGGACTGATGTCCGAGTTGCAAGTGGGGGACAGAAAAGCCGCGGACGTCTGGAAAAGAATCTACTCGGTCACCGCCTACTACGTGGGGCTTGCCGACGACTTGACTCCGCAGAACTACAGGCACGCACTGCGCAGGGTCTTCGGCAACAGCATGGACCCCGCCGAGCTTGAAAAAGACTATAACATGCTGAAGCTAAAAACCGAGATCGCCAAAATGGCCCCTCCGAAAATCTACAGCGGCACCGGGACCTCGCAAATACTCATAGATGACGTATCACCGCAAAAGCTGAACAAGATACTTTCCAAGACCATCGGCATGAGGTTCATGGGCCAGAGGTACGTGCCCGACTCCTATATCCTCTCCCAACTGGTTGTCCCCAACGTGACCGAAAAGCAGGGTCAATCGAGCTTCACCACGGTGAAGACCGCCATGGGGCCGGCAAGAGGGTTCCCCCGCGGACTGGACGTGATGGCGGTTCTTGGTTCCGACCGGGCGCTTGAAATCCTGGACAGGATCGGCGACAGCAAGTACAAGAACTACTCGTCACAGATGGAGAAGCTCAAGAAGGAGTTCACCGGCCACTCGGAAGCGGACTGGAACCGCAACATGTACTGGTCGTGGCTGTACGCTCTGAAAAGTCTCATAACTCCCGTGTCCGGAAACGGATGGCCGACCTTTATGACCACCGACGCCTGGAAGGACAAAGAGTTGAACGCTGCACTGGGCTCGTGGACCGCGCTCCGCCACGACACCATCCTTTACGTGAAGCAAAGCTACACTCCCATGATGACGACAAGCGCGGAGCCTCGGCCGCAACCTCCCTTGCCGGTGGAAGGATATGTAGAGCCGGTTCCCGAGTTCTACGCCCGGCTCCTGGCCCTTACCAGGATGACGAAGAAGGGGCTCGAAGAGATGGGGGTCCTCGATCATACCGCCCGCTATCGGCTTTCCGAGCTGGACCGGATAATTGAAAAACTCCTCGAGATATCCCGAAAGGAGCTCAACAATAAGAGCCTGAGCGACGAGGACTACCAGTTTATTGCCGAGTTCGGCAAAAGACTCGATTCAGTGGTGACCGGCGCAGACACCGAGGCCCAAAAGACCAGCCTGGTGGCTGACGTTCACACCGACCAGAACAGCAGCCAGGTGCTGGAGGAAGCCACCGGTTACCTGCGGATGCTCTTGGTCGCCTACCGCCATCCCGAGGGACACATCCTGGTGGGAGCCGGACCGGTCTACTCGTATTACGAGTTCAAACAGCCCATGAAAGAACGGCTCACCGACGAGAAGTGGAGGGAGATGCTTACCAAGGACAAGGCGCCCGACCCGCCGGAATGGACGGACACCTTTGCCGTAAAGTAGAATCCGCGACGGATCGATCACATATTGTCCGAGCGGCGTTTACCTGATATTCTTGAGACCATGAAACCGCGGGTAAGGATTATCGACCAGGCGAGCTATGAGGCTGGCTCGATTTACGAGCGGGTTAAAAACGCGCTTTCCGAGCTGGGAACGGATGTAAAAGGCAAGAGCATTTTCGTAAAGCCGAGCTTTGTCTATCCGGCGCGGCCGCCCAAGAACCGGGGCGTCAACACCCAGCCCGCGGTGGTGGGAGGAGTGGCCCGGGCTTTGAGAGACCTGGGCGCCCGCAAGGTATGGGTTGGAGAGGACTGCCTGGTAGGTCCTTCCCAGTGCGGGTTCGCAGCCATGGGGGTCCTGCCTTATTTGAAAGGCGTTGCCGAACCGGTTTACCTCCAGGACGAGGACCGGGTCGAGGTCAAGGTGGAAAACGCACTTATAGAGGACTCCTTCCTTTTGCCGCGAAAGCTTATGGACGCCGACGTGTTCGTGAGCCTGCCCAAGCTAAAGGTCAATATGTATGCCACCGTGACCCTGTCGGTGAAAAACCACGTGGGACTGCTCCTGGGATATGACCGGCTGTCCAACCACCATTACAACATCCATAAAAAGATCGCCGACCTCTATCGCGCGCGGGTCCCCGACTTTATCGTTACCGACGCAGTGCTCGCCGGCGAGGGACAAGGACCCATGCACGCCGAGCCCTCTCCCCTGGGAGTGCTGGTGGCCGGCGATAACGGTCCCGCAGTTGACACGGTGTGCAGCCGGCTCATGGGCTTTGAGCCGGAAGAGATACCCCACCTGGTCCACGTCCATGAGCTCGGCCTGGGGCCCATAGACCCGGCAGAGATCGAGATCGAGGGAAAAGAGCTTCTCCAAGAACGCTCCCGCAAGCTGGTCCGGCCCCGCACCGACTTCCAGGGGTATGATGCCTCCATCCGCTTCATTGTCGGCAAAGAGCTGGCCTGCCCGGAGGGATGCCTGGGCATGATACAAGGCACGCTGGACAGGTGGGCCCGGGCGCAAAAGTGGAAGCCGCTCCAAGGATGCGCCTTTATTGTGGGCAAGCAGGTGGACCACATACCGGAAGGACTGTCCAGGCGCAAGACCTTTGTAATCGGCGACTGCGCAAAGGACCACCAGCACCTGGGGACTTTCATTCCCGGATGTCCTGTCCCGCCCATGTCCATAACCTATGCCCTGGCCAGAAAAGGGATCACCGGCCCGCTGGCCACCCGGCTCACCGACCTGGCAAGGGGTTTACTCTCTGCAAAAACCGGTCTTTCCATTTAGGACCTTCCTTGCAACCCCCTGATTTTACGCTGTTATATCTGGATTGTCTTTTTTTGTGACGGATATAGATCACGAAAGAAATGTCCCGGTGCTTTTCAATCGGGGATGCTGCCACATCTCCCGGCTTGCCGGCAAGCTGAAGTCAAGCATAAACTTAATTGTAAAGATCTGACCCCCTCCATCGCTGATTACCAGATCGAAAAAGTGCCGGAGGGCTTTAAAATCCCCTCCAAGCA
>CAYQTK010000199.1:0-8107 GCA_964420375.1 uncultured bacterium
AGCCGCTCGCACGATTAATTTCTATTCCCCAAAAAGCTTTTGACAAGACACTAGTTATTCGTCTCATGACTTTTTAGAACGTCATTTAACCACGCGGGAACGAATCTGATCTCGACTTTAAGCTGCTCGAATAAAGTGACGGCTTTACTTTCCATTGTTACAGGCTCGCGGCGCTGAATCATGCCATGAACTGGAAAATAAAAAAACAGGAAAAAGAACAGGTGGAGAAGCTGGCGTCTGAGCTTGACGTCTCCAGGGTGGTGGCATGGGTGCTTCTGAACCGCGGAATCACCGACCCGGTAAAAGCCCGGGAGTTCCTCTCCCCCACCCTGGAACATTTGAGCGCTGACACCCTGCCCGCGGGAGTGGAGAAAGCAGTGGCGCGGCTAAGCCAAGCGCTGGAGAACAACGAGACCATCGGCATCCACGGGGACTATGACGCGGACGGCATCACCGGCACCGCACTGCTCGACCGGTTTTTTGCCGAACTGGGAGCAAGCACCGTGCATTACCTTCCCCACCGCCAGAAGGAAGGATATGGAATGAAACCTGCCGGGGTGGAAGAGCTCCACCGGCGGGGAGCGCGGCTGCTTATCAGCGTTGACTGCGGTATCAGCGACCACGCAGCAATCGAGCGGTCCAATCAACTGGGCATGGACGCCATCGTGGTCGATCATCACCAGTTGCCGGAAACATTGCCGGAAGCTTTTGCCATCGTCAATCCCCGCCTGCCGGACTGCCCTTATAACGGCGAGGAACTGTCCGGCGTGGGGGTCGCTTTTTATCTTTGCATTGCACTGCGGGCACATCTTCGCAAAAAGGGCAAGCTCAAGAACGGACCCAACCTGAAGTCTTACCTCGACCTGGTGGCTTTGGGGACCATTGCTGACGTGGTGCCTATCACCGGCATGAACCGGGTGCTGGTCAGCTTCGGCCTCAAAGAGCTGGAAGCGGCCCGACGCCCGGGTATCATCCAACTGAAGCGGGTCGCCGGTATAGGACAGGGCCCGGTGGGAGTGGGCCACGTGGGCTTCAGGCTGGCGCCGCGTTTGAACGCCGGCGGACGCCTGGATGCGGCCGACCCGGCGTTGCAGCTCCTGCTTGCCGAGGGCGAGCGGGAGGCTGGCATTATAGCGGACAAGCTGGAGGAGTACAACCGGACCCGCCAGAGCGTGGAGGAGCGGATACTGGAGGAAGCTGAAAAAGCGCTGGCCCGCCTGCCGGGAGGATATGCCGCGCCCGGCCTGGCAGTGGCCGGCAAAGGCTGGCACGTGGGTGTAATCGGTATCGTGGCCTCCCGTATCACCCAGAGCTATTACCGGCCATCCGCAGTCATCGGAGTACATGACGGCATGGGACGAGGTTCGCTCCGGAGCATTCCCGGCGTCAACGTCTACAAGGTGCTGGAGAGATGCAGCCACATGCTGGAGCTGTTTGGCGGACATCCTGCCGCCGCGGGACTTACCATCAAGGAAGACATGATACCCCGCTTCCTGGAGTTCTTCCCCGAAGCCGTGGCTTCTGAAGCGCCGGACATGGACTACGAGCCTTACCTGTCAGTGGACGCGGAGTGGCCCGTCAGCAAGTGCGACCTCAAACTCGTTACCGACCTGGCCCGGCTCAAACCACACGGTCTGGGAAACCCCCAGCCCTGCTTCTGCGCCCGCGGCGTGCTTGTCAAGTGGGCCCGGGAAGGCCGCTCCAACACCCTGCTCATGGGGGTAGAGGAGAAAGAGGTGAGCATTAACGCAGTAGGCTTCCGCATGGGACACCGCCTGCCGGAGCCCGGCGACCGGCTGGACATCGTCTATACCCCCAAGCTCAACAACTGGAAGGGCGAAGAATCGCTCCAGCTCGAGATCAAGGACTTTGCGGTGGTAAACTGATCGTCAGGAGATAAGCGCCCGCAAGGGGGAATGTTCGAGTCGCGGAAGTCGCGACTAAAGCCGCTCGCACGGAACTTAAGAGCTTTAAGTCGATAAATTACCGGCCGTTCTCCTCTTGACCTCTATATCCCCTCCCCCATCTTTTCCTTGCACATCTTCCTGAATTTCTCGCCGAGCTCGGGATGTTTCAGCGCATAATGGAGGGTGGCCTCCAGGTAACCCAGCTTGTCGCCGGCGTCGAAGCGGGGGCCTTCGAACACCAGGCCCAGTACCTTGTTCTCTTTGGCCCGCGTGCGGATAGCGTCCGTGATCTGAATTTCGCCACCCTTGCCGGGCGGCGTGTTTTCGATGGCCTCGAATATGTCCGGAGTGAACAGGTAGCGCGCCACTATTCCCAGCCGGGAAGGAGCTTGTTCCGGAGCGGGTTTCTCTATGCAGTCCTTGACCCTTACTACCCGGTCCTCGACTTCTTCGTAGCCTATCATGCCATAGAGCGATATCTGGTGCTCGGGCACATCTATCAGCGCCACCACCGACTCGCCGTACTTGTCGTAAACGTCCATCATCTGCCGGCAGCCGGGATACTCCGGGTTGTCGATCATGTCGTCGGGCAGGAGCACAACAAAAGGCTCGTCCCCCACCACGTCGCGGGCGCAGCCGATGGCGTGTCCCAGTCCCAGCGGACGGTGCTGCCGTACCGACACGATCTCGGCAAGGCCGGTGGCGCGGCGGACCTCGTCAAGGAGCTTGTCTTTTCCCTTCTTTTCCAGCGTGTCTTCCAGTTCGTAGGCCACGTCAAAATGATCCTCCATGGACTCCTTGCCACGTGCAGTAACCAGGACAACCTGCTCGATGCCCGATTCCGCGGCCTCCTCAACCATGTACTGGATAAGCGGTTTGTCAACTACAGGGATCATCTCCTTGGCAACAGACTTGGTCGCAGGTAAAAACCTCGTCCCCAGACCCGCGGCGGGAATTACAGCCTTTCTTATCTTCATGACTCCTCCTTCATGTATCACCGTTCAAATTAAGTTTAAGAATTATGCAGAGAGATTTCAAGATTGTTCCCGAAGCCGGATATGTTATGAAAGAAAGCTGAACTACTCTTTACATGTAGTTTGCATCAAATATGATCGTTCGGTTTGATGTAAGGCATAATGCATTGGTTCTACGAATTGTAGTGTGGGTGGATAACCAAAGATGCGTTTGTCGCTTTCAGAGGGTCCAGCCTGCCTGTGCCGGACACGCCTGCCTGTGCGGACACGCAGACAGGGCAGACAGGCACGCAGACAGGCGGGGAAGAGGGAAAAGTCCGGTACTGGCCCGCCCCTCCCCGCTGCAAACGCCACCGGCCGCGGCGCTCGGGTGGCACGCCTTAAGTCGCCCTGTCCTTCGGACCGACACGGGTACCGGATCAGAAAAGGCTCTCGGAGACAACCACCCCGCCGGCAGCCGAGAATGCGAAAAACGCAAAAAAGCCTTTATAATCAGCAGGAAAGGTCCGATATCGCTAACAGCCATTCTTCAGTTACCCACACTTGAACACTTTGATCCTAATGTCAAGACCTGTTTGGTTCCGGCTATGCCGGCTTAGGAAGGGACAGAGAAACTACCTGGTAAGAGCCATGATAACCGGCAAGTACAAGATCGTCGAATACGATCACATGTTATCCGGGGAAGGCAGGGTGGAGGTTTATGACCTGGTAAAGGGGGCTGAAAATCGGACCACGTCGCATGCTGGCGAAGCCTTTGCTTACAGGACGGAATATTTTTGAATGGACATAAGACGCTGCTTCGGGCTTCTTTAGCTGAAGAAATTTTACCGGGCCATGTTTCAGGCTAAGGGAGTTACATTGTCACGACCGAGCCGACATAAAACTTGTTCTAAGGAGAAGGATTTACTCCGGTCCCCCTGTCTTTGTCCATTTTTGGGTGTGGTCCCGGAAGTTTTTCATGGACAGCGGCAGGTACTCGACGCTCACTGCGTCGGTAATGACCTGGGCTATGTTCTCCACCTGTCCGGCGAGAAACCGCATGGACCTGGGAATCAGCGCGTCGATATTGACGCGGGTTTTCAGGGAATAGGTCACCACCAGGTAGGGGTAGTCCTCATTAATCCTCCAGAAGCCGTCGCTGGCTTTGACCGGGCACTCCTCGTCCATGTGGGTCACGGTCTCCCGGTAGAGGTCCTTTATGTCGTCATCGCTTACCACGTACTCGCCGCCGTCTTTGCGCTGGAAGTAGGGATGCTTGCGGCAGGCGTCAATAAACTTCTCTTCCGGAGAGGTCCGGCCCGGCTTGACAGGCGGCATGTTCTTTACCGCTGCTTTCATGTCCGCCTTGTCGGGCATGTAAAACTCCATGGTCCTCTTGTCATAGTCCCATTCGAAGTAAACCGGCACGTTGACCTTCTGGGTGATGCCGAAGAACGAGCCTTCCGTCTGCACCACAACATAGGCGCTGTTCGGCTTGCCCGGGTCTATTCCCACCGAGTAGTTATAAACGTGGAACATGGTTTCTATGCTGTCGATGTCGGTGAGCCAACTCCAGTACTTTGCCTGCGGAGACAGGAAGACCACCTTCAAGGTCACCCCGTCCTTCTTATAATCCTTGTAGATGATGTAATGGCCCTTGTCAGCCTCGTCCACCATCTTGTCCAGCAGGGCCTCGTCGTTGCACCCGAAGTAATCGCTCATGTAAGACTTCAAGCGGGCCCGGTCCTTCTTGGAGACCTCGAAGTCATACTCGTTCTTTTCGTCCTCGAAGATCACGGAAAGGTAACGACCTTCCTCGTCGATCTTCTTCTCGATCTTCTCCTTGATCTCCTTTCGGAACCTGCGACGCTGCTCCATGAAGCCGTCGGAAGCGGAGCTCGCGCACACAAGCAGGAGAGCCGCCAGAACCAACACGATCCTTGTAACCAATGTCTTTCTACCGGCATGTTTCATCTTTATCTACTCCTTTCCTCCCCGGGCACTCAGGTTCTCAGGCCTCTATATTGATTGTATAGACAACATATCATCGCACGGCTTGTTGATAAAGTCATCCTCCAGTTTCGTCCGGTCCTGCGCCGGATTCGCTTGGTCCTTCGTTCGACAGAGGAAGGCCCACCAGTATGGACGTACCTCCTTCGCCGGTGTTTTCCACCTCTATCCCGCCGTTGTGGGCCTGGATAATACCGTAGCTAATGGCCAGGCCCAGGCCGGTGCCTTTTCCCACTTCCTTGGTGGTGTAAAAGGGCTCGAAGATATGCTCCCGGCTTTTTTCGGGAATGCCCGGGCCGGTGTCCCGGATGCGGACCCTGGCCATGCCTTGTTCTTGCCAGGAGGTGATATGGATCTCGCCCCTCTCTCCCATGGCCTGGATGCTGTTTATCATCACGTTCATGAACACCTGGGAGAGCTCGCCCGGGTTCGCGCTGATGGGAGGAAGCTCCGCGTAATCGCGGAAGACCTTTATCCCCTGCTTGATCTCGTGTCCCAGGAGCATGAGCGCGGTCTCGATAGGCTCATGTATGTCAATGGACTTCTGAGACGTTTTTTCGGAGCGGGCGAAAGTTCTGAGCCCTTCTACGATTTCCTTGGCTCGCCTGGCCCCCTCGCGGGTGGAGCCGGTAATTCCTTCCATCTTTTTCACTGTCTCGTTTATCTTTTCAATGTCGCCTTGGGAGGCCTGTTCGCTAAGCCTCTGCAGAAATCTCTGCAAGTTGTCGGTATTGGCGTAGATGTACCCGATGGGGTTGTTGATCTCGTGCGCGACCCCCGCGACGAGCTGTCCAAGGCCAGCCATCTTTTCGGACTGGACCAGTTGCGCCTGGGTCCTCTCTTTCTCCTGGAGGGCCTCTTCCAGCTCGCGGGTGCGTTCCTTCACCTTTTTTTCCAGCGATTGGGTGAGCTCGGTCAGCGATGCCTCCTTTTCGCCCAGCGTCCGGATCATGTCGTTGAAACCTTCAGTAACGCGTCCGAACTCGTCGTTGGCCCGCACCGGCACCCGGCTGGAAAAATCGCCGCTTTTGACTTGTTCCATGGCCTCCCGGAGCCGCTCGAGCGGCTCGGACACGCTCCTGGCCACGAATCCCGCCAGGATTACTGCGAGGCCAATGCCTGCCAGTACCATGAAGATATTGAACAGAAGCAGGTTCCAGAGGACCTCTTCGGGCGGGAGGTACATCATGGACTTGGTCCGCTGATAGGAAAGTATGCCGAATGCGGCCAGCGGGACCGTGCCCACGAAGATGAAGATGATCAACAGCCGGTAGCGCACCGGTATGATCCACCTGTCGTACACCGCGGAGAGCTTGCCGGCGGGGAAGAAGCGGGGCATCTGTTTCTGCCACACGCTCTCCATGACAAAGAAAGTAATCGCGGATACTACAGTGCCCAGCATGAGTCCGGAGCCCACCAGCTTGAGCGACTGGATCAGGAAACGCCACTGCATCTTCAGGGACTCGCCGGCCACTGCCAGCTCTTCAGCCAGCAGGCTGTTGGCTGTTGCCGGTACGTCGGGCTGTCCCATGGCGGTGCTTATTCCGATGGTCCTTCCTTCCGCCCACAAATGTGCAGCAATAAGAACTCCCATGAGCACCCACCCGGCGATGCTTGCCAGCGCGCAGACCAGGGGAAAGCGCAGGGCCCTTCGCCGAAGGTGCATGATCCTGCCCCCGCCGCTGTCTTCCTGGAGAGGTTCCAGCCCGGGTTTATGCACCACTCCCAGGTACTCGAACACCGGCCGGGAGTATGTCCAGGACAGAAGGAGCGCTGCCGCGGAAGGCAGGAGCAGGAAAACCGGTATCTCGAACCAGGGCAGGAAATGTCGCTGGGGGAACGCGGATGCGTCTATAAAGTAGAAGTACAGGAAAAGGAGGCCGGCGCCTGCCAGGTTAATGGAAACCACCAGCAGAAGAGTTCGGGCTTTGAAACCCCGGACCTCGGAGCCGGAAAACGAAGAGGTGTTTATATGGGTTGCATTCATTTTCCGGAGCTTTGTCTTTCGGCGCGTTCCAGGCGGGCTTTTTCCGACCGCACGAACGGATCGCGGGCGTCGATCTTTTGGGCCTTGTTGAGATACTTCCGGGCGTCTTTGAGCCTGCCGTCCTGACGGTAGCTGATGGCCACCCAAACCAGCGGCTCCGGGTTTCCCGGCATAAGCTTGGCCGCCCGTTTGAAATGCTCGCGGGCGCGGTGGCCGTCTCCACCCAGAAACTGGGGGATGGTGAGATAGTAGATGCCCAGTCCCAGCTCGGCCTCGCCGTTTTTCGGGTCCAGCTTCAATGCCTTGTTGTACTCTTCCACCACGGGATGGCGCGCTCCCACCGCCTTGGTAAGGCTCGAGATAGGGTACTGGGAAAGCTGCACCTGGTAGACCTTGCCCATGATGACGTGGGCCCGGGCGTCGTTGGGACGGCGGGAAACGGCTTGTCGCGCGTATTCCTCGGCGTTATCCAGAGCGGCGTCCGCTTTCTTGCGGTCGTGTTTTACCTGCGAGAAGTAGCTGTACTCCGCAAGGTAAAGCCGCGCCAGGTAGTACTCGCAAAGGGAGTTACGGGAAGGCCCCTTGCATTCGCGAAGGAGTATCTTCTCCGCCTTGTCAAGAGAAGAAAGAGCGAGCTTCTTCTCGCCCTGCTCGATGAGCTTTACTGCCTGCCGGAAAGCATTGTTGTTTGCCTCGACTGTAAAAGCGGGCAAAATCGCGGCCAGTAAAAAACCGGCGCACCATAGCAGTAGAGAAGCTTTATGTAAGCGAGGTATCATGGCCATTATTAATTTTAGCAAATCGCGTACCGAGAATAAACACATGGCCGGAAAGGATGCCCACCCCATAACATGTTGATTCTTTTAGAAGAAACCGAAAGTTCTAGGGGCAGTGGTGAAAAGCCGTTAAATTCTCAGCCTTTTGCGCAATTCTTTCATGCTTTTTCCGTGCCAAATAATGTTGCTTTTATATACGATTCTCTCTTAGAAAGTCAAACATTCAAAAGAAACTCTGAAAGAGCGGTATGCCATAGCCCGGGGCGCTTGTCAGCCTGTAAAACCTACGTGAAAACGTTTCACCCGGCAAGCATTAAATGGTATGAAATTTCTCAACTGTGCGAGCGGCTTTCTTCGCGACTGAAGTCGCTCGCACAAGAACCGTTTTTGAAAGTGACAATAACACTTGTGAACAAACACTGGCGCTCTGTCAAGCGTTTTTCGTCGCTTACAAGACCGATCTTCTTCGTGCGA
>CAYQTK010000200.1:0-8081 GCA_964420375.1 uncultured bacterium
GCTTTTCAGGGAATAGAAAATAATCGTGCGAGCGGCTTTAGCCGCGATCTGCATTGGATCCGTTCCCCTTTTTTCGAGTGACAGAGCACTAGATCTCTGTCAAGCGTTTTTCGTTTCTTACAATGTTTTTCGTTGCTTACAAGACAGATATTTTTGGTGCGAGCGAGTTTACTCGCGACTAAAGCATATATTGCCGGAGGTCCGGGTTGCGAAGTTACCCTTCACAATTACGCGGTCGGAGTATTAGTGTTTTGTCAAATGCTTTTCGGTGAATAGAAGAGAATCGTGCGAGCGGCTGATACCGCGATTATCGTGGGCCCTGTTCCCCTTTTTTCGAGTGACAGAGCACTGGCCCCTCTATAGAACGTCGCTCTTTAGAGCTCTATACATAACGACTTAAATAAGTGCACATGTTTAATTTCTGTGCGAGCGACTTCAGTCGCGATTAAAATCGCTCGCACATATGCATATGTTGAAATATGCGCAATTATTTGTGACGTTGTGTATAATAGGCTTATATTGACTTTTTAGAGGGCATCTTCCTTATGCCC
Source organism: uncultured bacterium (assembly GCA_964420375.1). GTDB lineage: Bacteria > RBG-13-61-14 > RBG-13-61-14 > RBG-13-61-14 > DATKZS01 > CAYQTK01. The sequence continues at coordinate 552 of CAYQTK010000200.1, forward strand.
TCACAAACCTTCCCGCCTCAAGCAGGAGTTCTTCGTTTTCCCTGCCCCACTCGAGGTGGTGGCGGACCATTCTCCTTTCCGGCTCGTGGAAGGAGTTGTTCTTCGAGAAGTACTCGCCGTAGATAAAGCCCTGCTCGACAACCTCGTCCAGGTGTCGCGGCTCGGACAGAAAGTCGAGGATGCGCTCCTGGCGGGCTTTTATAATGCCGCCGTAGTCGTCGAGACGCCCGGCGATGTTCTCGCGGACCACGCCCGCTTCATGGCCGGTGACCAGCATGCGGGGTTCGAGTGACTTGACGAGCTCTATGGAGCTTATGAAAGCCGCGATATTGGAAGCGGCGTTCCCGTACCACGGTCCGAAGTCGGTAAGGTCGATGTCCGCGGTATAGATGATTCCCTGCTCCGGAAAGAAGAACGCGCAGTGTCCGGGAGTATGTCCGGGTACGTGGATGACCCGGACCTCGATCCCTCCGACTTTGAGGGTGTCCCGGTCCCGGAAAGTCGAGTGTACCTGCCAGCCCCAGCCGCCGACCTCGCGGTCCTTGCGGGATATCCAGATGGGGTCTTTCGTCTCTTCGGGGAACCACACCAGGGGGGCCATGCCCTCCCAGCCTTCCACCGCCGGCTTCTCGATCTCGTGCACCATGATGCCGGCGGAGGGCAGCTCGCGGATTTCCCGCAGATGGTCGGAGTGAAAGTGGGAAAGGACCACCAGTCCCACTCCCTTTTCGGAAAGTCTCTTAAGCTCCTTTCGGTTCGAGCCGGGGTCGATCACCGCTCGTTCTCCGGAGTCTATATATATGGAGTTGCAGTGGGGATACCTTCCGCCTCGCCTGCCGGGGACGAGATATATGCCTTCTGCAAGGTATATGAGGTTCGAAGATTCGACCATGTATTCTATTTTACAGGCAGTGCTTCGCAGTTCAATTCTCGCTTTGTTCCCCGGGCGGAATTCACGCTTACGAACATGCGGTTCTTATGCCCCTTCGCGGGCTTTGCGGCGGCGCGGTTCGGATGTTTAAAGCTCGATGTCGGGCTTCCATACCACCAGTTCGCTGGAAGTGTTGCGTAGCCGGTCGGACAGGGTAAGGGTGAAGTTCTTGAAGACCCTGGCGGCAATGGAATCATCGTTGTCCACTATGCTGTGGAAGTCTTTTCTTTTAATGACCAGGCACTCGACCTGGTTGTAGGCCTTGACCCGGGCGGAGGTCTTGGCGTCCTCCACCAGGCTCATTTCGCCGAAGTGCTCGCCCACAACCAGCTTGACTATCTCCGTCTCCAGCTCCTGGTCAACCTTGGTTACGCTTACCGTGCCCCGCTTGACAATGAACAAAGCCCTGCCTTCAGTGTTCTCCTCGATGATGATCTCCTCCGGAGCATAGCCCTGCTCCTCGCTGATCTCGTCGAACTTGGCAAGCTGTTCGTCATCAAGGCCGTCGAATATCCTTACCTTCTTAAGCAGCTCCAGCCTCTCCATCACCAGTCCCTCCTTGCTATATGTGGCTGCCGAAAACCAAAGTGACTTAATTGTATCAGCAGCCGCTACATAAGGTCAATATAATTTTACATCCCCGGTAGAAGGCCCGCAAGTAATTGTTTGACCTGGGGGGGAACGGAGAACCATCCTTTGACCAGCTCGGGAGTCATGGTTTTAAGGCCGGGGACACCGTTCAGGAACTTTTCGTCAATCGCTTCCGGGTCCAGGCTTTCGCGGTCTTTGGAAAGCACGATGAAGCCCCAGTTGCCCGTGGTGTAAAAAGGCACGGGCAAAAACAGCGGCTTGATAAGATCAAACGCCGACCGGGCATTGGGGATGACGTTTTTCCATGCCCACGGATAAAAAATCAGGTCGGCCACGATCTGGATCATGACGCCGCCGGGCCGGAGCGCGGCGCGGCACGAGCGATAGAACTCTCTGGAGATGAGCATCTCGGCAAAGTGAAAGGGGTCGGTGGAATCCACGATGATGACGTCCAGGCTTTCCGGTGCCGCTTTTTTTATATACTCGGCGCCGTCTCCTACCACCACCTGCAAGCGTTGGTCCTTTTCGCACGCGGCCCACTCGGGAAAGAAGGTGCGGCAGGCCTCTATTACCTTTTCGTCGAGCTCGCAGAGAACGAGCTCCTTTACGTCGCGGTGTTTCAGTACCTGGCGGGCGACCCCGAAGTCGCCTCCCCCCACGATGAGCACGCTGGAGTGGTCCCTCCGAAGGCCGAGGGGGATATGCGCCATGGGCTCGTGGTAATACGCCTCCATGACCGGTCCCACGTTGAAGACATTATCGAGGAGCATGACCCGTCCTATATCCAGGGTGTCGACAACGGTTATCTCCTGGTAATCGCTTACGTCATGATAGAGAAGCTCTTTTACGTTAATGGTATAGCTGAAAGAGTCGCTGATCTGGTCGACCAGGCAGAATTTTCCTTTTATCTCCATTTACGGGGAAACTCCTTTTTTATTTAGTGTTTGTTTCGAAACTCCGTTTGCGGAGTGCGAAAGCTTGCTTTCGCTTTCATAAGCTTCGGCTTGCCGGAACTTAAAAACAGGCGCCTCGTAAACTGTGAGCCTTTTGTGGAGCGCATTTCCGACAAGCAAGCTTCCCGGCGGAAAAAGCGGACAGCTTGCTGCCGCATCCCAAAACATCGCCGCAAAAGTAAATAAACCTCCGTTTCGCAACGGGCACTATTTAGTGGCCGGATTCGATATCGAGGCCTTTTATTTTCCGGTAGAGGGTGCTCTTTCCCACCCCGAGCAGCCGGGCTGCCTTGACAATGTTTCCCTCGCAGTGCTGGAGGGCCCTTTCAATGGCGAGCTTTTCGTAAGCCTCCAGGGACAGCGGTATGTCTTCCGCCACCTGCGCGATATGGCGGGGAGTAAACGTCCGGATGGACTGGGGAAGGTTTTCCAGCCCGATTTTATCGGACGTCGCCAGGGACATGACCTGGATGATGATGTTCTCGAGCTCCCTTATGTTTCCGGGCCACCTGTACTCCATTAGCTTGTCGAAAGTTTCCGGCGAAAGGGAGAGGCTGCTTTTTCCGCTGCCGGCGTGTTTTTTCATGAAGTGGTTTATCAACAGCGGGATGTCGTCTTTTCTCTCCCGCAAGGGGGGCATTTCGATTTTGATGACGTTGATCCTGTAGTAGAGGTCTTCGCGGAAGGTTTTTTCCTCGATCATCTCTGCTAGGTTCTGGTTGGTTGCCGCAATAACCCGGGCGTCCACTTTCTGGGGACCGGCTCCCCCCAGCGGTCTTATCTCTCTTTCCTGCAGGAAGCGCAAAAGCCGGGTCTGCATTTCGAGGGGCAGCTCGCCGATCTCGTCCAGGAAGATGGTCCCCTGGTCCGCCTGCTTTATAAGCCCCTCCGAGTCTTTGCCCGCGCCGGTGAACGCGCCCTTGGTGTGTCCGAACAGCTCGCTTTCGATGATCCCCGCGGGAATGGCCCCGCAGTCCACGGGCACAAAGGGCTTGTTGCGCCGGTTGCCGGAGAAATGGATGGCTCTTGCCAGGACCTCCTTGCCGGTCCCGGACTCGCCGGTAATGAGCACGGTGCTGTCAATGTCTGCGAGCCGGGGGATAAGCTGGAGGATTCTCTGCATGGGCGCGGACACTCCCACCAGGTTGCTCAGTTTCTGCTGGTTGGACACCATTCCTTCCAGCTTCCGGTTTTCTTCCTGGAGCGCCTTGTACTGGAGGGCCCTTCTCACCGTAATGGGGATAAGCTCGGGGCTTTCAAACGGCTTGGTCAAAAACTCGAAGGCCCCTTCTTTCATTGCCTCCACCGCCATCTGCACGGTGCCGTGCCCGGTCATGATGATGACCACGATCTCGGGGTCGATGTTTTTTACGTGTTTCAGAACGTCGATGCCGTTGATGTCGGGCAGCCTTACATCAAGGAGGACAACGTCAATGAGGTTGGCGTCCAGTGTGGAAAGCGCCTGCTCGCCTGTCTCGACCTCGAAGAGATAGAGACCCTCCGGCTTCAGCATGCGTTTTATGGCCTTCCTGATGTAAGGCTCGTCGTCAACTACAAGCACCCTTCTTGCGTTTTCGCTCACGTTCTCATTAGACATGCTCGATGTTTCCCTTTCCAGTATTACACTTCGTGATCCATTATTTGCGGAGAATCTCCAGCTTTTCCTCGATAAGCCGGGTCAGCTCGTCGCCCTTCAGAGGCTTTTGCAGTGTCCGGTGCTCCATCTTCCTTGCAAACTCCTTCAAAGCGGGATCATAAGCTCCGCCGGTGAAGAAGAGGAACCGGGGTTCGAGGTCGGGCCATTTTTCCTTGACTTCCAGATAGAGGTCTTTGCCGTTTTCATCGGGCATAATCAGGTCGCACAGCACGAGGGCAATACTGTCAGGGTCTGTTTTGATGAGTTCGCGTGCCTGGGGCACGGTCTGCGCGGTCTCTACCCGGTAATCTCTCCTCAGGAGTCTTTTGATGGAATTTAGTACCGCCTGTTCATCGTCAACCACCAGCAATGTAACCGGCTCGGACATGTCTTTCCCTTTCTCTTGGACTTTTTCTTCTTTGTAAGGCTCGAGTCCCGTGTCCAGCGGTATCCACAGCGTAAAGGTCGAGCCTTTGCCTCTCTCGCTCTCGACAACTATATCTCCGCCGTGCCTTCTCAGCACGTCCCTGCAGATAGACAGTCCCAAGCCGGTGCCTTCACCCGCCTTCTTGGTGGTGTAGAAGGGATCGAAAATCTGCTCCAGGTTTTCAGGGGATATGCCTTCCCCGGTATCCGAGACCTCTACGTAAACCCATTCGCCTTCCTGTCCGTTCCGGATCGATATCCGCTGCTCCCCGCTTTCCTCGATAAGGGAATGGGCGGCATTGATGATGATGTTCAAAAGCGTCTGGGCCAGCCTGCCCCAGTTTCCCCAGAAGCCGGTAACGCGCTGGAGGTCCGTTTCCACTCTCCCGTGAAGTCTTATCTCGCTCCTGGCCATGTTCAAGGCGGAGTTTACAACCTCGTTTATGTCCACCAGCTCGGTATCATCCTCGCCCATGTGGGAGAACTTGCGAAGGTCGGCAACTGTATTTCTTATCCTGACCATGCCTTCCAGGGACTCGGATAAAAGGTCTGCCAGGTCCTCGTCGATGTACGACATGGAAAGCTCATCCTCCATCTCCCGGAGTATCCGCTTGTCCTCTTCTGTGCCGCGCTCGCGGACGTGCTCACGCAACCGGTCGAGCAGGGACTTCATCGAGGTTATGTACTTGGAAAGCTGGCTGGTATTGGTCATTACAAAGGAGAGGGGATTGTTTATCTCGTGGGCTACGCCCGCGGCGAGCTGTCCCACCGAGGTCAACTTTTCCGACTGGAGAAGCCGGGCCTCCATCCTCTTCTTTTCGGTAACGTCGCGCATGATCTGGACCCAGCCGGTGGGGTTCCCGTCCCCGTTCTGGAAAGGCACGCAGGAGACGAGAAAGCTCCTTCCCCGGAGCTCATAATTAAACTCGTTGTGGCTGTTTGCCTTGACTCGCCTCTGCCGGTGGGGACAGGTTTCCGGAGGATTGTCGCAGCCGTCCAGGAGCCGGTAACAGGGCTCGCCCAGGATTTGATGATACTCTCGGCCCAAAAACTCGCTTACCGCCTTGTTGACGCGGTGGATTATGAAATCGTTGTCGATGATCATGATCATGTCGGGGATGGTGTCAAAGGTGAGCCTCCATTGCTCCGCGGCCTTCTTTACCGCTTCCTCCGCGATCATCCTCTCCCGGTGCTCGATGGCCCGCTGCAAGGTGGCGATAAGGCGGTCGTTGTCCACCGGCTTTTGCAGGTAGTCGATGAACTGGGAACGGAGCCCGTTGATCGCCGAGTCCATGGAGGCATAAGCGGTAACCACTATGATCTGGCACAACGGCGCTGTCTCCAGTATCTTGTCGGCGAGCTCCATGCCGTCCATGTCGGGAAGGACCAGGTCGAGGATCACCGCGGCGTACTTGTCCGGAGACCTGGAAACGGTGCGAAGCGCGTCCTCCCCGCTCGGCACGGAGAGCATCTGGAAGTCGCGGCCCTCCATGATGTCCTGAAGCGTCTCGCAGATACCGGGATCGTCATCAACCAGCAGTATCCAGTTGGCCCTGTTGTCGGTCATGATCTTCTTCACACCTTCCTTGTTCAGAGCTTATCTTTGCAACGCCTTTAAATGAGGACCGTTGATTTCTAAAAGCCTGTTCTCAAGGAGCACGGCCTCAAAGGTGCGTCCGGTTATATGCTCTTTTACCTTGCAGAAATCTGCAAAAATAAAGTAATACGAGCGAGCGGCTTTAGCCGCGATGAAAAACGTTTTGTCTTAATTCCGCTTATGGCATTACTTTTACATAAATCAATAAAAGGATCGGACTCGGTCACCGTCTCGATTCCTTCGTCCTCCAACGGCCCGCCCGGCATCTACATCGAGATCATTGGTCGCTACAAGCAAGTCGGGCTTCCTAACCATGGCTTTCCCCGGTTTCCCTGACAGGAAACGAAACTACAAAGCCCGCTCCGCCTTTGGCAAGGTTATATGCCCGGATATGACCGCCGTTTACCGAGACAAGCTGCCGGCAGACCGTAAGACCCAGGCCGAACCCCTCGGACTTAAACGAAACCAGGGGATCAAAAATCCTGTCCTCCCCTTCAGAAGGTAAGCCCGGCCCGTTGTCTTCAACCGCGGCCAGCACAACGCCTTCCTCCGTATGCACAACAAGCCTGATCGTAGGCTGAGCCGTCTTCGCAAGAGCCTGCACCGCGTTTAGCAACAGGTTTATAAACACCTGGACCACCTGTTGCGGATCACATAAAACCGGAGGAACACCCACCTGGTATGATCTCATGACCTCGATATCAGCCGGGACCTCGGCACGATGCACCGCCTCGTCCAAAAGTCTGCCGGCGTCCGCGTGCTCCCGGGTATGCGGCGCTGTGCGGGTCAAGTTGAGAAGATCGTTCACTATCTTCCTGGCCCGCTCGACCTCCCGGTCGATGATGTCGAGGTGCCTGGTGGCTTTAGGGTCATCCGGCGAAGTGATCATACGCAAATAATAAACCGAGTTCTTGATCACACCCAGGGGATTCAACACCTCGTGTCCGATGCCCGCGGCCAACTGCCCGAGTATCGCCAGCCTGTCCTTGCGAAGAAGCTCTTCCTGATCTTGTTTGTTTAAAAGCTCATCAGCCGCGCCGGGGCAAAAAGCTCTTTCTAAAACCGGCTTTTCCCTTTCAAGCTCTGCAAGCTTCTCCTGCAAATCCTTTATTTGCTCCTCGAGCTCCACGCGACTTTTCTTGACGTCATACATTTAAATCCGATGAATTCGATATAATCCTAGTATCTTGTCAAAAGCTTTTTGGGGAATAGAAACTAATCGTGCGAGCGGCTGATACCGCGATCTGCATTGAATCCGTTCCCCTTTTTTCGAGTGACAAAGCACTAGTATAATTACAGCAGTTAATGGTGCCGACTGTCAAGGCAGGCCCCGCCGGAAGACCGGACTCTTTTCGACGCTTACAAGATAGATATTTTTTGTGCGAGCGAGTTTACT
>CAYQTK010000201.1:0-7991 GCA_964420375.1 uncultured bacterium
AAGGAGAAGATAAAATGGCAAGTGGCGTAATGATAGTAGCGGAACACAGGGACGGAAAAGTCCGGAAGATCAGCAACGAGCTCCTCGGACTCGCCGGGAAATTGACCGGAGACCTCGGCGGCGGAGTCTCCGCACTGCTTATCGGCAAGGGCGTGGAAAAAATGGCCGGAGACCTCGGTAAGTTCGGCGCCGAAAAGGTGTACGTTTGCGACGCCGACGTCTTTGAAAAGTACTCGCCGGACGGATATGCCGCGGCTGTGGCTGCCGCAGCCAAGGAAGCAGACCCCGCGCTCATCCTCTTCGGAGCCTCCGGCGAAGGAAAAGACCTCTCTCCGCGCGCAGCAGCCAAGATCGGGACCGGCCTGTCCTCCGACTGCGTAGAAGTCGCAGTGGAGGGCGGAAAAGTGGTGACCAAGCGGCCGGTCTACTCCGGCAAGTGCTACGCCAAGACCGAGGCGGTATCTTCGCCGGCCATGGTGAGCGTGCGGCCCAACGTCTACCCCGCAGGGGACGAGGTCGGAGCAGCGGGCGAGGTTGTCAAGGTGGATGCAGGAGTGTCCGACGTCAAGGCCAAGGTCAAGGAGCTCAACATAACCGCCACCGGCAGGCCGGAGCTCACCGAGGCCGAAAAGATCGTCTCCGGCGGACGCGGCATGAAGTCCGCCGAGAACTTCAAGATCATCGAGGACATGGCTGATGCCATCGGAGCGGCAGTCGGGGCCTCCCGCGCGGCTGTGGACTCGGGATATGCTGACGTGTCCCGGCAGGTGGGCCAGACCGGAAAGGTCGTAAACCCCGTGCTCTACGTCGCTCTCGGCATCTCCGGAGCCATTCAGCACCTCGCCGGAATGCGGACCTCCAAGGTCATCGTGGCGGTAAACAAGGACCCCGACGCTCCCATATTCCAGAAAGCGGACTATGGGATCGTGGACGATCTCTTCAAGGTCGCACCTGTAATGACCGAAGAGCTCAAGAAAATGGTAAGCGAGTAAACCCGAAAAAGAACACGCAACAAAGCCCGTCCTCCTCGAACCGGGGGACGGGCTTTATGTTATCCGCAGGAATCCAGTCAACACGCCGGCCATGACCGGCACGGGCAGGACCTCTGTTAGCCTGATACCAGCGGCGTCATCTTCATTACCAGGTCCATGGCGCCTTCCACTTTGACCTTACCGGACATAAAGGCCTGGACAAGATTGGTCTCGCCTCGACCCGCCTCGCGGAGCACGTCCTGGGCGATGGTTATAGCCGTGTCCGGATCGTCGCCCGCTTTGTCGCCGAACTTGATGAGCACGTTGAAGGGACGCTCCGGGTCGTCGGCGCAAAAGCGCAAGGTCCCGTTGAACGTCTTCAAAACCCGTGTGCCGCTTCTTATGTCCTCGGCGATGCGTGCGGGGTCTGCTCCTTCTGTCCCCGGATGGAGACGGCCCATGCCCGGCAAAAGGTTGTCTAGCTTGCCGGTGACCGCGTCCTCGAAGTCTGGCCGGGAAAGCACCAGGGTCACATCGCTGTTCTCAGAAAGCCCGGACATTACCTTCACCTCTGTGCCGCTGATATGCACTGACCAGTCTCCGCCTCCGTCGCCTTCAACCCGGACCGCAAGCACGAAACTGATATCACCAGCGTTCTTTTCAATCACATCCCCCATCTGCTCGAGTGTCCCGGGAAGCCAGCTCTCGAAAAAACCTTCCGGGCTTATGCCCGGCTCCGGCCGCGGTATGGTTACTTTTTCCATCTTATCCTCCTTTCGGAAAAGTCTGCCCAAAACACCGCCTTGCTCGCAAAAACAGTCTAAAGGATTATAGGCTCGATTTAAAAGTGAGCTGATGATTTCGACCCTTTCTTGACATTGCTCATAACATTTGTTACTAAAATCATACGGACCTATGAGAAGACATATCTCTATGTGCTCCCCAAAAACCTGTTATAACCTTGTAGAGCAAGGAGACGTTGAGGAGACATCTTCAGGACTTAGTTTTTTCGGAAAAGGAGAGAGAAATGGAAAGAAAAGTGGCGATTGTAGGGTATGCGCAGTCACGACACGAGTACGACATGCCCAAGACCAGGGAGGACATGGTTTTCGACGTGGTGAAGGAGGCTCTTCGAAACACCGGCATCCTCCGGGAGGACGTGGACACGGTAATGACCGCTTCCACCGACTACCTTGACGGCCGGACCATCTCCAACGTGTTTCTGAGCATGGCTGTGGGAGCATTTTTGAAAGACGAGTCCAAGGTCGAGGAGGATGGCACCATGGCTGTGTTATACGCCTTGATGCGTCTTCTCGCCGGGACCCACGACGTGGCCGTGGTCGAGGCCCACACCCAGGGATCGACCTTTAATCCCCACCAGGTGTCCGAGTATACCCTGGACCCCTTGTTCGACCGCCAGTTCGGCATCATGAACGACGTTAGCGCCGCAGCGCTCCAGGCCGGGAGTTATATGGACATGCACAACGTGGCAGAGGAGCACCTGGCCCTGGTATCCGTTAAGAACCTCACCAATGCAGCGTTCAACCCTCATGCCCACCGGAAGATGCCCGACGTGAGCATGGACGACGTTCTCGATTCCAAGCCTTACTATGACCCCATCAGGGAGCTCATGATGTCGCCGGTAAGCGACGGGTGCTGCGCGCTGGTCCTGGCCACCGAAGAAAAGGCCCGGGAGATAACCGACAACCCGGTATGGATCGAAGGTGTAGGGTTCTACAACGACGCTTACCTGAGAGACCGGGAGCTTGACAGGCTGCGCTCCTTGGAGCTTGCTGCAAAGAAGGCCTATGACATGGCCGGCATTGCCGACCCTCTTACAGACCTCGACGTGGCAGAGGTCTCGGAGAGGTTCTCCCACGAAGAGCTCATGATCTACGAGTCACTGGGCCTGTGCAGGGAAGGCGGCGGCAAGAACATGATCGAGAAGGGCATCACCGACATCTCGGGCGAGTTCCCGGTAAACCCCAGCGGCGGCGCACTGGGAGCCGACCCGGTATGCGCCACCGGCCTTATCCGGATGGTTGAAGCCGCCCGACAGATTCGCGGTGAGTGCGGCGGCTACCAGGTCCCCGGCGCCCGGCGGGCCCTTGTTCACGGCCAGTTCGGTATATGCGCCCAGAAGAACGCTGTTTATATCCTGGGAGGTGAATAATCATGTTTAGAAATTCAGCGATAATCGGTTGCGGCCAGACCAAGCACGCCAGCAAGCGCAGGGAGGTCAACCTTGCCGAGATGGTCTCGGAGGCTGCCTGGAACGCAATACATGACGCGGAGCTCGATCCCAACGAGATCGACGCTATAGTGGTCGGCAACATGCAGGGCTTCGGCGGTGTGGCCCAGCCCGAGATGTGGCTTGCCGACTGGGTATGCGGCGAAGCCAAGCCCGTTCTGCGGGTCACCACCGGCGGGACCACCGGCGGCTCGGTGGGACAGGCCGCCTTCTATGCTGTGGCCTCCGGCCTCTACGACAAGGTCCTGGCTATTGCCTGGGAGAAGCACTCCGACAGCCAGGAGCCCGGAGCAACCACCGGCCTTATGCACGTGGCAATGGCCAACTTCTTCCACGCCCTGGACTATGGCATGAGCTTCAAGAGCGTGGTCGCAACCACAGCGGTGGGAGCCGCGGCAGGGGCCGCGCTTTACCAGGCCCGCTTCTACATGCACCGCTCCGGATGTACCATGGAACATTTCGACATGGTGGCTGCCAAGGACAGGAGAAACGCTGCCAGGAACCCCTATGCCCACCTCCAGGTGCCCGACTGCAAGCCGGAAGACATCGCCCAGACCGAGATAGTGGCCTATCCCTTCCGGTACGGTCACATCTGCCCGGCAAGCGACGGTGCTTCCGCCATCGTGGTGGCTTCCGAGGAAGTGGCCAAGAAGAAGTGCCCCAAGCCGGCATGGCTCCTCGGACTCGCCTCGGTCTCCGACGAAGAGAACCAGATGCAGAGCGAGAACTCCGGCGGAGTAGGAGTGCTGGACGCTTCCGAGCAGATGGGCTCCAGGATGTCGGCGCGCAAAGCCTACCGGCAGGCAGGAATCACCAACCCGGCCAAAGAGATAGACATGGCCGAGTTATATCAGCCCTTCCCCAGCCAGGAGCTCATCTTTGCGGAACGTCTCGGATTGTTTGAAGAAGGAGAAGCCTGGAAGGCGTTAGAAAAAGGAGAAACCGACATTGACGGCAGGCTTCCCTGCAACCTTTCCGGAGGCGTCAATGCCACCAACGCCATCGGGTCGTCAGCGCTACAGCGCATCCTGGAATGTGCGCTCCAGGTCATGGACAAGGCAGGCGAGCACCAGGCACAACGCGAGGTCAAGAAAGCGGTGGCCCACGGATGGGGCGGAGTGACCAACTATATAACCGTAACCGTACTCGGCGATTGTCCCAGGAGGTAAGAAAATGGCGGATACAAAAGAGAGAAAAGAAACAATGGGCGTCCAGGGCATCTGGAACGTGGGGGCATACAGGTATAAGGCTCCCCGCTTGATGGAGGAGTACACCCAGGGGCTCAAGGAAAAAAAGATCATCGGCTCATGGTGCCGGGGGTGCGCCAAGGTGATCGTTCCACCTCGAAACATCTGCGGCAGGTGCCACCGCCGCATGGACGATCGGATAGTGGTGAGCCAAAAAGGCACCATAACCAGCTATATCATCAGTCCTCCCATGGAGAAGGGAAAATACAAGGTCCTCGGCATGGACCCCGTTGACATGGGAGTAGTAGCGGATCAAGAGATCATCATACCCGCGTTCGTCAGGTTCGACGGCTCCGACTCCAACGTCCAGCTTTTGATGATCGACACCGACCCTGACTCCCTGTACGTGGGAATGCGGGTCAAGGCGGTGTGGGCGGACGAGCCGCAGGGCGCCCTGGGCGACCTTGTGGGGGTCACCCCCCTATCCAAGGACGAGATATCCACCTGAGACACCAAACAGGGAAATTACCGGAGGTTTTTAAAATGAGCGAACAGTCACCCATAGTGAGAGTAGGAGGAAAGATACCTTTCCAGGCCGGCTTCAACTGGTCGGTAGGTATGCTGATGGAGAAGTTCATAAAGTCACTGGCGGATAAAAAGCTCCTTGCGGCAAAGTGCCCCGGCTGCGGCTACGTATACCTGCCTCCCAGAAACCGGTGCGGGAAGTGCAGCACTGTGATCGAGGACAAGGACCTTATCGAGCTCTCCGGCAAAGGAGAGCTGCAAAGCTATACACTGGGAATGGTCAAGCTGGACGGCTCGGGCAACTTCGAGGACCTGCCCACGCCCCAGGTCATTGGCTCAATCAAGCTGGAAGGAGCGGACTCGACCCTGTTCATGCCCCTCCATAACGTGGAAGTGGAAAAGCTCGACCGAGGCATGAAGCTAGAGGTCATCTGGAACGACGAGCTCAAAGGCCACCCCACGGATATAAAGGGATTTAAGCCGGCGAAGTAAGTATTAAAGTATGGTATTATCGGTGGCCAATGTACATCGAGCGGATCAATAATCGGCGCGGGAACAAGGTCTACAAGCAACAGGTGCTGTTGCGGGAATCTTACCGGGTGCCGGGCGAGGCGAGTGCTTTATCACAATTGTTTTTGTCGCTTACAAAAAAAGTTCTTTTGTGCAAGCGGATTTCTTCGCGACTAAAGTCGCTCGCACGAAGAAGCTCTCTCTTGTAAGCGACGAAAAACGCTTGACAGTGCACTAGTGTCGTGTCAAAAGCTTTTTGGGGAATAGAAAATAGCTTTTCAAAAAATAGAAATTAATCGTGCGAGCGGCTGATACCGCGATCTTCATTAGACCCGTTCCCCTTTTTTCGAGTGACAAAGCGCTAGTTACGAGGCCTGAAAAGGCCGATTTCAGACTTTTTACATGAGCATCACAAATGAATTTTTTCTGGCTCTTCCGGTTTAATGGTACCTGGTACAAAAAGAGGTGTAACATGGCAAGACAACTAATATTCCAACAAAAGGAGTCAAGCCATGTCCACCTCTATCCTCTATCATGCCTTCGGAATCAAGGATGTCAAGCACCAGTCCCTCCGCTTCCAGGAGGGCGAGATCATCTTCGAGGCCGAGATGAAGCGCAAGCTCGCCCGGTGTCCTGCTTGCCGAAGCCGCAACGTCGTCTACAAGGGCTCGCGGGTTCGGCATCTGCGCCTGGTCCCCATCGGCGCCAAGAAGACCTGGCTCCACCTTACGGTCCACAAGCTCCTGTGCCACGACTGCGGCGCTCGACGCTGGCCCATACTCCCATTCGCCGACCCTCTGGTGAATTACACCCGCGCTTTCGAGCGTTTGGTGGTCGAGCTTCTCAAGTTCAGCACCATCCTGGCCGCGGCCTGCTTCCTCGGTTGCGGCTGGGACCTTATAAAGGACATCCACAAGAAAAGTCTCGGCAAAAAGTACAAACACATCCGATTGAAAGACGTGAAATACATCGCCATAGACGAGTTCAGCATCAAGAAGGGATGGGTTTACATGACCATCGTGATTGACCTTCGCGACGGCCGCATCCTCCATGTGGCTCCGGGAAAGGGCGCGGACAGCATAGAGGCTTTCCTCAAGACCCTGGCCCGCAGGGCGAAAAAGCTCAGGGCCGTGGCTGTTGACATGAACGAAGGATACCTTTCCGCATTGCGGAAGTGGCTGCCAAAGGTGGACATCGTGCTCGACCGCTACCACATCAGCGCTCTCATAAACCGCGCCATAGACGAACTGCGGCGCGAGCACCAGGCTGAACTCGGAAAACTCGGCAACAAGACCATCAAGGGAAGTCGCTTCCTGCTGCTGGCCAATTACGAGGACCTGTCGGGCAAGAGGAAGCATCGGCTGGACAGACTGTTGCAAGTGAATGAGCCCCTTTACGTGATGCATGCCATGAAGGAGCAACTCCGTATGTTCTGGGACCTCGGCCGGAAAGAAGCCGAGAGGTTCCTGGAAGGCTGGTGCCGGGACGCCATGGCCAGCGGGATCAGCCAACTCATGAGGGTGGGGAAAACCCTGGCGATGTTCAGGAGTCTCATCCTCAATTACTTCAAGCATCGCATCACCTGCGGCAAGATCGAAGGCATCAATAACAAAATCAAAACCCTGAAAAGACAGCATTATGGATTCAGGGATGAAGAATATTTCAAACTGAGATTGTTCAACCTTCATGAACAGAGGTACCAATTAACCGGATGAACCTTTTTTCTATAACACCGGAAGGTCGCAATCATGTTATTATTTTATTAATTTTTGCCTTTGAGTATTTGCATGAAATAATAATCTGTTTTAAAAGGTTTTTTCTCCATTAGAAAAGATGAGATCAATATCCGCCTGAGGCGATATCATCGGAAATATTCTCCAGGTCATTGGCGTCATTGGTAATCCAGATATCATAGCCTTTGTCATTGTCTATGTTGGCAATGGCAATTGCTGTGAAAGAGCTTCGGGTTGATCCGAACCCACTGGGGATATCACCGGCCGGGACCGCCACCTTGGGACCGGTCATGACCGCCTCATCCAGAACATAGGCGTATTGCAAGGCCTTCGGGCTTTTGGGGTACCAGCCGATCATCTGGAAGGCGTCTCCCTTAGAAGTCGTCTTGCCGGCATAAGTGCCGTTGTCAGCAAAGTAAGATATCTGCATGGTATAAATAGCATTCAGGTTGGTTTGGGCTTCCGACTGCTTGGCCTTTCCGATCATCTTCATGAAATCGGGGATAGCCAGAGAAGCGAGAATACCTATAATGGCAACTACAATCATCAGCTCGATAAGGGTAAATCCGTTTTTTCGCATTTTCTTGCTCCTCTTAAAGAGATAAAATGCAAATTGAATGCCGATAGCTTAACTTTTGCGAATATATAATAATTACAACATATTAGCGACCCAATCCAGATGCCGCTCCCTTTAAGGTGACAATTTGCGACAATAAGTATTACCTTTATTTGTCATAAAATATCAAAAAAAGCTTATTCAAAATCACTGCTGTCCGGTTAACTTTTTCGAAACCACTGCAAATCATTGAAATAT
>CAYQTK010000202.1:0-7931 GCA_964420375.1 uncultured bacterium
AGGCTGTCGATTATATACTGCTTTTCCTCGCCCAAAAGTTATACCTCCCGTTTGTAAAATTGGCCTGCCTTAAAACCGCGGATGAAAAAATAATGTTATAAGCAGCCATTAAAGTGGACCGCGCCACTCGCAAACCCCTACGTTCACCATGATCGGCATGTTGAACACCCCTTCCGCCCCGGTCCGATGTATACGCGCATCCACCCCCGCTGACAGAACAAGCGCGTTGTGGCCTTCAAGATGGATGTGCAACCCGGCTTCCGCTCCGCCTGCCAGAAACTCCAGGCCGGGAGTGGGAGGATCGGGAAGATCGTCGGACGTCTCCATCCACAGGCTGCCGTATCCCAATCCGCCGTAAATCCCCACATAAGGACGGACCTTGCCCTCCACCTCATAAAACCATTTGCCCTCCGCCTCTATGAGAAAGTAACCCGCGCTCGCAGAGCGTTCCTCGTAACGGCCCAGGTCGGCGTCTTGCCAGGAAAAACCTCCCCCGGCCAAGCCCACGCCGTAAAAGTACTTCCAATGTTCCCGGAACTCGGTACGCTTTGAAAGAGTGTTGAAACCGAACAAGACCTCTGCGCCCATGCCCTGCTCCGGGACCATGGCCGGCATGAGCCGGGCCACGATTATCTCCAGGTTCCGCGACCCGTAGAGGGACCCCAACTCGTTGCTGCGCTGTGCCTCGGCTGGCAGCGGCGCCAGGAACAGAAAGAGCAAAACCGCAGCCACATACTTTGTGGACGTGGACATCATCAATGAGCTCTCCGTTTTATCTCGTCTTAAACCGCTCTGTTCTCGAACCGCAGACAATTTCGCCCTCCTCCAGTAGTTCATAATAAACGGAGAACTTGCCCGGCGCTATGTAAAGGGGAAGATAGGACAGGTACCCCGTGGATCTGCCGTGGCTGGTTTTGATCTGGGGGTCTTTATACAAAGGCCGCGTGGTCATGAAGGGCTCGCCGTTTAAGTAGAACTGCACGCGGTGGTCCAGCCGGTTCAGTTTTTCGTCGGTGGACACCTCAGCCAGGAGCAGCGCCTTGGCGCTGGCCAAAATAGTATCTCCCATCCGGTCCAGCCGGTCGCCGTAGGTAAGGCGCATGGGCCCGCACACGATATCCGCGTTCGGGGGAGGCTCCACCTCGATCCACGACTGGCCCATTACATACTGCGGAGCGGACTCGACAGCAAGGTTGCAGCTCCTGTCCTCCACCCGGACCGTGAATATGCCCACGGCGTGACCGCTCGCAATAAATAAGCCGTGACGGTTATCACTCACGGAAAGCCGATGGCCGCGGCCGGTGACCTTGTCGTCATTGCCGTCAGGGTAGCGCACGCTCCAGTAAAGATCGGTCTCCACCTCTTGGCCGGCGTTGTCATAAGCGGTTGCAGTAAGCTCGATCTTGCAGCTCTCCCCGAGCACGCACTCGTGGTAGACCTTTTCCGGGGAGACCTCGATGCGGGAGAGAGGACATTCGTTTAGTTGAAACTTTTTTTCCTTCTCCACCACCTCTTCCTTCTTGTCGCCGCAACCGGAAAGGGACAGAAGTGATGCCACCAGTATCAATGCCAGGCCGGTCCTCATAATTCCTCCTTTTCCAAGTGCATGCTCCGCCTTTTCAGGTTCATACCATTCCCCGCTTCCGGAACCAGTTATAGGCCCTCTCCACCGCGGGCTCGAGAGGTGATTGGGGAATCCCCAGTTCTTTTATCGCCTTCTTCGGCGTAAAGTAATGGGGAGCAAACCCCATTCTCGCGGTCACCGAGTTCACGTCCGGTTCAAGGCCGAACAGCCTTCCCGCAACGTCCAGCAGGTAACCCGCACCTACAGCCAGGGGATAGGGAATGCGAAACCGCGGCGGCTTAGCTCCGGTCACCTTTGCGATCAGGGCGAACATCTCGCCGTAGGTAAGGTTCCCCTGCTCATTGGCCAGTATGTAGGACTCGCCATTAACGCCTTTGTCGAACGCCAGCAGGATACCGCGGGCCACGTCGAGCACGTCCACGAAGTTGTTTCCTCCGCCGGGGTATCCGATGGCCCGGCCCCGCGCGACCTCGATGATCATCTGGCCCGAGGTCGGCTTGGTATCCCACTCCCCGATCATGTAGGTCGGCTTGACTATAACAAGGTCGAGTCCCTGCTCCGAGATCTTCAAAGCCTCTTGCTCGGCCGCATACTTGGTGTCGATGTAGGGGTTTCTGAAACTGGCCAGGCTCTCGTGTTCCCACCCCTCGTCAGCGGGCCTCTCGCGGGAAGACAGCCCCAGCGTATCCACTGTTGATACGTAAACCGTCCGCTCCACGCCCGCCTGCAAAGCGGCACCCAGCACGTTGCGGGTGCCGCCTACGTTGACCTTTTTCATCCATGGAAGGTTGGGACGCCACTGGCTCACCGACGCAGCACAATGGACAACCCGCCCGCATCCGGCGACCGCCTTCTCTACAGCCCGGGGGTCGCGGATATCGCCGAGAACTTCTTCAACTTCCAGGCCTTCCAGCGAAGCACGGTTCGAGCTCTCCCGCACCAGCACGCGAACGTCCCGGCCCTCTCGGGCCATCAGCCGGACCACGTTGCCTCCCAGAAGACCGGTAGCACCGGTAACCAGCGTTTTCATAGGCTAAGACGAGATAATTCTGTCATGGAGGACAAGCGCATGTCAAATTGCCCAAGAGCCCGTGCTTACTTCATGTGCTTGTCCAGGAACTCGATGATCCGGTCATAGCCTTTTTGTCCGCTTTCCTCCCAGTAGTTGTTCAAGAAGGCGTGGGACTGGCCATTATAAACGTAAAACTCGACGGGAGCGCCGATGTCTTCGAGAGCCTCCACATACTTTTTATTCTCCAGGTAGAGCGGGTCCCGGTCCCCCACCATCACCAGTTGGGGAGGCAGTCCGGTTCGGATGTGGAAGATGGGCGAGAGCTTGCGGTATCTCTGCGGGTTTTCGTGGTAGGACTCGTTGAACCAGTCCTTGGTAACACCGGGAATCCTGCCGATGCTTGTAAAGTCGAACACTCCGTAGGAGGGGGCGGCGCAGGTTATGCCCGTATCCACCGGATCAGCCGGCTTATAGGTTGGAGTGAAATCTTTGCCGTCCTTTTGTGTCAATACCATGGCGGCAAGGTGGGCGCCCGCGCTGTCGCCGGTCACTGCGAACCGCCGGGGGTCTCCTTTGTACTCGCCGGCGTGCTCCTTGATCCACAGGAAAGCGCCCAGGCAGTCCTCGACTATCTCCTCCATGGAAGCGCCTTCCGGAAGCGTCCGGTAGTTGATGTTGAAAACCACGTAGCCGCGGTTGGTGATATAGCGGGCCATGCCTTCCATGATGGCGTTGGTGTGGAGCTCCCATCCCCCGCCGTGAATGATCATCAGCACCGGGAATGGGCCATGGCCCGCGGGAGCGCTCACGTCCAGGGTAAGCTGCCCGCCGTCGACTCCCGCATAAGCAACGTCCCGCCAGTAATCGGAGACTTCCTCTACAGGATGCTGCTCGAGGTAACTACGCTCCCGGACAATCGATTCTTCACGCGTCTCGCATCCGAGCATAACCGAGCCTCCCATAAAAAGCACCAGGCAAACCAATATGATGTACTTCATGGCATCTCCTTTCGGATGAGCTAAAGTTGATGAATATGATATCACGTCCGCAGGCGTTGCCGCCATGACGAATGACGCAAGTGCGAGCGACTTTAGTCGCGATTTACGTCGCTCGCACGAAAAACACCTGTCTTGTAAGCGACGAAAAACGCTTGACAGAGCCCTGGTCTTAAAGACCATGCTTGATCACAAGCGCGGAGGTGTCTTATTATGGGCCGTACTTGAACGCACCACCACGGGAGGTTTCTTATGAAGACTGTACGCACTGTATTTCTGATCATGGTGATTTCTCTGCCGGTCCTGGCGGCGCCGGGCGAGCCGGTCCGTCTTTTCCGGGAGCCTGACGGCTCCGCTGGCAAGATACACCGCCTCAGCCTGGAAGACAAGAAGCTTCATCTCATGGACGGCTTTTTCTACAACGAGAACTACTTCTTTATCGCCATCACCGACCAGGGCTACTACGGATACGTGAACCTGCTGGTGTCCAACACCGGGCTTGAAGAGCACCAGCCCGGCATATCGTTCACTATCGTGACCCCCGAGCACGAGCGGATTGTAACGGACATGGACTACAGCGCCTCGGACCTTAAGTCGGCAAGGGACCGCTTCGATCTCCGCATCAAGGACAACTACTTCAAGGAGACCGACGAGGGCTACAAGCTGCACATAAGGCACGAGGACATGGGCATGGACCTCGAGTTCAAAAACCGCGTGCCCGGCTTTGTGCTGGGCGACGGCAAGGCGGTGTTCGGCGAGTCGGGCGAGAAGTTCTTTTACATCAATTACCCCGGTCCGCGCCCGGATGTTACCGGCGAGTTCATAGTAAAGGGCAGGTCAGTGCCGGTGAAGGGATGGGGATACATAGACCACAGCCTCTCTAACAGCAACCCCGCGGACTTCGAGGAGGTCTGGCACAACATCAAGTTTTGCAGCGACGATTACACCGTGCTGGTGTCGAGCTTTACCACCCCCGAGAAGTACGAGCGCGATTTCTCGCTGGGAGTGATAACCGACAACGACGAGATCCTCTGCTCCTTTACCGACGTGCGGGTCGTGGAGGAGGACGTGGAAGTTGATTCCGAGTCGGGCAAGCCCTACCCCGGCAAGGTCCGTTATAAGCTGGTTGGAGACGATTGCAGCGCGAGTGCAACCATGGACAGCTCGAAGGTGACCGAAAAGTTCGACGTGCTGGCCAAGCTGGACAAGCGGTGGTACGGCAAGCCGGTAAAGGCGGCCATCAACGCGTTTATAGCCAAGCCCTGGTACTACCGGGCAGTGGCACCGGTGACCTTTAAGCTGAACGTCCGCGGAGAAGAAATCACCACCACCGGCAAAGCGTTCAACGAGATCATCTACACCAACTGAAGGACTACATGACGCTCGTACCCTATAGTCCCCGCAAATGCGAGCTGTGCGGGAGCTGTCTGCTGGCGTGTCCCGTGCTTTCGCTCAGTGCAAAGGATGCGCAACTGGAGATATACCGGCTCCAACTGGGGGACCTTACCAGCCCGGTACTGGAGAAGTGCATCTCCTGCTTCGCCTGCTCTGCGGCGTGTCCGAATCATCTCGACGTCCACGGCCTTGTCCTCTCCTTGTGGCACCGGAAAAGAGACGACCGCATTCCCATGCACGTGCGCGCGGCATTGCCTCAGCAAAAAGCGCCCAACCCCTGGACCGCGGTAAAAAGATACTTCACCGCCGGCGAAGCGGATCTCTACTCCAAGCTTACAAACGACGTAAGCGGCAAGGAGGTCCTCTATCTCGGCTGCAACCAGCTTCTGGACCCGTACATCGCTGACTCGCCGCTTTTCGAGCCGCTCCGTATCGCGGGCGCGCCCGGCATATGTTGCGGAGAGCCTTACTACCGGATGGGGTTTCTCGAGTCATATGAAAAGTCGGCAAACGCCTGGCTCGATCACTGGCAGGAGCGGGCCCCCTCCCGCATGGTCGTCTTCTGTACGCCCTGTCTCAACATGATAAAGAACGTCTATCCGAACCTGCCCGGCAAAGCTCCCGGCTTCCCGGTAATCGGGGTGTACGACTGGCTCCGGGAACAACAGGAGTCAGGGACAATTAAGCCGGAGCAGGAAACCGGGCTCGAGCTCATGGTTCAACACTCCTGTCATGCCCGCATCCTGGGAGAATCATTTGTAGAAGGTGTGAGCTCGCTTCTGTCCGCTGCAGGGGCGCGGGCGGTGAAGCCGGCAAGCGAAAAAGAGCAGTGGGCGTGTTGCGGGTTTGCCGCCGCGGCAAGAAGATATAACCCCCTGGACATGTACCGGCCGGCGGTGCAGAGGCTCAAAACCGCTGAGGCGGTTGGAGCCGAGGGCATTGCGGCCTATTGCAACGGATGCCTTCTTATGCTCACGATAGCGGAGCGCTTGTCAACGTCCCGCTTGCGCGTCTATCATCTTGTCGAGCTTCTGGAGAAGGCCTGCGGGTATGATCTCTCCCGGCCGCACCAGAGGCGGGCGAGAGAGATCATGACTGCCGCGGCAAGGACAACCTCGGGCAAGATAGTTCTTCCCGGCAGAAACCGGCTCGGGTTTTAATCTAATGGCGGATCACATTAAAGTCTATAAGTTGCGTGCGTGCGGGTTAAGTCGCGGTATCAGTCGCTCGCACAAAAGTACTGCTTTTTGTAAGCGACAAAAACAATTGTGAGCAAACCCTAAAGGGTTGAACCAAGATGAAAAGATTGTCTTTACTTGCCGTTTGCTTGTTCTTGGTGTTCTGTCTTGGAGCGGCCGCGTCAGTGGCGGAGCAGGAGTCTGGTTTCTACTCCGAGCTTGCCGCCTACTGGAGCCCGGAGCTGTGGCAGGACACCTGGTATTATCCGGAGGGGGACTACATCACCGCGTTTGACGGTGACGGCGACTGGATCGGGTCCAATAACCTGGAGAGCCTGAAATCCGGCAGGTTCGGGCCCTATAACGCCTATATCTACTACACCGTTATCGAGACCCTTACTGATTACCTGGTCATCTACGAGGTGTTCCATCCTTTTGACTACGATCATCCCTGGCTTAAGATCATTTCCGGCACTCACCATGAAAACGATACCGAGGCCATTATGGTCATCGCCCAAAAGTCGGAAGACAAGTGGTTCGGAAGGTTCCGGGGGTTGCAGACCCATCCCCACGGCTACACCCGTTACTACGCGCTCGATCCGCGCGTCCGGCTCCGGGTTCCCAAGCTTGTGGAGAAACCCAGCCTGGCGGAAGGACATCATCCCCGGGTATATATCCAGCGCGGGGGACACGGACCCTATGCGCTTTACGCCCGCGAGCAGGGGCTCATCCACCGCCACGGCTTCGCCTCTGATACCGGCGTGGTCTACAAATATAAAGGAAAGGCGGAGCCGCCAGAAGGGCCCGATGACCGCGATGCGGGCTATGATCTTCTCTCCCTGACCGGCGAGCGGGGTTTGTGGACACAAAGATGCAATCGTCGGGCGTTTGACGACTACCGCGAGTACAACCCTCCAGGGGACCGGCCGGGTATACCCGCACACTTGTTGTGCGATGAGGGGACCATACCCTTCAACCTCGACGGCGATACCGCCGGGGCCTCCAGTGGCGCGGACAGCGCGGGAGTTCCCTGGGGACACTTGAGCCCGGACCCCGCTCGCCTGGTCAAGACAACCTGGAAATTTCCCGAGAACTTTTCCGACGTGTACCTGTATAACCCCTTTCTGGGTATTGACCGGAGAGAAGAAAACAAGGAATAATCGGCAAGGAAACTCGGCGAAGCAGGAAAGCGCGATTTTCAATCCGGTATTGAACTGAGCCTGGTGTTCGGGTAAAGTAATGATAGGCGGTAAGGTATGCGGCGGACGGTTTCTCTGCCGAGCTTGTTTTAACATCAAAGGAGGGCGAGATGAGACTGGAATGTGACGTGGCGGTGGTAGGTTCCGGGCCGGGCGGCGCTTCGGCAGCGCGGGAGCTCTGCCGCGCGGGCAAGAAGGTTGTGATGCTGGAGGCAGGCCCGGACAGCGAGTGGGTGGGCAGCCACCTTTCCATACTTCCCAAGGTGGACCTCAAGAATGCAATTCCGTTGGGACACGCCACCATGGTGCGGGGGATGGCCACCGGCGGGTCTTCGCTTATCTACTGCGGAACAGCCACCCGGCCGGCTGCGTTTATCAAGGAACAGACCGGCATCGACCTGGCCCCCCTGGCGGACGAGTTTGAAGAAGAGCTCGGTATCCGGCCACTGCCCGATCACCTGGTGGGAGACGCCGCCCGGCGGATAATGGACTCGGCATGTGAGCTGGGGATGGACTGGCAGCTTCTGCCCAAGTTCATAAACCCGGACAAGTGCGAGCGCGACTGCG
>CAYQTK010000203.1:0-7907 GCA_964420375.1 uncultured bacterium
AGCACTAGCTTGTCAAGATTAAAATGACGCATAGCGTCGCATAGCGTGCGAGCGAGTTTAGTCGCGACTAAAAGTCGCTCGCACAAAAGGGACTGCTTTTTGTAAGCGACAAAAACAATTGTGAACAAAGCACTTGTGTCTTGTCAAAAGCTTTTTGGGGAATAGAAAACAGCTTTTTGGAGAACAGAAAATAATCGTGCGAGCGGCTTTAGCCGCGATCTGCATTGGATCCGTTCCCCTTTTTTCGAGTGACAGGGCACTATGGCGAGGTGGAAAAGATCATTGCCAAGACTAAAAAGCTCCTTCCCAAGGAAGAGGACCCGAAAAAGGAAGCCGAAAAGCAGATAGGTTATTTCTGCAATAATGCCTCAAGGATGCACTATGGCAAGTTCCGCGAGCAGGTCCTGTTCGCGGGCCCTGGCGTTGTGGAGGCGGGCTGCAAGACCATGGCGGGCAAGCGCCTCAAGCAGTCTGGCATGGAACGGAGCGTGCGAGGAGCCAACGCCATCATCGCCCTCCTTTGCCTGCCTCTCTGCCTGCCGGGCACGGCACAGGCAGACGCCCCTCCGGCAGAACGGAGAATTTCCGGGAGCAAAAAGCGGCCAAACCTTATCCCCCTCGCAGCCCTTTGACAGGAACGATTTTAGCTGGGAAATTATATTGGCAGGAAAAAGGAGTTGTGATGAAAAAACAATTGATAATCATCTGGGTTGTTGTCATGATCTCGGTCCTCTTTTCCGCGCCTTCCCGGGAAGAGGGTCTCAAGGAGATGAAGCCCGCGGATTACGTGGACCCCATGATCGGCACCGGCGGAGTTATCCATACCTTCCCCGGAGCCGTGGTCCCTTTTGGAATGGTGCAGTTGAGCCCCGACACCGGCGGCATCCACGGCCTGTGGCTTTCTTCCGCCTGGAAGTGGTGTGCAGGATACCACTACGACGATACCACCATACTGGGCTTCAGCCACATCCACCGCAGCGGCATGGGCGCAGGCGACTGGGGGGACATCCTGGTCATGCCCGCCACCGGCCCGCTCCGCATAAGGCCAGGCGAGGAAGAAGATCCCGGCAAGGGCTACCGCTCGCGCTTCAGCCATGAACAAGAAAAAGCCACGCCCGGCTATTACAAGGCCGACCTCATTGACTACGGCATCCGGGCGGAGCTTACCGCTTCCCCCCGCGCCGGGTTCCATCGCTATACCTTTCCAAAAACCGACTCCGGCCACGTCGTCTTCGACATAGGCCACGGCCTCGGAGACACGCCTTTGTACGGCAAGGTCAAAATACGCGGAGATAACGAGATCAGGGGAACGCGCGCTTCCACCGGTCGCGTGCCCTTTCAGGCCGTCCACTTCTGCGCCAGGTTCAACAAGCCTTTCAAGTCATTCGGCGTGTGGAACGGAGTGGTAAAGACCCCCGGCGTCCGCTCCACATCGGGTGCGGACATCGGGGCGTGGGCGGATTTCCAGACCTCGCAGGGAGAAGAGGTCCTTCTCAAGGTGGGCATATCCTACACCAGCCCGGAACAGGCCTGTGCAAACCTCGAGCATGATATCCCCCACTGGGACTTCGAGCGGGTGCGCAAAAAAGCGCGGCGGTCGTGGAACAAGGAGCTTCACAAGATAAAGATCGAGCCGGGCAGCGGCTACAGTGCAGAACAAAGGGGAAAACAGCTTACCATCTTCTACACCGCCCTCTACCACTCGTTCCTTTTCCCGGCGAGCTTCAGCGACGCTGACGGGACCTATACCATGATCAACAACAAGCCCGGCCGCACGAACGTCGCCGAGTTTACCTACTACAGCGACTTCTCGATATGGGACACCTTCCGCTCGGAGATGCCTTTGCTTGCCCTGGTCCAGCCCGCGCGCTCGGAGGACATGATAAAGACCATAGTAAGGCAGTACAGCGACTCGGGCCGGATACCCACTCCGCAGCAGTTCGGCAACTATCACACCGAGGGCATGATAGGCGATCACACCTCCTGCGTCATCCTGGACGCCTATCTCAAGGGCGCGGACGGCTTCGACGTTGAGACTGCTTACGAGGGCATGCGCAAAAACGCCATGGAGCCGGGCGACAACGTCATTCCCTGCACCGGCGGGGGCACGGGCAGGTACGGTCTAAGCTGGTATAAGAAGTACGGGTACATACCCGCGGACTTTGACATAAGCTTCAAAAGCCTTCTTTTCATCGTGGCCTATGTCTACAACCAGGGGGCGAGCAGGACCCTGGCCTATGCTTACGACGACTTTTGCGTGGCCGCGCTGGCCCGCGAGCTGGGAAAAGAAGACGACTTCGAGCTTTTCCGGCAGCGGTCTTTGAGCTACCGGAACGTGTTCGACAAGGACACCGGTTTCGTGCGGGGGAAAAAGCTTTCCGGAGACTGGATGCACGAGAACGAGTTCAACCCCGGCTCTTACTACTCCTATTACACCGAGGGCAACGCCTGGCAATGGACCTGGTCGGTGTTCCACGACGTAAAAGGGCTGATCAGCCTCATGGACGGTGCAGAGAACTTCAACCGCAAGCTGGACACCTTGTTTACCATGGACGACGACACCGGCAAGTACGAGTTCTTCGACCCTCACGAGGGGGGAGTCATCGGCCAGTACTCCCACGGCAACGAGCCTTCCCACCACATCGCCTTTATGTACAACTACTCCGGCAAGCCATGGAAGACTCAAGCCATGGCAGCGCGCATAAATAAGAAGATGCACCGGACGGGTCCCCTCGGGCTCGCCGGCAACGAGGACATGGGCCAGCTCTCCTCCTGGTACGTGTTCTCCTCGCTGGGGTTGTACCCGTTTGCGCCTGGCATCTACCTGATCGCAAGCCCTTCGTTCTCGTACGCCCGGCTCCAGCTCAAGGACGGCGTGCTCGAGATCGAAGCCGAGAACGCCTCCCCGGAGAACGTCTACATCCGGTCGGCAACGCTTAACGGCAAAAATCTCGACCGGCCGTGGCTAAGCCACCACGAGATAGCGAAAGGCGGAGTGCTGCGTTATACCATGGCCGATTCACCGAACCGCGATTGGGGAGCGGACAGTCCCCCGCCGTCGCTGGACGGGTTCTTCGAGCTGTACGGGTCATACCATGAATAGAAGAAGGTTTATGGGCGATGCGCTTATGGCAGCGCTGCTGGCTGCATCCGCGGGCCGGGGAGCGAAGCCTCGTCGTCCCAACTTCGTGTTCTTCCTGGCAGACGACCTGGGCTGGAAGGATGCCGGCTGTTACGGGAGCGGATTTTACGAAACTCCCGCAATTGACCGGCTGGCAGCGGAGGGCATGCGTTTTACCGACGCCTATGCTGCGTCGCCGGTCTGCTCTCCCAGCCGGGCGGGCATAATGTCCGGCAAGTACCCGGCACGCCTTAATACAACCCAGTACTTCGGCGGATTCCGGGAGGGCAAGCTGGACACGCCGGACTATGTTGACCGGCTGCCGCTTTCCGAGACCACCCTGGCAGAGGCATTCCAAGCAGCGGGCTACTCGACCTTCTTTTTGGGAAAGTGGCACCTGGGAGGCGAGCCCTACTTTCCCGGCAAACAGGGGTTTGACGTCAACATCGGCGGAAACCACACCGGCCTGCCCCGGGGAGGACACTTTTCGCCTTACTTGAACCCGCAGATAAGCGACGGTCCTCTTGGCGAGTACCTCACCGACCGGCTGACCAGCGAGGCTCTCCGCCTCATGGAGTCCGCGCCAAGTCCGTTTTTGTTTTTCCTCTCTCACTACGCGGTGCACGTGCCTCTACAGGCGGAGTGGGAGGACATGAAGCCTTTTTGGAAGAAGGCCCTGTTTAACCCGCGCACCGGCCGCTTCGACAAAGAGGGCAAACACCCGGTCCGGGTGGTGCAGGACCACCCGGTTTACGCCGGCATGATCACCGCCCTCGACAAGAGCCTGGGCAGGGTCATGGACAAGCTTTACGAGTTGGGCATCGGCAACGACACCATGGTGATCTTCGTGTCCGACAACGGCGGCCTGTCCACTGCCGAGGGATGGCCCACCTCGAACGCGCCGCTGCGCGCGGGCAAGGGCTGGCTTTACGAGGGGGGCATCCGCGAGCCCATGATAGTGAAATGGCCGGGGATCACACCACCGGGCAGCACGTGCGCGGAGCCGGTCATCAGCACGGACTTTTACCCCACCATGCTGAAGATGGCCGGCCTGCCCTTGCGGCCTTCCCAGCACGTGGACGGTGCCGACCTCTGTCCCTTGCTGAAAGGCTCCTCCTTCTCGCGCGGACCCGTCTACTGGCATTATCCGCACTACAGTAACCAGGGCGGAAAGCCCTCTGCAGCAATAAGGTCCGGTCCCTACAAACTGATCGAGTTCTACGAGGACAACCGAGTGGAGCTTTACAACCTGGACGACGACATAAGCGAAGAGCACGACCTTTCGGCGAACATGCCGGAGAAGGCAAAAGAGCTGCTTGCCCGCTTGCACAACTGGCAGGAAGAGACCGGCGCGCGCATGCCGCGGCAGAGAAAAGGAGGTTCTGCTGCAGACGCCAAGTAAGCTGACCGCCGGTTACATCCGGAGCGGACTTTGACCATAACTATGGCTTTTGCTACTATTTAAGTACCGGCCGGATATGCAGAGCGCACGAAGCTTGAGCCCTGCCGTCCGCGGGTGTGGAAAGGCCGGACACTTGTTTTTTAATCGACCCTCTCAAGCGCTTATTTCAGCGGAGTTATCCTATGCAGGAAGTAGACAGTTTCCGTCTCAGTCGCGACCATATTTCTCTTTCCCTCACACGCGAGCCCTTTAGCGTGACCCTTGTTTACAAGGACGACCGTATGGTTTTCGGTCCGCTGGTGGGGCGGGCGCACGCGATTCATTGCAACGGCAAGGTGCATGATCCCAACACCTCGCTGGTTCACGGCTGGGATGTCTCGGAGT
The DNA here is from genome assembly GCA_964420375.1 of uncultured bacterium. Taxonomy (GTDB): domain Bacteria; phylum RBG-13-61-14; class RBG-13-61-14; order RBG-13-61-14; family DATKZS01; genus CAYQTK01. Next base: position 4,908 of record CAYQTK010000203.1, read on the forward strand.
TCGAAGCGGACACGCCCTTGGGCCCTGCTCCGGGCGTTCGCGCTGTACTGAAGGACGTTTCCGGGCTTCCTTTGCGGCTTTCATGGGAATGGGCCTTGGTCGGAGGAGGGGACGCCCTTGCGCGGCTTTCGCTCACCAATATTGACCGTCTGCCTGTAAACCTGGGCAATCTGGTACCCGTTGCCTATCGCGGAGCAGAGCCCGGTCTCGACATGGGCGCGGCATATACTGCCTGGCGCATCCACCGTACCGGTTACCAGTCCTGGTCGCCCGCGGGCTCGATCGCAGCTACAGCGGAAGACTACAAGCCGCGGTTCTTCCTTCCGTCGCGGGCGGGCACAAACCCTCGCACGCCATACTCGAGAAAACAGGGCGACAAGGTCTCCGACTGGATGGCCCAGCTTTACGAGACCGAGATGGGCTTGTCTACGCTGGCGGGCTTCATCACCAGCGCGTCTTATTCAGGGCGTGTCGAGTACGAGGTCAAGTACGACCGGTTCCGGAGACTGGAGGCCATATGTGATTGCGAGGACCGCGTGGTGGACCCCGATGAATCCGTGTCTTCCGAGTGGGCCATGGTCTCTTTTTCCGAAGACCCTCTCGAGCAGCAGGCCCGCTATTACGAGCTGTGGGGAAAAGCCATGCAGGCCAGAAAAGCTCCCCCCCGCACCGGCTGGTGCTCATGGTACTTCAGCTTCACCCGGGTGTCCGAACAAACGGTAAAGCAAAACCGGGAGTGCGCCGCAGAGCTTGGAGTGCCCCTCCAGGCCTTCCAGCTCGATGACGGGTATGAACAGGCGGTGGGCGACTGGACGCAGTGGAACGAGAAGTTTCCGTCCTCTCCAGCCGACCTGGCCCGCAGCATACGGGAGTCCGGTATGGAGCCGGGGTTATGGCTAGCGCCCTTCCTGGTCTCGAGAGGCTCTGCCCTTTATAAAAACCATCCCGACTGGCTGCTCCGCACTGAAAAGGGGAGACCGGTGATCGCCTTCGCCCATCCGCAGTGGAAGGGCCTTGTCATCTATGCTCTTGACGCCACCCGGCCGGAGGTCAACTCCTGGCTGCAGGAAACCATACGCGTGGTGAGCCGGGAGTGGGGCTTTTCCTACCTGAAGCTCGATTTTTTGTATGCCGCATCTTTGCCCGGCCAAAGGCACGATAAAAAAGCCACCGGCGCGTCCGCTCTCCGGCAGGGTCTGGAGACCATCCGGGGGGCTGCAGGGGATGATGCTTACATCCTCGGCTGCGGCTGCCCCCTGGGTCCCGCAATCGGAGTGGTCGACGCCATGCGCATCAGCCCGGACATTGACGCGCGGTGGAGGAACAAACGAACGGACCTTATAACCGGCGTGCCCGTGGGTCCGGGCGGCAGCAACTGCCTGCGCAACAACATGACCAGGATGCTCATGCAAAACAGGCTGTGGCAGAACGACCCTGACTGCCTGGTGTTGCGGGAAGGTCTGACGCGCGCCGAGATCCAAAGCGAGCTTACCGTGGCCTATGCAAGCGGGGGCATGGCCTTTATCTCCGAAAACCTGCCCGGCTTTTCTCCGGAGATGATCGAGTGGTTCCAAAGACTTCTGCCGCCATCAGGCGAGCCCTTTGTGCCCGCGGACCTCTTAAGAAAGAGCTTTCCCTCCCGGGCCGTGCTCAGGAAAGAAAACGGTGCTCTGGCTGCAATATTCAACTGGCATGCGGATGACCGGCGGATGAGGGTGTCGCTTTCCGAGATCGGGCTTTTCGGTTTCTGGCACGCTTTCGATTTCTGGGAGCGACGCTACCTGGGAATTTTCTCGGAAAGCATTGACTTGGGGATGGTGCCCGGCCATGGCGTTCGCTACCTTCGGCTGGTGCGTTCCGAAGAGAAGCCGCGACTTCTTGCCTCCGACCTGCACATGGGCATGGGAGAGGTCGGCTTCGAGCAAAGCATTGCTAAGAGCGGTCTCGAGGTTCGCATCTCTCTTCCCGGTCGAAGACAGGGATCGGTCTGGGCGGTTTTTCCCAGGGGCAAAACCTCGCGCATTGACGTATCCATGGAAGACTCCTGGGAGGGTGTCATTCCCTTTGAGTAAAGTCTCTTCCGGGACTTTAAGTATTTCATCTCTCCTTGTTGTCTCCTTTTTTTCCGCTTGCCTCTCGTGCCCTGTTTGTGATAACTTGGGCCTGCTGAAGACATGAGCTTATAACCTTTCTTACCTCGCCTGAGCGGGGTAAAACTATTCGTCAAAGGAGCTTTCAAGTTGGATTTTGTGCTTGACGAGTACGAACTCCGGGTTCTGGGGGCGTTAATGGAAAAGGAGCTGACCACGCCGGAGTACTATCCCCTTACTTTGAACGCGCTGGTTAACGCTTGCAACCAGAAGTCCAACCGGGAGCCGGTGGTCTCCTATGACGACAACACGGTTTACAAGACCCTGGACAGCCTGCGCGAGAAGCGGCTGGTGTACCAGGACATGTCGTCAGGCCGGGTGCCCAAGTACGGCCAGAACCTGTCCAACCTTATGAACATCATCAAGAGGGAGACCTCGGTTTTGTGCATGCTCATGCTGCGGGGCCCCCAGACAGTGGGCGAGCTCCGAGGCCGCACCAGCAGGATGTACGGCTTCCAGAGCCTGGAAGAGGTCCGGGAGACCATTGACAACCTGGCAGAGATGAAGCTCATCTGCCGCCTTGCGAGAGAGCCGGGCCGCAAGGAGCACCGCTATGCCCATCTTCTCTCCGGCGAGCCGGCAACGGAAGAGGCAGGGGAGCACATTGCCGGGCCGGAGCCTGTTGCCGCCGAGGTCCCGGCGGAGAGCTCGAAGACAGCCGAGCTTTCGGAGGAGATAAAAAAGCTCCGCGCCGAGGTCGCCGAACTCCGCCAGGAGCTTGCCGACTTCAAGAAGCAGTTCGAGTGAAAGAATAGATTTAGTGCCTGTTGAAACGGAGGTTTAATTTACTTTTGCGGCGCTGTTTAGGAGTGCGGCAGCAAGCTGTCCGCTTTTTCCGCCGGGAAGCAAG
>CAYQTK010000204.1:0-7893 GCA_964420375.1 uncultured bacterium
AAGTTCTTTACGGGAGAGGGTGTTTTTGATAACAATAACCCTGATGCTCTAAATTGTCGTGCTCTGTAAAAGTAATGTGATGCGTGCGAGCGACTTTAGTCGCGACATAAATTCGCTTTTGCGCTTCCTCCCGTACCATTATTTCTGCATAAATCAATAACGTAAGTGCCGCCGGCTCCATTCCAGCCCCAGATTCTTTATGAGCCGATAATGTTAATGTAATTTATATGTGCCGGCCGTTAAAAAAAGCCTTGACAACTTCTTCCGATTCCAATAGTTTTGACTGCACAAATCGTGCGAGCGGCAAAAGCCGATCTCCGAATTGACTGTGGTGTTGCGGGAACGCTTTCTTTACATCTTTCTTAAAGGGGGGTTATGAAATGGGAATGCTTGAAGGCAAGGCGGCGATAGTTACCGGGTCGGGACGAGGCATCGGGCGCGAGATAGCGCTCCTTATGGCTGGGGAAGGCGCGGGCGTGGTGATAAACGACCCGGGCGTGAACGAGTCGGGAGAAGGCACGGACGCCAAGGTGGCCGACGAAGTTGTAGCCGAGATCAAGGACATGGGCGGCGATGCAGTGGCCAACTACGACCCGGTGGGCTCATGGGAGACGGGGCAGAAGCTTGCCCAGGCTGCGCTCGACAAGTTCGGCAGGATAGACGTCCTGGTCAACAACGCGGGCATCCTCCGCGACCGCATCCTCTTCAAGATGAGCGAAGAGGAGTGGGACGGAGTGGTAAAGACGCATCTTTACGGATCATTCTACTGCACCCGGGCGGTGGCCCCCCACTTCCGGGAGCAGCAGTCGGGAAGGCTTATCCACTTCACGTCCACAGCGGGTCTTATCGGCAACGTGGGACAGACCAACTACTCCGCGGCAAAGCTGGGTATCGTGGGTCTCTCCAGAAGCGCCGCTCTTGATCTTGCCAGGTATAACGTGACGTCCAACTGCATCGCGCCCTTCGCCTGGACCCGGCTTATAGCAACCATACCAACCGACGATCCTGAGCAGGCGGCCAAGGTGGAAAAGATCAAGAAGATGACGCCCGCGGACGTGGCACCACTTGCAGTGTTCCTGGCATCGGACAAGGCGCAGAACATCACCAGCCAGGTCTTCGGCGTCCGGGGCAAGGAGATATATTTGTTCTCCCAGCCCCGCATAGTCCGGTCCATACACGACAGCGAGGGGTGGACAACCGACAAGCTCGCCGACATGCTCGAAGATACCATGAGCCCTCACTTCCACCCCCTGGACTACTCGGGCAAGTACATAAGCTGGGACCCCATGGTGTGAGCTCTTATTATCAAGCAATCCTCGTAAACCCCTGGGTCCACGACTTTGCCGCTTACGACTTCTGGGCGCGGCCGCTGGGTCTGCTTTGCCTGGGCTCGGCGCTTGGGGAGGCCGGCTACGAGGTGTCGCTTATCGACTGCCTTCACCCTTACTACCCGGGCAGGCAGGAGCCGCTTCCCGCCAGCAAGCCGGACGGCTCCGGCAAGTTCGACCAGGAGGTCATTGAAAAACCGGCAGAGATCTCCTTTTTCCCGCGAAGGTACAAGCGCTACGGGATTTCACCAAAAGCCTTTAAAACAATGCTCGCCAGGACGCCCGCGCCCGACGTGGTGTTCGTGAACACGGTCATGACCTACTGGTACACCGGCGTGCAGGAGACAATCCGGCACTTGCGCGAGTTCTTTCCCGCCGCCCCCGTAATAGCCGGCGGCATCTACGCCACCCTCCTGCCCGATCATGCCCGCGACAACCTTGGCGTCGACTACGTGGCAGCCGGAGACTTCCGGCAGAGCGTTCCCCCGCTTCTGGAACAGCTCGGGCTGCCGGATGATCTCTCTTATGAAGAATTCTTTCCAGCGTGGGACCTGTATCAAGGCATTATCTCCGCTGCTGTCTTAACCGGCCGGGGCTGTCCGTACAGGTGCTCTTACTGCGCGGTCCCGCGCCTGCACGGCGAGCTTAAAAGGCGGGAGCCGGATGCGGTTGTTGCGGAGCTTATGAGGATCTACCGGGACTTTGCAGTCACAGAGGTCGCCTTTTTCGACGACGCTTTGCGGGCAGGGGGGGACGACCACCTCGCGGCCATTCTTGAGGGGATCATCGAGCTCTCGGTTCCAATCCGCCTTCATACCATAAACGCGCTGCATCTCCGGGGGCTCAGTCAAGAGATGGCTTTTCTCCTGCGGCGGGCCAACGTGTCCACCTTGCGTTTCGGATTGGAGACAGCATCACCGGAGCGGAGCCGTCTTTTGGGAGACAAGGCTTCAATCGAGGATTTCGCAAGCGCCTGCAATAAGCTCGGCAAGGCGGGGTACTCCTCCGGGGAAATAGGCGCATACCTGCTTGCCGGACTTCCGGAGCAGCCCCCTTCCGAGATCGAGCAGGGAATAAACGAGGTCCAAAAGTCGGGCGGAAGGCCCTATCTCAGCGAATTTTCGCCCCTCCCCCACACCCCGATGTGGAAAAAAGCCGTGTGCTGTTCAAAGTACGATATCGTTTCCGAGCCGCTCTTTCACAACAATATCCTTATGCCTTGTTCCCACCCCGATCTTACCTTGCAGACGATGAACGCTTTAAAGGAGCTTGCCAGAAGGTCTTTTCGGCTCTAACTTTCCGTCTTCATTCCATTCTTGCCGTTGCCGAATCTTTGCCGCCCGGCTTTAAAATAAATAGTGCCTGATGCGAAACGGAGGTTTAATTTACTTTTGCGGCGCTGTTTTGGAATGCGGCAGCAAGCTGTCCGCTTTTCCGCCGGGAAGCTTGCTTGTCGGAGATGCGCTCCACAAGAGGCCCACAGTTTACGAGGCGTCTTTTTGTAAGTTCCGGCAAGCCGGAACTTATGAAAGCGAAAGCAAGCTTTCCTGTCTGCCGTGTCCGGCACAGGCAGGCGCACTCCGAAAACGGAGTTTTGCAACGGGAACTAACTAGTGCCTTGTCAAATGCTTCTCGGGAATAGAAGAGAAGCGTGCGAGCGGCTGATACCACGATTTCCGTCGGCCCTGTTCCCCTTTTCCGAGTGACAGAGCACTCCGGCTTTTTGCAAACCTGCTTGTTTGCCACTGCATGCAGGAGCGTTACTCTCTGATCTTTTCCAAAACCTGTCTTCCGCGTGGCTGACACATGACATATATTGATGGAACACTCCGGAGCTGGTAGGCTTTATCCGATGACGGCAAGCGGTCACATCTCCGGAAAAAGGATATATTTGTATATCGCGTCTTCTTTTTTGATCCTGTGCGCCTTCATGTTCGCATTCCTCTCCGGGGACCTTGCGGACCTGTCCGGCGACAGCGCCCGTTACCTTCTTTTGGGAAAAGCGCTGGCTTCCGGACACGGATTCGCGGATATCGAGAAGCCGGGCATGCCGGTCCATACCGAGTACGGTCCGGGCCTTCCTGTTGTACTGCTTCTTTATATAAGAGCCGGCGCCGCTTCCCTGGCCGCTTTTAAATCCGTCTCCGCAGTGTTCCTGGTTGCCTGCACAGCTTTACTGATAGCGCTGTCATCACGCAAACAGGTCTTGCCTTCCCGGTCCGCGGCAATGGCAGCGGTTCTTGTCTTTGTGTCCGTTCCGTTTATGGCAAGGTTTTCCAACATGGTAATGGCTGATGTTCCCTATACCGCTTTCAGCCTGCTGGTCCTTTTCATGGCTTACACCCTGATGGAGGGAAGAGGAGCCAAAAATCATTCGCTGTGGTTCTTGACGGGGCTTGTCTGCAGCGCCGCCTTTTTATTCCGACAGGTGGGGATCGCCCTGTGGGTCGGGTGCCTGCTGGGGATATTCCTTCATCCCGGCACTCCCTGGAAAGACAGGCTCAAAGCGGGGGGCACGTTCAGTGCGGGTTTTCTGCTTCCGGTTGCAGCATGGCTTGCAAGGAGCTGCGTGGCTGTGGGAACGCCGGACCCCCGGCACGTGGACAAACTGTTCCAGGCCAGGGCTTCCGACCCTTTTGCGGGCAGGATTGGAGCTGCCGGCATTGTCAAGCGTTCCCTTTCGGGAATCCCGGACTACTTCAATGCGTTTGCAAACATCATGTTCGATATGAGCTGGCCGATCATACCCCCCTTATTGAAAAAAGCGGCTGCCGCGCTCGTTCTCGTCCCCGTCGTGGTCGGGTTCGTGCTGCGGATGTACAAAAACCGCGGCTACATGGAATGGTACGTTGTTTTCTACCTGGCTGTCATCTGTTCGTGGCAGAGCCACTACCCCCGCTACCTGGTGCCGCTTATGCCGCTGGTTTGTATTTACGGAGTGGCCGGTTTCCGCTGTTTGCTGGGCATGGACGCTCGCGGTCAGGAGGAGAAAAAGCATAGACGAAGGACTCGCGCTGCATTTTTACTGGTGCCGGTTTTTCTGGTTTTCAACCTGGGCGTCTTTGCCGCGGACATCCTGCTCATAAGCCGCTCTCCGGAGACCCCGCCCTCGGGAGACCGGGCCACCGAAGAGCGGGAAAAAATGCAGGAGATGGCCGGCACCATCAAGTGGGGCTACTGGTACCAGTACCCCCAGATGCTCGCATCCGCGGATACTGCGAACACGGCGCGAAGATACCATCGCTTCCTGGCAGCTTCCCATTGGCTCCAGAACCTTCCCCCCGACTCTGTGGTGGTTGCGCGCAAGCCACGTCTCGTGGGATATCTTTCCGGGCGGAAAACCGTCCAGTACCCACCCAAAGCATCGGTGCCCATGATCGTGAACGCCTTAAGGGAGAAGAACGCGACCCATGTTTTCGCGGAAGAGGTCTCCCCCGGGGTCAGAAGAATATTAAACCGGGTTATAACGGAAAACCCCGATCTCTTCAGGCCGGTCTATTCAATTGGCAACACCCACATCCTGGAGTTCGGAAAGGCGGGGGAAAATCACTGAGGCCCGATGGCATCTGCTCTTTATTTTTTTCTGGCAGGGACTCTCTTTCGCCTGGGAGCAGAGGAGGGCTTTGTGCGGCGCGGCCCGCCTTTTTTCATTATTCTTTTCAGGGCTGATACTTCCCCCTCGGTCAGGTAGCGGAACTCTCCAGTGGCCAGGTCGCCAAGCTGGAGCGGGCCTGATGACACGCGCTTTAGACTGAGCACGGGGTGGCCTACCGCTTCTCCCATCCGCCTTATCTGGCGCGTGCGTCCCTCGCTGATGGCGAGCTCGATCCAGGAATGGCGGCCGCTGCCGCTGTATTTCAGAAATTTTACTCCCGAAGGATGGAGAGGCGGCCCGCCGATGGACGGGCCCTTTCTCAGCTCTTCTAGGGCTCTGCTGCTGACCCGGCCTTTGAGCTTGGCCATGTAGGTCTTCTTTACCCCGGACGAGGGATGGGCGAGAAAGTTGCTTAGCTCGCCGTCATTGGTGAGCAGCAGCAGCCCGGAAGTGTCGTAGTCCAGGCGGCCTACGGGGAAGACCCTCCTCCTGACTTTCCTTATAAGGTCCATGACCGTGGGCCGTCCCCGGGGATCGCTCACCGTGCTCACGTGCCCCTCGGGCTTGTGCAGGAGGATGTATACCGGTTCCGATGAAGGGCCCAGCAGCTTTCCGTCAATCCGGATTTCGTCGCGCTCGGGGTCGGCTTTCATCCCCATTTCCCGCTCGATAACGCTGTTTACGCTCACCCTGCCTTCGGATATCATCTGTTCGGCCTTGCGGCGCGAAGCCACGCCCGCGCGGGAGATGATCTTTTGCAAACGCTCTTCCATGATCATAAAGCATAGGACATAATAGCGTCATTGCAAGGGGGCCACAGGTCTTCCGCATGAAATAGGGGGTTTTGCAAAGTGTTATAGTTCGGTCACCGGGTTGGCAACGCGGGCCATCCGGATATAATATCTTGATAGACTTGTTTGCTGCGGGCGGATGGTTTGTTAGAATTACGGACAAATGCCGGATACGAAAAACAACACGGTGCGCGCCTTTATAGCTTGCAGCCTGGACGATGCCACTCGGGAGCGCGTGCGCGAGCTCTGCAACCAGCTTAAGAAGATTGATTCGGGCATCAAGTGGGTCCGCCCGGAAGCCATGCACCTGACTTTGCGCTTTTTGGGCAACGTGGACGAGGCCACGGTCGAGCTTGCAGGCGAGGCCATGGAGGAGGCAACAGTCGGAGTATCGCCGGTTCGCATCGAGGTTTCCGGATACGGGACTTTTCCTCCCGGCAAGAAGCCCCGCGTGGTATGGCTGGGCTTGAAGCAGGGCGGTCCCGAGCTTTATTCTATATATGAGCGCCTGGAGGAGTCATTGCAATCTCGGGGACTGGGACCGGCGGACAAGGCGTTCCGTCCCCATCTCACCCTGGGCAGAGTGAAGTCTCCGCGCGGCGTAAACCGGGTGTTGAAGTCCCTGGAAGAACTGGGTGAAGGCGGCTTCGGCGAGTTTACAGCGGATGAGCTGACGCTTTTCAAGAGCGATCTCCATCCCGCGGGCGCGGTGTACACCGCTCTTAAGAAAACGGGGTTTAGCGGCGGACGGACAAACCAATCAAAAGCATGAACCGTATGAGGAGGACATGATGAGCTCGGCCGGCAAGGGCGGAAAGAACAAGACGGACAAGAAAAAGGGCGAAGAGACAAGCAGCGAGAAAGAGAAGAACATCAGGAGCGTAATCCAGAACATCGAGAAGCAGTTCGGCAAAGGCTCGATCATGTGCCTTTCCGAGGGCTCGCCGGACATAAACGTGGACGTGGTATCCAGCGGCTCGCTGGGGCTCGACCTTGCCCTGGGATTGGGAGGAATCCCGGTGGGAAGGGTGGTGGAGATTTACGGTCCGGAGGCTTCCGGCAAGACCACGCTTGCTTTGCATATCGTGGCCAACGCCCAGAAGAAGGGGGGGGTGGCCGCTTTTATTGACGCGGAGCACGCCTTCAGCCCGGAGTACGCCAGGCGTCTGGAGGTCAACACTGACGAGCTCCTGGTAAACCAGCCCGACAACGGCGAGCAGGGCCTGGAGATAGCAGACATGCTTGTCCGGAGCAAGGCGGTACAGGTAGTGGTGGTTGACTCGGTTGCCGCGCTCACGCCCAAGGCGGAGTTGGAGGGGGAGATGGGAGACTCGCACATGGCCCTCCAGGCCCGGCTGATGAGCCAGGCGCTGCGCAAGCTTACCGGAAGCATCTCCAAGACCCATTGCATAGTCATCTTCATAAACCAGATAAGGCAGAAGATCGGTGTGATGTTCGGCAACCCGGAGACGACCACCGGGGGCAACGCGCTCAAGTTCTACACCTCGGTGCGTCTCGACATCCGCCGGATAGGCCAGATAAAAACCGGCAACGACGTAATCGGCAGCCGCACCCGGGTCAAGGTGGTCAAAAACAAGATGGCCCCTCCGTTCCGGCAGGCGGAGTTCGATATCATGTACGGCTACGGCATCTCCAGGGAGGGCGAGGTTCTGGACATGGGCACGGAACTCAACATAGTGGAGAAAACCGGCGCATGGTACTCCTTCAAAGGCGAGAAGATCGGGCAGGGGCGCGAGAACGCCAAGGAGTTTCTGAAGTCCAACCCGGACGTGGCGCGGGCCATAGAGGATGAAGTCCGCGGCGTCCAAGTCGGCACTTCTTCGGTCTCCGGCGACGAGGAAGAGGCCGAGGCAGACTAGTTAGTGCCCGTTGCGAAACGGAGGTTTAATTTACTTTTGCGGCGCTGCCTTGGAGTGCGGCAGCAAGCTGTCCGCTTTTCCGCCGGGAAGCTTGCTTGTCGGAAATTTGCCCCACAAGAGGCTCACAGCTTACGAGGCGCCTGTTTGTAAGTTCCGGCAAGCCGGAACTTATGAGTGCGAAAGCAAGCTTTCCTGTCTGCGTGCCTGTCTGCCCTGTCTGCGTGTCCGCACAGGCAGGCGGAACGCACAGGCAGGCGCACTCCGAAAACGGAGTTTTGCAACATGCACTAGTGCACTGT
>CAYQTK010000205.1:0-7893 GCA_964420375.1 uncultured bacterium
CCGGGAGCCGATTACATGGCCATGGTGGGATGCCGGAAGCCGGACCCCTACGGCGAAGGCATGGCAGCGTCTTTGGCTGCCGGCCTGGCGCGTTACAACATGGTGGTGGTCTCCGGCATGGCCCGCGGGATCGACGGCATTGCCCAACGCTCGGCAATGAAGGCAGGCGGCCAGACCGTGGCAGTACTGGGAACAGGGGTTGACGTGTCCTATCCCCCCGAGCACAAGGAACTGTACGAGAGCATTGTTGACAATGGAGCGGTACTGAGCGAGCTTCCCTTGGGTGCCGGTCCGGAGGCCGGCAACTTTCCCCGCAGAAACCGGATCATCTCCGGACTCTCAAAAGGGGTGGTCATGGTCCAGGCCATGAGCGAGAAGAGCGGCGCGCTTATTACCGTAAGACACGCCCTTGATCAGGGCAGGGAGGTATACGCGGTCCCCGGCAACGCCGGCTCACGGGGAGGCCGCGTGGGCAACAGCCTGATCAAGCAAGGAGCCCGCCTGGTGGAGAGCGCAGAGGACGTCCTCTATGATTTTCTGCCCGTTGGTACTTTGCTTAAAGAAGGCGGGGAAGAATCGGAAAAAGAAGACCAGGTGATGGAGCGACTTCCCGATCTCCAGGCACGGATTTACGCCCTGGTGCCGCGCTCGAATGAAGGCACCGTCGAGGTTGACGCATTGGCAAGGCAGGCGGGAATACCAAGCCACCAGGCAGTCTCCGTGCTGCTCGAGCTCGAGCTTTCCGGACTGGTAAAGGCTTTGCCCGGCAAGCGGTACGTGCGACTGGCCCGCTCCTGAGCTATAATCGCCACCCAAGGAGGATACGATGTCCAAGCTGGTGATAGTAGAGTCGCCTGCTAAAGCGAAAACCATTGAGAAGTACCTGGGCAAGGACTTTAAGGTCAAGGCCAGTGTAGGCCACTTGGTGGACCTGCCCCGCAAGAGCCTCGGGGTGGACGTGGAAAAAGACTTCAAGCCCGACTACGAGGTCATGCCCGAGAAAAAGAAGACCGCTGCCGAGCTGAAAAAAGCGGCGAAAAGCGCAGATGAAATCTACCTGGCGCCGGACCCCGACCGGGAGGGAGAGGCCATTGCCTGGCACATCGCCCGGCTGCTTTCCGAAAGCAACAAGCCCATGAAAAGGGTCCTCATAAACGAGATAACCAAGCCGGCGGTCACCAAGGCGATAGAACAAGCCGGGGAAATTGACGAGAACAGGTTCAACGCCCAGCAGGCGCGAAGGGTCCTCGACAGGCTGGTGGGATACCAGATCAGTCCCATCATCTCCAAGAAGTTCAAGACAGGTCTTTCAGCGGGCAGGGTCCAGTCGGTGGCACTCCGGCTGGTGGTGGAACGCGAGAAAGCGATAAGGTCGCATACTCCCCGCGAGTACTGGAGCATTGACGCCAGGCTGAGCAAGGGGTCGCCACCCGCCTTTACTGCGCGGCTCGTCTCCATTGACGGTAAGAGCCTGGAAGTTCCCGAGAGGTTCGACAAAGACAACAACGCTTTCATTCCGCTCGACCTGGAGAAATACACCTTCATACCCGACGGTGACACCGCTCAAAAGATCGTAAACACGGTTTCTAAAAAGCCCTTTGCAGCAAAAGAGGTCATAAAGCAGGAGCGCAAAAGAAACCCGCCGCCGCCCTTTATCACCTCGAGCCTCCAGCAGGAGGCGGCACGCAAGCTCGGCTTTACTGCCAAGAAGACCATGACGACCGCGCAGCGGCTTTACGAAGGCATGGACGTGGGAGAAGGAGCGGTAGGACTTATAACCTATATGAGGACCGACTCGACACGGGTGGCTGATCCCGCGCTCCAGATGGTCCGCGACTACATCAGGCAAAACTTCGGCGACAAGTTCCTGCCTGATAAGCCCCGCTCCTACAAGTCCAAGGGAGGAGCACAGGAGGCCCACGAAGCCATCCGTCCCACTTCCATGGACCGGACGCCCGACAAGGTGGCGCCGTTTTTGGAACGGGACCAGTTGCGGCTTTACGAGCTTATCTTCCTGCGCTTTGCAGCAAGCCAGATGGAACCCGCCGTATACGACCAGACCACCGTGGATATGCCGGTGAACGGCTACTTGTTCCGGGCCACCGGCCGGGTGATAAAGTTCAAAGGGTTTCTGGCGGTCTACGAAGAGGCCCAGGACGACGACGCAGAGTCCGGCGAGGACCGCGAACTCCCGCCTTTGAAGGAAGGCGACAAGCTGGAGCTCGAGGAGCTTGTCCCCGAGCAGCATTTTACCAAGCCGCCTCCCCGGTTCACCGAAGCCAGCCTGGTACGCGAGCTGGAAGAGAGGGGCATCGGCAGACCTTCCACCTATGCCCAGATACTCTCCACTATCCAGGAGAGAAAATACGTGGAAAAAGAGCAGCGTCGTTTCTATCCAACCTCGCTCGGTGAAATGATCAACTCCATCCTGGTCGCAGCCTTTCCGGACATCATGGACGTGGGATTTACCGCACAGATGGAGAACGACCTGGACAAGGTGGAAGAAGGACAACGCGACTGGGTGGCCCTCTTAAAGAGCTTCTACGAGCCTTTCAGCAGGCGGCTCACCCAGGCATCCCGCATAATCGACGAGATGCAACAGGAGCCCACTGATCTGGAATGTCCCCTCTGCGGGAGAGAGCTAATGGTCAAGCTGGCCAGGAAAGGGGAGTTCCTGGGATGCTCCGGATACCCCGAGTGCCCCTACACCACCGACTTCGAGCGGGACGACAAGGGAGACATCATCCCTTCGGAAACCTCTACCCTGGAAAAGCCCTGTCCCAAGTGCGGAAGGCCGCTCCAGATAAGGCAGGGAAAGCAGGGAGAGTTCGTGGGATGCAGCGGCTACCCGGAGTGCAACTATACCGCGGACGTGGAAAGGGACGAACAGGGAAAAGCCAGGATCATCGAGCGCCAAGAGGAAGACACCGGCATAAGCTGCGACAAGTGCGGAAGGCCCATGGTAATAAAGAGGACCCGCAAGGGAAACCGCGAGTTCCTGGCCTGCTCCGGCTACCCGGAATGCAAGAACGCCCGGGACTTTAAAAGGGACGAGGACGGAAAAATCATCGTTCTCGAACGGCCGGAGGAAGAAGACACCGGTATCAAATGCGAGCAGTGCGGGAAAACATTGGTGATAAAAAGGGCCCGACGCTCCGGCAAGGAGTTCCTGGCCTGTCCCGGCTATCCCGACTGCAAGAACGCCAAGGACTTCATCCGCAATGAAGACGGCACAGTGAGGCCGGTAGAGGTTGGAGATGAAGCCGGCACCTGCGAGGCTTGCGGGAGGCCCCTGGTCCTGAAGAGAGGAAGGTACGGGACTTTCTGGGCATGCAGCGGATACCCCGACTGCAACATCATCGTGGGAAGCGACGGCAAGCAAACACAAAAAAGCGCCAAGAGCACAGCCAAGAAAACCTCTAAAAAATCCGCGTCCAAGAAAAGCGCGGCCAAAAAATCCGCGGCAGGAAAAACCTCGAAAAAGGACACTAAAGCCAGCAAATCCTAGTGCTTTGTCACTCGAAAAAAGGGGAACGGGGCCAATGCAGATCGCGGCTAAAGCCGCTCGCACGATTATTTTCTATTTGCCAAAAAGCTTTTGACAAGACAATAGTGCTTTGTCACTCGTAAAAAGGGGAACAGGGCCGACGAAAGTTGTGGTATCAGCGGCTCGCACGGTTCTCTGCTGTTCCCCGAGAAGCATTTGACAGAGCACCAGTGTTTTGTCACGAATAAAAAAAGATGAGGGAGACGGCGAAAGCCGCTCGCACGACTCTCTTCTATTCCAGAAGATTGAATTGAAGGAGCACTGGTGTCTCGTCAAGATTAAGATGATGCAGACGTGCGAGCGACTTTAGTCGCGAGTGGGACAACTCCCTTTTATCATATCTTTTTATGCTACAGAGAGTTCCTGACACAACACTGGAGAAGACCGGGAAAGCGGGTGGAAGCTCTTTTGCAAGCTATTGAAAGAAAACCAAGGGCAGTGGCCCTGATCTCCGGCGGCATGGACTCCGCGGTGGCCGCGGCACTGGCTTGTGAAGCGGGCGAAGAGGTCTATGCGCTTTCATTCGACTACGGTCAAAGGCATCGCCGCGAGCTGGAGGCTGCCGCCCGGGTGGCCAAGTGGCTAAAAGCGGCAGAGCACAAGACAGTCAACATCGGGCTCTCCGCAATCGGCGGCTCCGCTCTGACCGCGGACATCGAGGTCCCCAAGGACAGGCAGGAAAGCGACATACCTCTGACCTACGTGCCCGGCAGAAACATCATCTTCCTGTCCGTGGCCCTGTCGTGGGCCGAGGTCATTGAAGCCCGCGTTGTGGTCATCGGGGCCAACGCGGTCGACTTCTCCGGCTATCCCGACTGCACGCCCCCTTTCCTGGAGGCGTTCCAGAAAGTGGCCGACACCGGCACCAGGGCCGGGGTTCAAGGCTCGTCCGCGATTATAAATGCGCCCCTCTTATACATGGACAAGGCAGAGATAGTAAGGCAGGGAAAAAGGCTCGGACTCGACTTCGGCATCACCCATACCTGCTATGACCCCAAAGAGGACGGGTCCCCATGCGGCCGTTGCGACGCGTGCCTGCTCCGCAAGAAAGGCTTCGAGACCGCGGGAGTTAAAGACCCCTTAGCTCCCTGAGGAGACTCTTGCCAAACATCCGCCATCACACTTTTGCCCAAAATAATTTTTCAAGCAAAGTTCTCCGACGCGCCCCAGTGCTCTGTCAAGCGTTTCTCGTCGGTTACAAGACATATATTCTTCGTGCGAGCGACTTTTAGTCGCGATATCAGTCGCTCGCACTAAAATCAGTTTTCTTAGACGCAACAAAAAACGCTTCACAGCTCGTGTTTATATCAAATGCTTCTCGGGAGCAGAATGAGAATCGTGCGAGCGGCTAATGCTTCTCGAAAAATAGAAAATAATCGTGCGAGCGGCTTTAGCCGCGATTTTCGTCGGTCCTGTTCCCCTTTTTTCGAGTGACAAAGCACTAGTGTCTTGTCAAAAGCTTTTTGGGGAATAGAAAATAATCGTGCGAGCGGCTTTAGCCGCGATTTTCGTCGGTCCTGTTCCCCTTTTTTCGAGTGACAAAACACTAGTGCGTTGTCAAGATTAAAATGACGCATACCGGCTGAGCGAGGAAAGTCGCGACTTCCGTCGCTCGCGAAATATGCTTCATTTTAAGCTCGACAAGCAACTTATAACCTCAACCCCTCACACAGCGGCGCTTTTGACATGAGCTACAGCCGGGGATATACTCCGGGCTAACTGTAGAAAAAGAGTCTTTAAAAACATTTGATAGTGAGGTGGAGGATGAAGATATTTATCGACACTGCGGATGTGGGAGAGATCCGGGAGGCCCATTCCATGGGCATGGTGGACGGAGTGACCACCAACCCCTCGTTGGTGGCCAAGACCGGCCGGCCCTTCAGGGAGGTCATCGAGGAGATCGTGGCCATTGTTGACGGGCCCATCAGCGCCGAGGTCGTGGCCCTGGAAAGCGAGGAGATGATCAAGGAGGCCCGCACTGTAAGCGACATCCACCCCAACATAGTCACCAAGATACCCATGACCACCGAGGGGATGAAGGCTGTCTCCGTTCTCGAAAAAGAGGGGATCCGCTGTAACGTGACCCTGGTGTTTTCGCCTCTGCAGGCCCTCCTTGCTGCAAAGGCGGGCGCAAGCTTTGTAAGCCCCTTTGTGGGAAGGCTGGACGACATCGGGCACAACGGCATGGAGATAGTCGAGCAGATACTCGAGACCTATGATAATTTCGACTTCGCCACCGAGGTCATCGTGGCCTCGGTAAGGAGCATCACCCACGTGCTCCAGTCCATGCTCATGGGAGCGCATATCGCCACCATCCCCTTCAAGGTCATCAAGCAGATGTCCGGCCATCCTTTGACCGACAAGGGGATAGACGCTTTCCTGGCGGACTGGAAAAAGGCCGGCGGGTCCCTGACCTGATTTCCGGATAACAAAGTTCCGGCAAGGCATGAACTCCAGACCGACCGCAGAAAAAAATGACGGTCTCAAGGGCTCCCGTCCTCCTTTGCGCATAGGCGGGCTTGTTTTCGATCCGCCCGCGGTGCTGGCCCCCATGGCCGGGCTTACGTCATGGCCCGTCCGCATGCTCTGCAGGAGAACCGGGGGGGCCCTGGCCTTCACCGAGATGATAAGCGCGGCAGCCGTCTCCAGAGGAAAAGTCCAATCCGACACCTTGAATGCGCTCAAGACCCATCCCGACGACCGGCCTCTCGGCATCCAGCTTTTCGGGTCCAACGCCCGCGAGATGGCCGAGGCCGCCCGCACCCTCTCCGCCATGGAAGCCGACCTGGTGGACATCAACATGGGATGCCCGGCAAAGAAGATCATCCGCTCCGGTTCCGGATGCGCGCTTATGCTCGACACCTATCGGGCAGGTAAGATCGTCCGCGCAGTGCGCGAGGCAGTAACAGTGCCTTTGACAGTGAAGATGAGGCTCGGGTGGGATGAGACCTCGAAGAACGCGGCAGAGCTGGCCCGGGTGTGCGAGGACGAAGGCGTAGACGCAGTAACCGTCCACGGCCGGACCCGGGCGCAAGGCTTTGCAGGTCCGCCGGACATGGAAGGCATTCGACAAGTGGTCGAGTCGATAAACGTACCCGTGATCGGAAACGGAGGCATAACCGGCGCAAAGCACGCCCGCGACATGATCGAGTCCACCGGCTGCGCCGCTATCATGGTGGGAAGGGGAGCCATCGGTAATCCCTGGATATTCGAGGCAATAAAACACGGCGAGACGTCGCGCCGGGCAAACCCCGCTCCGGAGGAGAAAGCAGGGGTCGTACTCCAACACCTGGAATGGATCGAACAGTCGGCGCCGCAAAGAAAGCTGACGGCAGAGCTTCGAAAGCACGTGGCGTGGTACGTCCGGGGAGTACCGGGAGCGGCGTCCTTCAGAAAGGAGCTGCACCGGCTGAACACCGCGGAAGAGGTCCGTGACCTGGTTAAAAGGTACTTTCTGGAGGAGTAGACATCCAAAGCCTGGAAGGACTGCTGATGGAGCATAAGGAGACATTAAAAATAGTGCTGGCGGGCCTGTCCGAAGAAACGCAGAAGTCCGCGGAAGACGCTGCCCGAAAGGCGGGCACAGAGACTGTCACGGCAGATAATGCCCGGGAGCTTGTCTATCTCGCGGGAGAAGGAGCGGACGCAGCCATGCTGTCCGAGGAACTCGCAAGCAAACGCTCAGTGCTCTCCCGCCTGCGGCAGGCCGACCCCAAGGTTTTCAGCGTGGCCTGCCTGGACGCTTCGCGACGTGACCCGTGCATGAAGGCACTGTCTCTGGGCCATGACGACTTTCTCTTTCTGCCGGTCTCCGAGGCGGGAGCTTTTGAAGTCTTGAAGAAGCTGGAGAGTTGGCGAATGCTGGGATTATGCGGCGGAAAGGTCCGCGGAGTTCCCCTCAACATAGCCCCTTTCAAAGACGTGGTCAGAAGCCGGCTCGAAGCATGGATGGAAGACCTGCCGCAGAAAGCGTTCAATCCCTCCGATGGCGAAGGATGGCGTTCCTACTTCCTGGAGACCATGGACCGCGAGTTGCTCTCGGTAACGCTTGAGAAGCTTTCCGGAAACCGGAACAAAACGGCCGGGTTCCTGGGCATGCATCGCAACACCTTAAACCGCAGAATCAAGGAACTCGGGATCATAAAACCAAACAAAAAATGACCGGGCCGGTCCTTGAAAAAGGATAAACGTCTTTAAGCGGGATAACCGAACAATGCAGCCGCCATTAAGTAGTGCCTGTTGGAAACGGAGGTTTAATTTACTTTTGCGGCGCTGTTTTGGAGTGCGGCAGCAAGCTGTCCGCTTTTTCCGCCGGGAAGCTTGCTTGTCGGAAATTTGCTCCACAA
>CAYQTK010000206.1:0-7783 GCA_964420375.1 uncultured bacterium
GCCCGTCCTTGTAGAGCCGGAACTCGCAGAAGTCGGTGAGGATGAGGTTGGGGAATGTATCGCGGTATCTTCGAAGCTGTTCGGTCTGCTCGACGTGGGCCAGGTTTTCGTGGCCGGGTTTCTTGGCCTCGATGTAGCCGATGATCCTGCTTTGACCGTCCCACACCCGGAAGTCGGGGTTCCCGCCCTCGGTCTTCCTGGGAAGCGTGGTTACATGGACGTGGTCCCTGCCGGTCTGCCCGGCCACTGCTTTCATGAAATCGGCCAATGCCGAGTAATAGCTCTCCTCCCGGGCGTCCCCGGAGGCCGCGGTCTCGCCCAGCTTTTTAAAATACTGCTCTACGATCTTTTTCATGTTTTGCCCAATTCGTGTTTGTGCTTTTGTAAATTCTCGTGGCGGGCTTTTTTATATTCGTCGGCCCGGACTTTTTCAGAGTTCTGCGACAGGCAAAGGGCGACGCGACCGGCAGCCGTCAGCAAAAACAAGACGAAGGTTTTTTTCATGGCCATGCTCCGGTTTGGGGGCCGGCTATTTACTGCTCGAGAAAATTTCATGGTAAAGCCTGTTGTAGACCTTGTTCCCGAACATCTCGACCAGGATTTCCCGCGACTGAACAATGGTGTGGTTCTCCGCCTTTCCCTTTTTTACGGTGCACCTGCTTGTCTTCTGGTCTCCGGTGTCCAGTATCTTGGCCGACTCCTCGTTTACCGTGGTTATGACCACGTCGTCTCCGATGACCACGACCACCACCGGGTATAAGGAACACACGTAGGGCTTGTAATCCAGGGGCCGGAGGTCGTTGTCCAGCGCCCACTTGTGGATCATACACCCGGAGGCGTCGGGCAACACGAACACGCAGTCGCCGGAGCTTTTTCTGTACATGAGCTTCTCGAACTCGTCTCCCCAGACCCAGAAGTCATCGTCGGGAAGGGCCCGCTTCAGGCTGGGAAAGTGCTCGTGGAGATCGGGAAGAATTTCCTCGATAACCTCGATGTCCTTTTCGGTAAGCTCGAGGTCATGCTCCCGGCAGCAGAACGACCGGACCTTGCGCTGCCGGCATCCCACGCAGTTGTAGTAGCTGTCCAGGTGCTCGATGTCGAAGATCAGGTTGTCCACGGTCATGGTCTCCGGTTTATCCAGCAGGTAGTCACGATAGCGGTCGTCAGCGTCGCGGGAAAGATCGTCAATCAGGTCCTCATACTTCTTCTTTAAATTCTTAGTCATAATACCGTCAACTCCTTTTTCTTAAAGCGGCCCCAGAGCCCGAAGCTCGGCCCTCCGGCTCGCCTCATAATTGATCACCTTTGGCTCTCTCCTCCAGGTATCTGCCGATCCTTTGAAGCCCTTGTTCGATGTTCTTCTCCGAGGTGGCATAGGAAAAGCGCAGATATCCCTCCGCGTTCTCCCCGAAGTCTATGCCGGGGGCAACCCCTACATGCGCCTTGTCGAGCATGTCCATGGCAAACTTAAGCGAGTCGCCGGTCAGATGCCGGGCGTTGGCCAGGATGTAAAAAGCGCCGGTGGGCTCGACAGTCACGCCCATGCCCAGCTCCCGGATGCCCGCAAGCATGGTTTTCCTCCGTCGGTTGTAAATCTCCCGCATCCTTTCCACGTCCGCGTCCGCTTCCCGGAGCGCGGCAGCGGCCGCCCTTTGCACGAAGTCTCCGGAGGAGATAAAGAAGTTCTGCTGCACCTTCTGGAGGGGCCTGGTCATGGAAGGCGGCACAATGCAGTAGCCCACCCGCCAGCCGGTCATGGCATAGCGCTTGGAAAAGCCGTTCAGAACAATGGCCCGGTCGGTGAACTCGAGGATGGACCTCTCTTCTCCCTCGTAGACCAGGCCGTGGTAGATTTCGTCGGACACCACCAACGGGCCCAGCCCGGCTATCTCTTCCATCCTTTCCGCGGACAAAAGGTTGCCGGTGGGATTGGAAGGAGAGTTTATGAGTATGGCCTGCGTCTTCTCACTAAGGCGCTCCCGGATCGTTTCGGGACGATACTGAAATCCGTCCTCTTCGTAAACCGGCACCGGCACCGCCCGGCCGCCCAGGTACTCGATCATGTTGGGGTAACAGGGATAGCCGGGGTCGGAGAGAATGATCTCTTCACCGGCTTCCAGTATGCCGGAGAAGACCAGGAACATGGCGGGAGACGTGCCCGGTGTAACGATCACCTGGTCAGGATGGACCTCGACCCCGTAGCGTTTGCGGTAGTCTTCGCAGATGGCCTCCCGAAGCTCGATTACGCCCAGCGAGTGGGTGTAATGGGTGCAGCAGTTTTGCAAGGCCCGGTTAGAGGCCTCGACCACGCAGGCCGGGGTGTCAAAATCCGGCTCGCCCACCGCAAGCGAGATAACATCCGCGCCCCGGAAGCGCAGCTCCGCCGCCCGGTCAATAACGTCGACAACCAGGAAAGGCGGCATCCGCTCCGCCCGGCCCGATACTCTCAGCTTGTCCATGTCTCGCTCCCGTCCGTTACAAAACAATACACCGGAAAAGGCGTACAGGTAAACCATTGTAACCGGGCGGGCGCGCAGTATCAATAGAAGGGCTTTTCTTTCAAGGTAAAGCAGGTTATAGGAAGCGTCTCCTTTACTGGCGCGGCGTTTTCATTTTTAATAGACGAAGGAGGGTTTGAAAAGCTCGGAATGGCGGACAAGAGAAAGAAGGAAGGATTCGACTGGGTCGAGTTTCTGGTTAGTGCCGGCAAGCTGTTCGGTTTGAACCCGGTGCGGACCCGCTGGAAGCTTAGGTCCTGGCAGGGCAATCTATCGAACCGAAGGAGGAGCCTGATCAGCCGGACCGGTTTTCTGACCCGCAAGCACCGGACCTGCCCCAACTGCCGGGCACTGAACAGCATGGAAGAGACACACTGTTCGCGCTGCGGGGCCAAGCTCCAATCCCGGCCGGTGGAGATCGCGGGCAGGTTCTTGAGGCATTTTGACCTGGGACTTTCTCCCGAGACCTTCCTGGCAGTCGCGTTCGTGGCGGTTTACGTGCTGGTCATCATAAACACCGGCTCGGGATGGTTCCGGCTGCGCCCGGAAGACCTTATGCAAGCGGGCGGCAACTCGATATGGTCTCCTTCCGGGATCAGGCTGGGCCTGGAAGCGTTCCAGCATAAATGGTACATGGTGTGGACCGCGGTATTTCTGCACGGCGGCATCATCCATCTCGGCTTTAACACCTACGTGCTGGTGTATCTCTCACCACTGGTGCGTGACGTCTACAGCAACCGGAAGCTCCTTACAGTGTTTGTGCTCTGCGGCATCGCAGCCTCACTGGTGTCGTCTTTGTGGCAGCTCCTTTTTGTGCTGAACCCTACTGTAAGCATCGGCGCTTCGGGAGCCATCATGGGACTTATCGGGCTGGTAATAGTATGGGGACACCGCGACGGCACAGGCTATGGAAGGTCTCTGCGTAACTCGCTCATAAAGTGGGTGCTTATTATCCTGGTGTTCGGACTCCTCGTTGGAGCGGACAATGCCGCCCATCTGGGAGGACTGGCAGCGGGCGGCGCCTTAGCTCTTATAATACCCGCAAACCTGACCCGGCCGGACACAAAACTGTGGAGGGTCCTCGGCGCAATATCCGTCCTGCTTTGCGCCGCGGCCGTGGTTTATATCATATGTCTTGTTTTTCAGAGTTAGCCCCTGCTTACTTCATAAATGACCTTGTCCGGCGAGGCTGATTTTTGGTACACTAAACGTAAAACCACCAATTTCTCATGACTGGAATGGGGGGCAGACATGACCATCGGCAAGATCAAACGCATTCCTCTGCGTGAGGTTTGGAAGCACGAGGCTTTTGATTTCACGGCCTGGCTTGTAGAGAATATAGATGTTCTGAACGAGGAGCTTGACTTGACCCTGGTCACCGTGGAGCGGGAACAGAAAGCCGGGTGTTTTAGCGTTGACCTGGTGGCGGAGGACAACGACGGAAACACGGTGGTCATCGAGAACCAGCTTGAGAAGAGCAACCACGATCATCTGGGCAAGATAATCACCTATCTAACCAACCTTGATGCAAAGAGCGCGATTTGGATTGTCTCCGATCCCCG
The DNA here is from genome assembly GCA_964420375.1 of uncultured bacterium. Taxonomy (GTDB): domain Bacteria; phylum RBG-13-61-14; class RBG-13-61-14; order RBG-13-61-14; family DATKZS01; genus CAYQTK01. The sequence goes on from CAYQTK010000206.1 coordinate 4,061, forward strand.
GCCGGAACATGTTAAAGCAATAGCCTGGCTAAACGAGTCTTCTTCCGCCTCGTTCTATTTGTTCAAAATGGAGGCCGTCCAGATAAGCGACTCCCCTCCCGCGCCCTTGCTGACCCTTATTGTCGGCCCGAGCGAGGAGGCCAAGGAGCTTGGAGAGACCAAAAAGGAGTGGGCCGAGCGGGAAAAGCTTCGCTATCGGTTCTTTGAGCAATTGTTGGCCCGCGCCAAGGAACGCACGAGCCTTCATGCTCACTTATCCCCTACACAAGGAAATTGGGTGGGGATGTTCGTTAATCTGCTGGGATTAACTTACGTTGTTCGTCAGCACGACACCAATGTTGAATTGTATATAGACCGCGACCACGGAAGAGGCGAAGGAAACAAGAAAATTTTTGATGATCTGCTACAGAAAAAAGACCAGATTGAAAAAGATTTCGGCGAACCTCTTACTTGGATGAGGCTTGATCAAAAGAGGGCTTCCCGGATAAAAAAGGACATTAATGTTGGAGGGTACAATGACCCGGAAGAGAAGTGGCCCGAGATACATGACGCCATGATTGATAATATGGTCCGTCTTGAAAAAGCCCTGAAGCCGCATATATCAAAGCTGAAAGTCTAACCTTACCATTCCGGATAGCTTCTATATGTCGAATGTTGATACCAGCGAAAAGGACTTGATGTTACTTCAATGCGAGTCTGATTACTGGATACCATGCAGACCCAACAAGCCCCGGCTATTTTGAAGGACAGCATGGGTTCAGGAACACAAGCACAAGAGCAAGGGCGCCCCGACAAGCACAACGCCCCGTGCCCCTTAACCACCAGGGTAGCAGCGGATCACATTAAAATTTATAAGCTGCGTGCGAGCGACGGAAGTCGCGACTAAAACTCGCTCGCACGAAGAATATCTATCTTGTAAGCGACGAGAAATGCTTGACAGAGCACCAGCAGAATCGTTTAATTTTTGCAAGCGCGGGCAAGGACGTTTGTTCTTTGAAGATCGAGACCAGGCCGGAGCGCTTGTCCGGCGAGGCGGGCGGTGTTATAGCCGGGAGATCATCGAGCGGCTGGGGATACGCCGTTAAACATTATTTTTCGTTTCGTATGATGTGTCCGAACCTCGCTTTTAATGACTCGGTTTGACTTTTTTGTCTTCGGCCTCAGTTGAAGCCGCCTGAAAATACCCCCGTTAATACAACAAAAAGCGTACAAACATCGAAAGAGGTTATTAACGCCGCATTCTTTTTTAAAAAGTCTTTTTATAAGTTATTGATTTCGCGGTCAAAATAAAATTATTCAAATTCATGCTTTTCAAATTAATCCAAGAGTGTTATTATATTATCCTGGTTAGGCGGGCAGTAAGAGGGTATCTCAGTTGATAAAGCAGTGGAAAGAAGAATGCGGAATAGTAGGGGTTTACGGCCATCCCGAGGCTTCGAACATAGCCTACTTGTGTTTGTATGCTCTTCAGCACCGGGGCCAGGAAAGCGCGGGGATAGTATCTTCCAACACTAAGAACATGTACTCTCACCGGGCAATGGGCCTTGTTCAGGACGTTTTCAATGAAGATATCCTCCGCAAGCTCCCCGGCCATATTGCCTGCGGCCATGTCCGCTACTCCACTTCGGGGTCTTCTCTTCTCAAGAACGCCCAGCCGTTCGCCATTGACTCCAGCAGGGGCCGCCTCGCAGTGGCCCATAACGGCAACCTGGTGAACGCACGGACCCTTAGGGAGCGCATGGAGGACAGTGGAGCGATTTTTCAGACCTCCATGGATACTGAAGTTATCGTCCACCTGATGGCCCGGAACGGCGCGGCGAAGCTGATTGACAAGATATCTCAGGCGGTTAATCAGATTCTGGGGGCCTTCAGCCTGGTGATGATGACCGACCATAAGCTGGCTGCCTGTCGAGACCCGTGGGGATTCAGGCCGCTGGTATTGGGCAGGATAGACGGAAGCTATATAGTGGCCTCGGAGACCTGCGCTCTTGACCTGGTGGGAGCGGAGTACATAAGGGAGATCGAGCCGGGCGAGGTCATTATCATTTCCGAGGAAAACGGCCTGGAGAGTTTCCGGCCGGTTCCTAAGCGGGCCACTTCCCAGTGCATCTTCGAGGAGATATACTTTGCAAGGCCCGATTCCCTGGTGTTCGGCCAATACGTTTACGACGCCCGCATCAAGCTGGGCAAGCAGCTTTGGCTGGAGCAGCCGGTGGACGCGGACGTGGTCATCAGCGTTCCCGACTCCGGCAGGGTCGCGGCAATGGGCGTCGCCAAAGCATCGGGCATTCCCTACGAGGAAGGGCTTATCCGGAACCACTATGTAGGCCGGACCTTTATCGAGCCTTCACACGCCATCCGGAACTTCGGTGTCAAGATCAAGCTGAACGCTGTGCGGAGTGTTTTGGAGGGCAAGGGGGTGATAGTGGTTGACGATTCCATAGTGCGGGGAACAACCTGCCGGAAGATCGTGAACATGCTGCGGGAGATGGGCGGCGCCAGGGAGGTCCACATGCGGATCAGCTCTCCTCCGGTAACGCACCCTTGCTTTTACGGTATCGACACCCCCACCAAGGAGGAGCTCATCTACAACGTAATGAAGGGCAGGATAGAAGAAATAGGGAATTTTATAGGTGCGGACTCCCTGGGATACCTGTCGGTAAAGGGCATGAGGGAATCTATATGCGGGGAGGCAACAGGAAGGGGCTACTGCGACGCCTGCTTTACCGGAGACTATCCGGTGGAGATAGTGGATGACTTACAGAGCAAGCAACTGAAGCTGTTTATTCGCGAGGTGGGATAATTTCTTTTAAAAGATAGGCATTAGCGGAAAAATTTGAAACATTTTTCACAAACCGGACTCAAAAAATGATAAGCTGTTGGCTTTTTATATAAAAATGAGCGCGAAAGAGGTCTTACAATGGCAAAAAGGAAGAAAAAGAAAAAAACCAAAAGGGTCTGCTTAAGGTGTGATCGGGTATTTATGAGCGAGGGTATATACAACCGGATTTGCCCTAACTGCAGAGAGTCGAACGCCAATATCGCCATGTATCCGTATGATTCCGCCTATGAATCTCCGCAAGGGGATATCAGTTATCGTAGGGATTAACTGCCTGTAATAATTAACCTTAACCGGCTTTCGCAAGAGAGCGTTTCCCACAACTGGTAGTCCTCGAATTGAAGGGGAGAAAAGTGTCCCGAGGCGTTTTATGAAAAGCAGTGTTTTTGTCTTCATTAAGGTGCAAAAGCAACCGCTGAGAGTGCGTCTTATAAACGGAGGTATAAACAATGTGTGAGTCGACCGCATTCGTAGCCCGAGACCACGACGAGGAGCTTTTTCTGAAAGACGTGGTTCGAATAACTCCCCGGGATAAAGGAACCCTCCTCGTAGAAAGTCTCCTTGGAGAACAGAAAGAGTTCAAAGGTTCCATTAAAGAAATCGACTTCATGGGACACAGGATACTCCTCGAACCGGAATAATTGCGTAACTTTCGATCACGTTCCGAACCCTTCTTATCCGCATATCTGCTCTGTCGCGTCTATACTCCAAACCCCGCACCCTCGTAAATACGTGCCTTATGAAAAGGGGCCGCGTTATACGCTATTGATGAAAATGTTTGCTGATTTCCGATGTGAAGAACTTCCCCCATTTTTAAGAACCCGTCCCCAAAACTTCTTTAATCGCGGAGCAATAAGCAAGGCCTTATGTGAAAACCGGTAAAT
>CAYQTK010000207.1:0-7780 GCA_964420375.1 uncultured bacterium
CCCCCTGGGCGTTACCCAGCTCCCTGTCCTGTGGAGCCCGGACTTTCCTCGGCCTCGAAAAGAGACCGCGACCGCCTGTACGACTTGGCGCAATAGAGAATATAACCACTCAAAAGCAGAGTTCCAGGGGGTGTCCTTGAAATTCAGTCCTTCCCACAAGCGGATGTTCCCGCTTTCCCGCATTCGAGCCGCCGTGCTATAATTCCCCTTTCGCCGGCTTTAAAACGGCAAAGCAAAGCATGGCCTTTATCAAAAGCCATATCGTAAAGAGAGTTTCCCTTCGGCGGCTGGCTCTTTTCATCCTTGCGGCCCTTGTCCTGGCACGGGTTTTCGCAATCATGTCCGAGCGGGTCGTGCCTGACGCTGACGAGTGTATCGTGGGCCTGATGGGCATGCACGTACTTGAGGGCAAGGGCCACCCGCTATATTTCTATGGCCAGGGCTACGGCGCGGGCGCCGGCCTGGAGGCCCATGCTGCCGCATTGATTTTCTCGTTTTCCGGTGTGGACGGCAAAGCGCTTAAGCTTGTCGCCCTGCTCGTCTGGATAGTTCTCGCCCTCGCGGGATGGGGCCTTGCTCAAAGCATGCTGGGACGGAACGCAGGTGCAGTAGGTGCGATCCTGCTTATGGTCACTCCCCAGATGGCACAGTGGTCCATGAAGCTGCGGGGCGGCCACCTTCCCGCTCTTGTCTTCCTGCTGTTGGCGGCATGGTCAACGTGGTCATTGTCGGAAGACCGGAAAAACGGTAGCCGGGCAGTCATGCTCTATGCTTTCGGTTGCGGGTTCCTGGCCGCTCTTTCCGCTTGGATGCAGCCCATAGCCGCTCCTGCTGCCCTCGCCATGGTTTTCATGGGCCTCGTTTTCCTGCTCCTCCGGAAAAGGTACGTAGAAGTAATCCCGGCTTTAACGGGCGCGCTGATTGTTGCTGTTCCAGCATGGTTGACACTGCCGGCCGAAACCGCGTGGACTTCGCCTCTTGCAGGGATTTCCCACGCAAGCAGCAACCTTGCTCCCCTGGCCTTAAAGATACTGCCCCGCTCGTTCACGCCATACCAGGACCCCGTTGCGTTCGAACTTTCTTTGCCCGTACTTCTGGCCGCAATAGTATGGGGTGCTCTCGTGCTCATGGCTTTTGTTCTCGCACTCCGGCGGATATTTAAGGAAAGGCGGAAAGACAGGCTCTCGGGGGCCCTGGTTCTCACTACCCTTCCGGTCCTGTTCTGCCTGGTTGCGGCTTTGTTCGTGGACCCCACAGCGCTCGCTCCCCGCCATGTCCTGGCAGGCTGTCCTTTCTTCTGCCTGCTCGCGGCATCGGTCTTATGCATGGCAAAGACAAGCAGGCTCATTAAAACAGCGGCCGTATTCTATGCCCTGCTTTTTATAGCAGGGATAACCGCCAACACCCGTGTGCTGCTTGATACGAGCTTTCACAATCCCGGCCTGGGAGTGAAGATGCCGGCCTCCAGTGTCTCCAGGACCGTTAACTGGCTGGAAGCGCGCGGCTTCAGCAGGGTCTACAGCGCGGACACCGACTTCACCTGGAACCTGATATTCGCAAGCCGGGAGAGGATCATCGCCCGTTCATGGCCCCGGCAAGAGAGGTATCAATCTTACGTGGAAGAAGTTGACCGGGCCGCCCGTTCCGGCGCTCGCATGGCGGTAGTGGTCCCCTATCCGGAAGGTCCTTTGAAAAAGCCCGTGGTCAAAAAGCTGATGGACTTGCCCGGAGCGCGTTTTACCATGGTCGCTCCCCGGGTAGCGGTAATCACCGGCATCCCCGGCGGAAGCCTGATGAAAATTTTCCCGCCTGCGAAGTAAAAATTGAGGCTTGCCCGGGATTGTCCGTTTATTCCCCGCTCATCTTGTAGAGCAGGTCCGCTATCTTCTTTATTGTTTGCGGCTCGGGCACCGGCAGCTTGAAGTAGCTCCTTCCCGCCTGGTCCTGCTCGACCATTCCCTGGAGCTGTTCAGGCAATGCAGGCTGGTCCTGTTTTGTCTTTGACTCCTCTTCGCCCGCGGTCAATGCCTGAGTGAGCTTATTAAAGAGCTCCAGGCCGGCTTGGGCGACCTCGGTCCAGGCCTGTTGCGCTGAGGGAGGCGGGGTTTCTCCGGGTGTCTCTCCGGAGACCTCGGGCTTCTTTTCCTCCGGCGGCGCCTCATAAGAAGGAGCAGGCTCGGGGATATTGCCGGTGGCTTTTTCCACCGAATCCATGAAGCGCTTAAGCCGGGACCCTCCCAGGAAGACCTCGTCCTGTCCTCCGTCGAGCACTCCGGAGAACAGCGACTTCTTGAAGGACAGCAAAGACAGCATGCCGTGTTCGATGGTGTTTCCGGCTATAAAGTTGACCACCCTGACCGGCCGGTGCTGGCCCAAACGGTGGACCCTTCCTATCCGCTGCTCGAGCACCGCGGGGTTCCAGGGCAGGTCCATGTTGATCACTGCTGTTGCGGTTTGCAGGTTCATTCCCACTCCGCCGGCCTCGGTGGAGAGGAACAGCCGGCAGGCGGGGTCGCTTTTAAATCTTTGGATCAGGTCCTTTCTCTTGCTGCTGGGCACGCCGCCGTGGAGGAAGGCGTATCCCCACCCGTTGCCGTTAAGGCGCCGGATGATGAGCTCGTGCGTGCCCAGCCACTGGCTGAATACCACCGCCTTGGCCTCCGGGTCCTCGAAGATGTCCTCCAGGAGGGCCACAAGCTCGTCAGCCTTGTAGCCGTAATCTGTCTCTTTGTCCAGAAGGTAGGTGCTGTTGCACGACATCCTCATGTTCTGGAGAGCCATCATCATGATGCGCTGCTCGGTCTCGGAGAGATAATGAAACCGCCGCCACTTCGCCACCAGCCGCGCCACTGTCTCGCGGTTCTCTTCGTGATACTTTATCTGCTCGCGGGTCATGTCCACGAAGTACTTCTTCTCCAGCCGCTCGGGAAGCTCAGTCAAGACCTCTTCTTTGCTCCGGCGGATAAGCACTGGCGAGAGGGTCTGCGAGACGCTGGAGAGGTTCTTATAACCGACCACCATTCCGGCTTCGTCGGTTAACTGGTGCTCGTGCAGGAACCTGAAGCGCGGTCCCAGATGGAACCGGTCCACGAACTCGGTGATGGAATGGAGCTCCTCCAACCGGTTCTCTAACGGCGTGCCGGTCAAGACAATGGCGTATTGCGATTCCAGGCTTTTCACGCTTTGGGCGGTTTTGGTCTTCCAGTTCTTGATGCGCTGGGCCTCGTCGAGGATGATCAGGTCCGGTGACCAGCTCTTGATGTTGTCGTCGTCCCGGTAGACAAGTTCGTAGTTTATAAGCTTATAAAAGCAGTCCTTTTTATAAATCCGCCGGCGGTTATACACTCCGCCCTCGATGACCTCGCAGGAGCGGCTTGAGAAACGTTCGATCTCATCCTTCCACTGGTGCTTGAGCGATGCCGGACACACCACCAGTACCCGCTCTACTCCTGCAAGCCAGGCCAGTATCTCCACCGCGGCAATGGCCTGGATGGTCTTGCCGAGTCCCATCTCGTCGGCAATGATCGAGCGGCCCGCCCCGGCGGCAAAAAGCGCTCCTTTTTTCTGGTAGGGATAGAGGGAAACCTTGAGCAGGTTGTCGAAAGCGCTGCTGTGTTCTCCGTCGGGGAACGCCTTGTCCACTTTTTCTTGCAGGTGCCGCTGGTCCCTGACATGCGCGATGTACTGCAAGGCGTCCTCGTAGCAGCGCAGCTCGTGCTTTATCTTGCCGGCTTTCTTCAAGAACTCGTCAAAAGAGAAAAAGCTCTCCGGCATGAGCACGTTGTTTTCGTCAAAGTATTGGTAAGCCAGGGGCTTGAGCTTGGGCGGGCAGTCCGTCCCCAATTTGAACACGACTTCCCTGCTCATGCCGTAACGAAGGTACACCGACGAATAAGAGGGCTGGAACCCTTTTTGGAAAGCCTTGTCCGCGCCGGGCTGCTCGCGGAGTCTTGCCAGCGTGAACTCGATATGCTTGCAGGTTCCCAGCGTGTTTATGGCGAAGTCCGGGCAGGAGCAGTAGTTGTCTCCCGGCTTCTCGCCTCGGATAGCCACCCTGTACTTTCCGCCCGTGTCGGGGTTCTCGATGATGAACTCCGAAAAAACGGGCTCGCCGCCGATGTTCTCCATCTTGAAGTCCTGGACCTCCCCGAACTCGCGGCGGAGGCTCACCTGCCATTCCTCGACGGTCATGTCAGGGGGTTTTTTAGTACGCGGTGTCTTGGGTTTTGCCTTGGCCTCGGTTGACTTGGTTTTTTGGGCCTGTGCCGCTTTTTTGCCGGCTGATCGTTCCTGGCCGCCTTTGCGACGGGCGGAGGTTGTTTTCTTTTTCCCTGATTTCTTTTTCCGTCTACTTTTACTTTCCTTCAATCGTACCCTCGTTCTTTTATAATTTTGATTTTCCCTATGCACAAAATCTTAGCGGATCACGGAATTAAATGCAATGCCACGTCAGGCATATGATAAAAGCCACTTGAGGGAGCGGTGGGGCCGTAGTTCCGGTATCAACAGGTAAGATGCAAGCCCGCAACAACTTTCTTCTTTTCCGCAAGCTCGTTGTACATGTCGCAGGCCTCCTTGGAGGGTATGGCTTGGACCTCGATCCCCTGGTCTTCGAGCCACTTCCGGGTGGAGTGGGGAACCTTCAAGGCCCCGTACGCTCCGCAGCCCACTATCAGTGTCTCGGGCTTTTCCTTTACCACATCGTCCAGGTCCTCGGGATCGAGGCTGTGGCCGTCCTTTCTCCACCACTCGGGGCTGACGCCGTGGGGCAGGATGATCACGTCCTGCTTATAGACCTTGCCGTCCACGGTTATGCTGCCGAACCGGTAATCTTCTATCCTGGGTGCCATAAGCCTCACCTCCTGGGTTTCAAAATCCGGCTTAAAAAAATTTTATCATTACATTTTTAAGGTGCAACTGGGAAACGGCGGTCGCATCCCTGCTCACATACTCCTTTGCCGGATGGACTTTTAATTAGCTCCCGCAAAACTCCGTTTTCGGAGTGCGCCTGCCTGTGCGTTCCGCCTGCCTGTGCGGACACGCAGACAGGGCAGACAGGCACGCTTGCTTTCGCTTTCATAAGTTCCGGCTTGCCGGAGCTTAAAAGAGTCGCCTCGTAAACTGTGGTCCTTTTGTGGAGCGCATTTCCGACAAGCAAGCTTCCCGGCGGAAAAAGCGGACAGCTTGCTGCTGCACTCGAAAAACAGCGCCGCAAAAGTAAATTAAACCTCCGTTTCGAAACGGAAACTAATTAAACTGACATTAGGAAAACTCCATGCTGGCCGCCTTTGGCGAGAGATATTTGGCCTATAAAAGCCAAAAGAGAATGTGGTTGTAAGGCTGCACTGTCCGGGTTTGTCGTGCTCTGTAAAAAATATAATGATACTTGCAAGCTGCTCCTGTCGAGACTTTCGTCGCTCGCCTTGTAAACATACTTGTTTCAAAATCTGGGAGCAAATACGGCAGACTGTTCATTCAAAAAAATGTATCCCGCAGAACTTGAGAATCCGCCGAGGAAAATGAACATCACAGATCAACACGCCGTGGGACTACCGCCGGTGAAAAGACACTCTTCTTAGTATGGTGCAGCCCTCCGGCACCAGCTCTTTTTTGAGCGGCCTGCCCTTCTCATCACGCATCTCGCCGGCAAGGCTTATCGGCGCTTCACTCCATGGCCGGTCGGGGTCTGCTCCCCGGTTTTCAACTATTTCAAAGCCAGCGCCTTCTATCAGCCTGTAATCGGTGTCCACGCTCTTTGCAGGGGATATATCGTAATCATAAAACCCGCTTCCGTTGTGTTCGCGGACCTTTTCCAGACGAGCAGGAACCTTAAACGCGAAGAGCAGCGGGCCCCTTTGCAGATAAAATTCTTTTTTCCTCTGCAAAGCTTCCTCAGGGTTGCGCACGGTTTCCACTCGGGGAACCATACTCGCGGCCACCTTTTCTCCCTTGTTCCATTGTTTTCTTATCTCCAGGAACTCTCCTCTGTTCTTGACCTTACAACCCGCAGCCCGGACCTTCACGGCTTTTACAAACCGCGGCTTTCTGAGAAGCAGTGAAAAGCTTATCGGTGATTCCGGCTCTACGTGGAACGTAACCCTGTCGGAGAAGGGGTATTGCGTATCTTCTTTTATCCTGACTTTCACCCCCGAGACCTCGGTTTTCAGCTCGCACGGACCGTAGAGCATTGCTGCCAGGCCCGGGGGCCTTTCACTTTTCATCCACATGCCGGATACGTAATGAGGCATGAGTCGTCCGGCGTTCAGGGTGCAGCACGCCGCAGCAAAGTGGGACGCGCTGTATCCTTCCCTTCCCAGGTGGCCGTAGCTGTTTATGTTTTGTCGGTTGTCCGATGTCAGGTACGAACAGGCCTCGAGATCCGGGAGTCGCGCTCCCTGTCCGGCGTTCATGGTCATCTTCTCGACCATGTCCGCGGCCTCGATGCTGCCGGTGAACTGCATGACCCGGATGAGGCTGATGACCATCTCGGTGATCGAGCAGTACTCGTAAAGCGCGTCGGCATTGCCCCTGTCGCCGTTCACGTTCTCATAGCTCACCAGCGCTTTGCCGGGGGTCTGGTGATAGCGGAGCTTGTGCATGGCGTTCTTGGCTGCCCGGTGATACTTTTCTTTGTCGGTGGTGCGGGCCAAAAAGAAGGGTATCATGAAGTGCTCGGCAATGTGCGGACCATGAAGATAAAACTTCCTCTCCCGGTCGAGCAGCCTGTGCAGGGCAATGTCGTTGTTGCACTCGCAGTGTTTACTGAAGTCTTTGTAGAGGAACTCGGCAAAGCGCTTGTAATCATCGTCCCCGGTTTTCCTGTAAAGCCATTCCAGCACGTCCGCGAACGCGAGCCCGTGGCTTATGCCGCCGCTGAAAATTTTTGAGCGGGCGTTTTTGAAGTAGCTGTTTCGAAGACCGTACCTGGACATGGTGAGCTCTACGGCTTTTTTTACGGACTCGAGTACGCTCATCTCGCCGGTGAACTCCTGGTAGGCGAGCATGGCCACCATGATCCTGCTCTGGGTCCACAGCTCGCCGTTCTCGCCGACGTGGTCAAACCGGTTGCCCCGCTCGTAGATGCCGATGTATCCGTCCCTGCCCTGGTTGTCGAGGATACGCTCCATCCAGCCCGTGGCGCGGGCCATGTACTCTTGGTCTCCAATCAAAAAAGCGCTCCGCGTTACCGCGTCCTTCCAGTAGCCCTCGTGCTCGCCGCTCCACCAGGCGGGCCGCTTGTTAACGGTTATTACAGGAATGCCCAGAGGCGAGCTTTTTCTTTTATTCGCTCCGAAAAGGTCGTGGGAGACCGTGGGATTGATCTTGTCGTAATGGCCGGTGATGCCGTACTTTAAGTCACGCCTCAGTTGCTCTTTGATCCAGCCCGCTGGCTGGACCTCGCCCATCTTCAAAAGCTTGAGACCGGACTCGTAAAATACACCCGAGCCGGCCAAAGCGGGCGCACATACCAGGCCAGCAGCTCCGCCCGCGGCCATGGCCATAAAATCGCGTCTTGCAAAACCGTTCATAAAAACCTCCCGGCAGACAGGAAATATTTCGCAATTTGGGCATCAATAAAGAATTTCCTGAGCTTTTTCCGTCATTCCAACTAGTGCTCTGTTAAGTTTTTTCCGTCGCTTACATGACAGACCTTCTTCGTGCGAGCGACTTTTAGTCGCGACTTCCGTCGCCCGCACACTATGCGTCAGTGTAAGCTTGACAAGACACTAGTCCCAAAATAAGCGCACTTTTTTAGCCCATAACATAAAAAATACTTGAA
>CAYQTK010000208.1:0-7777 GCA_964420375.1 uncultured bacterium
GTCTGCGTGTCCGCACAGGCAGGCGTGTCCGGCACAGGCAGGCGCACTCCTAAAAACGGAGTTTTGCATCGGGAACTAAATAGAGGCAGGACATGCTCATTTAATCCCGCCCTTGTTAATGTTATGCTTCTCATATGGGCTTTACTTGCGGAATAGTGGGGCTTCCCAACGTGGGCAAGTCAACGCTTTTCAATGCTCTGACTGCTGCGGGCGCTGCTGCGGAGAACTACCCTTTCTGCACCACTTCTCCTCACGTGGGCACCGCCGAGGTCCCCGACCAACGGCTTTATGAGCTTGCCCGCCTGCTCGAGCCGGAGCGGGTGGTCCCTTCCTGCCTCGAGTTCGTGGACATTGCGGGCCTGGTGCGCGGCGCTTCCTCGGGCGAGGGCATGGGCAACGAGTTCCTGGACAACATCCGCAACGTGGACTCCATAGCCCACGTGGTCCGTTGCTTCGAAGACCCGTCGGTGGGCTTTCACGAGTCGGTCTCCGGGGTGGACCCGGTGCGCGACGCGCAGATAGTCGAGTTCGAGCTTTTGCAAAAGGACCTGCAATGGGCGGAGCGCAGAAAGGAGAAGTCGGAGAAGCTTCTCCGCACCGGCGACAAGTCGGCCGCTGTCGAGGTCGAGCTTTACAGCCGTATCATCGCCGGCCTCCACAGTGGGGCCCCGGTTTCCGCAATGGAGCTTTCCCCGGAAGAACTGGACGTGCTGCGGTCCATGTCCCCGTTGACCTTGAAGCCGCTGTTTTACGTGGCCAACCTCGGGGAGGACGCACTGGAGCTTGACGCAGATGGAGAGCCGGACTCGGAGCACTACCGGTATTTAAAGGAGTACGCCGACTCCGCGGCCCGGCCGGCAGCGCCTTTTTACGCGCTTTTGGAGTCGGAGATCCACGAGCTTTCCGAGGACGAGAGGGCCGAGTTCCGGGAGGAGATGGGTCTTAAGATCGAGGGGCTTTCCGCGATTGTGCGGGCGGGATACGAGGCGCTGGGGCTTATAACCTTTTATACCAAGGTCGGCCCCGAGCTGCGCGCCTGGACCGTGCCGGGTGGGACGCGCGCGCCCCAGGCTGCGGGCGCCATCCACACCGATTTCGAGAAGGGCTTCATAAAAGCAGAGGTTGTCTCTTATGAAGACTTCGTGCGCGCGGGTTCGGAGGCCGCGGCCAAAAAGCAGGCCCTTGTCCGCCAGGAGGGCAAGGACTATATTGTATGCGACGGAGACGTCATCCGTTTCAAGTTCAATGTCTGAGCGCGTGCGAATCTTGCCCGGTTTCGTGTTAATCTAAATGAAGAGAGGAAAAGACCCGAGTCGGGGCGGTGCCCCCGGATGTAAAGAGGGGTTTCTTTCCATGTTGTGAAGTAAGTACTGACGGAGGATTTGATGCGATTAATAGCCGGCGCCGGGCTGGCGGGGTTGTCAACGGCGTATCACCTGGGCGAGCGCAACTACCGGATCATCGAGAAAGAGGACCGGCCGGGCGGACTTTGCAAGACGGAGAAAAAGGACGGCTTTCACTTCGATTACGGCGGCCACCTTCTTCACGTGCGCAACGATTACGTGAGAGGGCTGGTGCAGAATCTCCTGGGTCCCGAGCTTGTCACCCATCACCGCCGGTCGTCCATATACTCCAATAACGTGCTTACCCCCTACCCTTTCCAGGCCAACACCTACGGCCTTCCTGCAAAGGTTGTCCGCGACTGCCTGGTGGGGTTTGTCCAGGCCATTACCGAGTCTTTAGTGGAGTCCTTCCGGCCGGGCAACTTCGAGGAGTGGATTCATTACACCTTTGGAAAAGGGTTTGCCAGGCACTTCTTCCAGCCCTGGAACGAAAAGTTCTTCAAGACGGACCTTAAAGAGCTCACCACCGACTGGGTAGGCTGGAGCATTCCCCGGCCCGGTCTGCGCGAAGTGGTAAACGGCGCTCTGGGCATCCAGGAGTCGGAGTTCGGCTACAACGTGGACTTTTACTATCCGCGGCCGGGAATCGAGGCCCTGCCGCGGGCGCTTTCGGGCGAGCTTGTAAAGCCGGTGGAGACCGGCAGCGCCCTTATGGAAGTGATCCCTGGCGAGCGCCGCGCCGTGCTTTCCACCGGGGAGGAGGTATACTACGACGCCCTGATATCCACCATTGCCCTTCCCGAGCTCTTAGGGATTATCCGTGATGTTCCCCCGGACGTGCGGGAGGCTGCGGACAAGCTGCGGGTCCTGTCCGTGTTGTGCATCAACCTGGGTATCGCCGGTCCTCCGCTCACCGACCGGCACTGGATTTACATCCCCGAGCCCGGCTATTCGTTCCACCGGATCGGCTTTTACTCCAACTTCGCTCCTGCAGAAGAGGGCATGAACTCTCTTTACCTGGAGATCACCTTGCCGGGACTTCTGGGTCCGGAGCAGAAGGCCGGGCTTGAAGGCATGGTTGACAAGGCGCTAGCCGAGTTCAAGTCGCTTCCGTTATGGGACGAAAGTTCCCACCGCATCGAGCTTATGGATACGTTTATAATAGACTACGGCTACGTGGTTTATGACCATGCCCGGGCGGAATCGCTGGAGAAGATATTTGCATATCTGCAAGAAGTCTCGGTCGAGCCTGCCGGCAGGTACGGCCGCTGGGAGTACTCGACCATGGAGGCCGCCATCCTCGAGGGCAAGGAGGCTGCTGAGAACACCATGTAGTGTTCTGTAAAGCGATTTTTGTTGATTAAAAGACAGAAATTTTTCGTGCAAGCAACGTAAATCGCGACTGAAGTCGCTCGCACACCAAGCGTCAGTGGGAGCTTGGCAATACATTAGTGCTTTGTCAAACGTTTTTTTTCGGAAAAAGAGAAAGTCGTGCGAGCAACGTAAATCGCGACTGAAGTCGCTCGCACACCAAGCGTCAGTGGGAGCTTGGCAATACATTAGTGCTTTGTCAAACGTTTTTTACGGAAAAAGAGAAAGTCGTGCAAGCGGCTGATACCGCGATTTTCGCAGTTTTTTTTGTCTTTATTTCGTTTGATAAAGCACGAGTTCCTCTCGCGATTATGGAAAGGTCCGGGTTGAAATGAAAGCGCGTGTGGTTCACATCATAACCAGGCTCGAGCTGGGAGGCGCGCAGCAGAACACCCTTTACACCGTCGAGCACCTGGACCGGTCGCGGTTTTCCGTGGCGCTCTACTGCGGCGACGGAGGCATCCTGAACGATGAGGCCTCGGCCATACCCGATCTTGACTTCGAGATAGTGCCCGAGCTCGTCCGCGAGGTCCGTCCCTGGAAGGACATGAACGCGCTGTGGCAACTCCGGGCGATGTTGAAAGACGAGGTCAAAATGTCGGGGCTTCCGGTCATCGTGCACACTCACAGCTCGAAGGCGGGCGTCCTGGGCAGATGGGCTGCATGGCTTGCGGGCGTTCCCCTCATCGTCCACACCTATCACGGGTTCGGGTTTAACGACTACCAGCGGCTGCCGGTGCGATACGCCTTCCTGGCCGCGGAACGGCTCACCGCCCGGGTCACCGACTACGTTATCGCCGTAAGCCAGGCCAACCTTGACAAGGCACAGGGACTTTCCATAGCCGATCCTTCATGCAGCCGGGTGATAAGAAGCGGGATCAGGATATCCGAGTTCGACCGGACCGACGTTAATGAAGCCGAAGTCAAAAAGGAACTGGGTGTTCCCGAAGACGCGCCCCTGGTCCTCATGATCGCCTGCTTCAAACCGCAGAAGAACCCCACGGACTTCGTCAAGATGGCCGCGATTGTGGCCGAGCGGATGCCGGAGGCCTTTTTTGCAGTAGCGGGCGACGGCGTTCTCCGGCCGGCCATGGAGGACGCGGTGCAGGCGCACGGCCTGGAAAACAGGGTGCATCTTCTCGGCTGGAGGCGCGACGTGCCGGAGCTTTTGCACGCGGCAGACGTGCTGGTCCTGACCAGCCTGTGGGAGGGACTGCCCCGCGTGTATCCCCAGGCAATGGCCGCGTCCGTGCCTGTTGTGGGCACGCGGGTGGACGGGGCGTCAGAGGCGGTGGCCGACGGGGTGAACGGTTGGCTTGTCAAGCCCGGAGACGTTGCCGGGCTTGCCGATTACGTGACCGAGCTTCTGAAAGACCCGCAAGCCGCGCGAGCGTTCGGCAGTGCAGGCAGGCAAAAGGTCACCGAGTTCGACATAGACCTCATGGTCAGACAGCAGGAGGAGCTTTATATGCATCTGCTGTCCGAGAGAGGAGATATGAAGGGCGGCCGTATTTAATGGCGCCGTATGAGGTGTTTTCGAATTAAGAAGGCGGTTTTATTGTCAAAGTCGGGGGGCTTTCACAATCGTTCATATACGGCAGGAGGGCGCTGTCACGCTCCCATGGCCAAGCCGACAATGATCAGAAAAACAACACCGACCAAGGTAAGCCCGCTGAAGACTATGCCCAGAATGGCGAAAACCTTCTTTCTTTGCTTTTGAAACATCCCAACAATCCCCAGAATGATAGCTACTACTTCCAGTCCCAGGGCAGCCAGCAGGAAGAGACCGAGTATAACTGCCCCCATAGACTCCTCGTCCATGGCTCCCCCTGCCTCGGCAGCCATTAGCCCGGCGATGGCAATGAGCAAAAACATGAATATCCCCAGCAGGATGGACATGATAAAAGAGGCTATGCCGACCCCCGAGTGCTTCATCGCTTCCATGGGGGGAACAGGCTGCCCCGGCACGCGGGGAGGACCGAAACCGGATCCGACCTGTTGCTGCTGTCCGGGATCCTGCATTCCATGCGTGGGTGGAGGCTGCATATGATCCATCTTGTTCTCCTTTGCAGAGGATGTTGCTAATCAGCCCAGTGCTCTGTCAAATGCTTCTCGGGGAATAGAAGAGAATCGTACGAGCGGTTCTAGCCGCGATTTTCGTCGGCCCTGTTCCCCTTTATTTGAGTGACAAAACACTAACATTGCGGACAACATAAAGTCAATCGGAGTTTGAACCGTTTTGCCCCTTTAAGAAGTGCTTTGTGGCTCTTGTATATCGATTTTTAAAGTCGTCCAATGCCACCCGAGCTCCATGATCAAAAACCGAATTGCGCTGCATTCTCTTGTCGCCATATTCTCCCCGACTGGGTCCCCAATGCTTTAAACACTCCTTGTTACAGGATGCTCACCCTGCTCATTAGCCGGATGAAACATAAATATCACCTCTTTTTAGCTTCTTGAAGCAGTAAGCAATTGCGGTTGTGATGTCTTATTGTGGCTGATCTATCTTTTTGCTTTACTTCCGCCTTTCCGGGAGGTCTCGGGCTTTTCGAGCAGTCCCCGGATGGAGTAGCTCATCAGCTCTTCAGAGAGCTTTTTTACGGATATGTCGTTGTCCTCTTCCTGGGAGACGCGGAACATGACCTCTTTTACGCTGCCCACGATGTGGTGGGCGGCGAGCCAGGGCCGGATGTCTTTCCTGACCAGGCCCATGTCCTGGCCGAGCTTAATGGCCCCTTCGGTCCTCGCAGTGAGTGCCTGGTAGAACTCGCGGATTTTCCGGTCGAAGTCTTCGTCAAGACCCAGGGCGTGGTTGTAGAGGATCATGGTGAGGTCCTTGTCTTCCAGAAGTATGGTCGCGATCCTTATGGTATTGGTAAGGAGCTGCTCCTGCCAGGGCGGGTTTCCGGGCGACAGGTCTATTCGGGTCATGGCGCTGTTAAGCCTCACCATGAGTATGTCGACCAGCTCGGCAAATACCTCCCGCTTGCTCTCGAAGTAAAGGTAGAACGTGCCCCTCGCTATGCCGCTCTCCTTGATGATGTCGGTAATCGACGCGCGGTAGTACCCCTTGGCGGCGAACACCGAGGTCGCCGCCCGCAGTATCTGCTCCCTTCTCTGCTTGGACTTCATGTTCGCTGCTCCTTTATAAAGACGGCCTTTTAAACGCAACGATTCTAGTGCGTTGTCAAACGTTTTTTATGGAATAAGAAAAAGTCGTGCGAGCGGCTTCAGCCGCGACTTTCGCAGTTTTTCTTAGCCTCCTTTTTCGTTTGAAAAAACAGCAGCGGACCACATCAAAGTTTATAAGTCGCGACTAAAGTCGCTCGCACGAATTATATTGACTAGTGCTTTGTGCCGGTAAGCTTGCTTCACGAAAATGTGCTTAACATCAAGCGCCAACCTTAAAAGCCGTTCACTCTTCCCCGGAGCTCACCATTCCTCCGACCTGGTTTCTAATATCCCGTTTTCTTACCTTTCCCATGGGCGTTCGGGGCAGGATGGTGGTAAAGACGATCCTGGCGGGCACCTGGTAGGGCGCGAGGTTCTCGCGGCAATAATCCAAGAGCTCCTCCTTGCTGACCTCTGCGTCAGGCTTTTTGACCGCTACCGCGACAACTTCCTCGCCGTAAATCTCGTGAGGAACGCCCACCACCGCGGCCTCTTTTACGGCGAAATGATCGCGCAGCACGGACTCCACGTCGGAAGGATACACGTTCTCTCCGCCACGGATGATCAGGTCTTTCATCCTTTCGGTCAAAAACAGGTATCCGTCCTCGTCAAGGTATCCGGCGTCGCCGGTGTGCAGCCAGCCGTCGCATACGGCCTGTTTGGTTTCCTCCGGCCGGTGATAGTATCCCGCCATCACGTGAGGTCCCCGGGTGCATACCTCGCCGACCTCGCCGGCCCCGAGGATACGGCCTTCCGGGCCCATGATACAGACCTCCTGGTTCTCAAGGCTCTGGCCCACCGACCCGGGTCGTGCCGGGCGGTCCGGCCGGGTCACCGTAACCGCGGGGCTGGCCTCGGTAAGCCCGTAGGCTTCCAATATCCGGACGTGAGGGTAGGCCTCCTCGAAACGCTCGCGCAGTCGGGGGCTGAGCGGAGCGGCGCCCACCACGACGCGTTGCAGGCTTTTGAGGTCGTATTTTTCCCGTTCGGGGCATTCAAGGATGAAGGCCAGCATGGTGGGCACCATGGCCGTGCTTTCCACCCGGAACCTTGATATGGACTCCATGACCTGGAGGGGATCGAAGCGGGGCATGAGCACGACCTCCATTCCATAGACCACCGAGGCCAGGAAAGCGGTGATGCCGAAGGAATGGTTTAAAGGCAGCACTGCCAGGCTTTTCTCTCCTTGTTTAAGCCCCTGGGAACGGGCGCTGTTCATGGCGTTGGAGTAGAGGTTCATGTGGGAGAGCATGACCCCTTTGGGGTTCCCGGTCGTACCCGAGGTATACAGAAGCAGGGTCACGTCGTCAGGTTCGCAGTCCTTTTCTTCGAACCGGTCGTTCTGTCCCACCAGCCAGTCGTCCCAACTCATCCATCCTTCGGGCAGCTTTCCCTTGCCCGCCATGACCTTGTAGCTTATGGCGCCTTCATCCTTCACCGGCAGTTGCAGGCAGTCGCAGAACATGCTCTGGGCGATCAGGGTGGTTGGCCCGGCGTCGTCGAGGATCAGGGCGAACTCGTAGGGCTTCAAGGACAACACCACCGGCATTGCCCACGCGCCGATCTTGAAGCAGGCGAACATGGCTGCGATTAGCTCCGGCGAGTTTCCCATGACCAGGGCCACCCGGTCGCCCTGGTGGACTCCGAGTTCGGCGAGCCCGGAGGCCACCCGGTTGACCATCTGGTCCATCTCCCGGTTGGTCAGGGTCTCCCCCTGGAAATGCAGCAGGGGGTACTCGCCGCACCGCTCCACGTTTTCCGTAAGCAGGGAAGATAGGTTCATTCCCGCGTCTCCTTCCCCCAGGTATTTACCTGCCAGGGTCTACCGCCCCCTGTTTAATTAGTGCCCGTTGCGAAACGGAGGTTTAATTTACTTTTGCGGCGCTGTCTTG
>CAYQTK010000209.1:0-7746 GCA_964420375.1 uncultured bacterium
ATAGTGATTGGTTGAAATTAATCAACCCGACATTAGCTGGCGGTCAGAGTACTAGTGGCGGATCACATTAAAATTTATAAGCTGCGTGCGAGCGACTTTAGTCGCGAAGAAGGCCGCTTGCACACAAGAACAGTTTTTGTAAGTGACAAAAACAAATGTGAACAACTACCAGCTCGTGTTACCATGCTTCACAGCTTAACCGCCTGTCCGATGCGGGACGACTTGTAGGCTCCTTCTACAATCCTCATTACCGCCTGTCCTTCCTTCAGCCCGGGCGAGGGTGTCTTTCTTTTGCGGACGCATTCCAGGAAGTGAAGCATCTGCCGGTCATACATTCCCTGGTCGCAGTGCTCCGCCCTTTCCGGCATGGAGGGCACGAACCTTCCGGCATGTCCTTGCACGCTCAACTTGAGCTCGGTGGGGAAGAGGCTTGCGTATCCCCTGGTGCAAAAGAGTTGTGTGGCCGCCTCGGGCCCGTCGGCGTGAGGCTGCCACCATCCGCTTTCCACCACAGAGGTTGCCCCGTTGTCCCAGGTGATCATGAGCACCGCGGTATCGTCCACGTTGTAGTTGCCGTAGTATGTCCCGGTCATGGCATAGACCCGCTTTGGTTTGGGGTCCCCCATAATGAAGCGCGCGGTGTCAATGGCGTGGACGCCCATGTCGGGCAGGGACCCGCCTCCGGCGAGCTTCTTGTCAACGAACCATCCCGGCGGTCCCCAGTTTACGTGAATGCCGTAGCCCTTGGTCTTCACCACGCTGCCCAGCCGGCCGCTCTTGATGACGTTCTTTATGTAATTGACCTCGTTGTCAAAGCGCCACATGTGGCCGGCCATTACCTGCCGCTTGTGGTCCTTCGCCGCCCGGATGATTTTCTCTCCCTCGCCCGTAGTCATGGCCAGCGGCTTCTCGATGAGCACGTCCTTGCCTCCCTCTATCATGGCGATGGAGTAGGGAGCGTGGTACTTGTTGGGTATGCCGATGATCACCGCGTCAACGTCGTCGCGCCGCGCCAGGGTGTGGGCCTTTATTGTCCAGTGCGGTATGCCGTACTTTGCGGCGAAATCCTGTGAGGACTCTTTGGTTCTGCCGCAGGCGGCAACCATTTCTGCGCCGCCTACGTTCTGGATGGCCCGGGCATGATAGTCGCCTATAAAGCCGGTGCCTACTATGGCAACTCTCACCTTTTTCATGTGACTCCTCCTCGAGCGGTTAAGCTTTGCAGTTTTTTATGTCCAATCCTCTATACTCGTCTCTTTCATTGCGGCCTGCTGGTTACAGCTCGCTCTCCATGATGGAGACGCGGCCGGCAATCTCCTGCCTTGCCTTGTCCTCGACCTCCCGTGGGGTCTTGCCGAGAACCCTGTCCAGGGCCAGGAGTATCCCTCCCAACAGGGGATGGTCGGCAAGCACCTGGAACCTGACTTTAGGAAACTCCTCTGTCACCCGTTTTTTAATGGTGTCTGTAAGCGCGG
Organism: uncultured bacterium; assembly: GCA_964420375.1. Classification (GTDB taxonomy): domain Bacteria; phylum RBG-13-61-14; class RBG-13-61-14; order RBG-13-61-14; family DATKZS01; genus CAYQTK01. The sequence goes on from CAYQTK010000209.1 coordinate 1,476, forward strand.
GATGGTCTCCTTTCTGAAGTACGCTCCCTCCCAGCACCAGGGGGACCTCGTCGTCCTTGGAGAACAATGCCCGCATCACTGCCAGGGCGGCTTCTGCCGCGGCATGACCGTGAGACTCGAGTATGGACAGCGCAGCTTGATCTCCTTCACTTGCCGCGTTGAAGACCAGGGGAGCCAGGCTTAAGAAGTCTACCTCAACCCCCGAGTCCTTGAAGTCGGCCTCGATGATGTCCTCCAGGGAGTCCAGCCCGAGCGCGTTTTGCAAAAGCGTCTCAAGCATGGTGGGAGCGGCGCGGCCGTCCCTTCCCTTCATGGCAGCCACCACTGCGTCATGTCCCAGAGACGATGCATTGGCCTTGTCACCGGTCAAGGGACCCAGTCCCCATGCCTTCTTTATTCTCCCGTCCCTGCCTTGACCTATGCAGTTGGAACCTGCACCCCCGATCAGGGCGACGCCCACTCCATCACTGGTCCCGGCACGGAGGGCCAGTTGGGTGTCGTTGACCAGTATCATATCCGGCGCCGGGTTCAAGGGACCGAGTATGTCCCTTATGACCCGGAAGTCCTTGTCGCGGTCCGCGCCGGCAATGCCGTAACATACGGCTTGTACTCTTTCTACGCCTGCTTTGTTAAGAGCCTCGGTAATGCTACGTGAAAGGACATCTCTTGCCCGGTCCCTGCCGATGCCCTGGTAGTTGCACCCGGCATCCCGCACCAGGGAAAGAAGCTCGCCTTTGGCGTTTGCAACCGCGGCAAGCGTCTTCGAGTTCCCGCCGTCAACCGCCAGCACGTATTCCATGCGCTTTTTCCCGCTTAAGCCGGAAGCAACAGGTGTGCGTTGTCCCTGATCTTGACCACTGCTTCAGCTATCTGGTCCATGTCCTTTCTGGTCCCCAGCAGGATGGAATGATGAAAACACACCGACTCCTCTTTGAACGCCTTCTCGCACACCGGCAGCCGGAACCGTGAAGGGTCTATCCTGCGCCGCTGCTCCTTGTTTATGTTATAGCGGCGCTTGGTGAGTGGCTTGTACAAAGGGTCATTGTTTAACGGAAAGTAACATGGCTCGACCCCTGTGCCGAGCTCCTTGGCCAGGGCTTTTCGGAAAGTGTCCGCGGGAAGTCCCTGAAAGGCCCGGGCATGATATCGGAAGGCGAAGTTGAAGTAGCTCTGCGACGTGGTCCGCTTGTCCCGCTTCATTGGTGATACGCCTTCTATTTTGTTAAGGAGGCTGTTGAGATACATTGCGTTCTGATCGCGCTTTTTGACCTGTGCGGGAAGTCGCTTCAATTGCTCGACCAGTATTGCTGCCTGCCACTCGGTTATCCTGTAGTTTCCGGACTGGATGAGGTCTCCTTCCGAGCCGTACTCCCCTGCGCCCTTGTCAGTGGCCTTTTCCTGCTTGGGTCTTCTGCCGCAGTTTCGGAGCGCGTCGAGCCTGGTGTTGAGTTCCTGCTGCGAAGTGGTGAGAACCCCGCCTTCTCCTGCGGTCAGGACCTTGGAGAGCTGGAGGCTGAAGCTGCCGACGTCTCCAAAGGTCCCCACGTGCTTTCCCTTCCAGGTAGAGCCATGCTGATGGGCGCAGTCTTCTATGACCGCGAGCTTATGCTTGCGTGCTGTCTTCATGATTGCGTCCATGTCCGCGATAGAGCCGTAAAGATGGACGGGAATGATGGCCCTGGTGCGCCCGGTTATTGCCGCTTCCACTGCGGCGGGGTCTATGCACCAGCTTTCCGGGTCTACATCAACCAGCACGGGCACTGCGTTTACGTCAACCACCGCGGCTGCTGTCGCCTGCCACGTAAGCCCCGGCACAATGACCTCGTCGCCGTAGCCTATGTCGAGGGCCTCGAGTGCGAGCTGTAAGGTCACCGTGCCGTTGGCCGCACAGATAACGTAGCGGGACCCGGCGAACCTGGCGAATGCCTTGTTGAACTGCTTCTCTCGGGGACCGTTATAGGACCACACCCCGGAGTCGAGCGCTTTTTCCAATGCCTTCTTCTCCGGCTCTCCCCATACCGGCCACTTGGGCCAGGGATTGTTCTTAACGCTCCTTAGAGGCTTGCCTCCTATTAAAGCCGGTTTTGCCATCTCCGTCCTCTCCTTTCACATCTTAATGCCCGTCAAAAATATCCATACCGTGCGTGTCGATGATATCTGTAAGCACTGCTTCTGCATGGTCGGCATCCGGTCCGAGCGGATGGACCGCCAGTGCGAGCAGGGCCTTGTCATAATCGCCTTTTGCTGCAGCTTCTACCGTGAGCTCTTCATAAGCTTTCACCGCCTCGATGAGCCCTTTTATGGCCGGCTGCGGCGGCGCAAGTGGCAGGGGCGCGGCTCCGCCGGTCCCCACCCGGCAGGGGACCTCGATTGCGGCGTCAGGAGAAAGGCCGGGGATAACGCCGTTGTTACGCACGCCAAGCACCTGGACGTCATTCCTGTCGAAGTAGATCGACTCCATGAGTTCAAGTGCTGCAAGCGAGTAATGGGCCCCTCCGCGCCGGGAGAGCATCTGCGGTTTTTCACTGTTTTCCGGGTCAATGTAGATATTCATAAGTTCGGACTCGATCTCCATGACCTCTTCGGCCCGGACCCTGGTCTTCTCCTGCTGCTTTTTAAGCATGTCACCGGTCATGTAGTAGTAACGCAGGTAATGCATGGGAATCATTCCCAGGGCTTTTACAAATTCGTTTGGATAGTCCAGCTCCTCCAGGTTGGCCGGCCTGCCGGGAGCGTCTGACCATTCCAGTATCTTCGTTGTCACGTCCTTTCCCTCTATCTCTGCCCGGCGGACCCAGCTCAGGTGGTTAAGCCCGATGTAGTCCAGCCGCACGTCCTCCCGGCCGGCGGAAAAAGCGCGCGCCACGTCGATATAGAAGTTTAGGGGAATGTTGCAAAGACCGATGGACTTGACTCTGCTGTGCTTTATAAGCGCCTCGGTGACTATGCCCGAGGGGTTGGTGAAGTTGATGAGGAAAGAACGGGGACAGTGATCTTCCATGGCATCGGCGATCTCCAGCATGGCCGGGACAGTGCGGAGGGCCTTGGCAAAACCGCCTATGCCGGTTGTCTCCTGGCCGATAAGACCATGGCGCATTCCCAGCCGCTCGTCCTCCAGTCGGGCGGCGTTACCCCCCACCCGGATCTGGGCGATGACGAAAGAGGCGTCTTGCAGTGCCTGGGAAAGTTTCGAGGTACGAGTCAGGGATATCCTGCTGGAACGGGCTTCCGCCATGCGGGAGCAAAAGCCCGCCACCACTTCCAACCTGTCCTTGTCTATGTCGTAAAGGCTGACCTCGGATATCTGCAGGGAAGGAGCACGAGAGATGAACCCGTCCACAAGCTCGGGAGTGTAACTGCTTCCGCCTCCTATGACCGCGATTTTCATGCTTGCCTCCATGGAGATTATCGCATGAGGCGGCATACCGATCAAAGGATCATATTATGCCCTTTTCATGGAAGATACGGATTTCCTCTTTGCTGTAACCGATGGATATCAGGACCTCACGGGTATGTTCGCCCAGGTACGGAGCAGGCCCCGGCTTTCGGGCGACAGCCTCCGAGAACTTTACAGGGAACCCCACCTGGGGAACTTCTCCTTCATCCGGATGGGGACCTTCCGTTATCATCTCCCGTTTTGACACGTGGGGGTCTCTTTGAACTTCGTCCATCTCCAGGACAGGAGTGGCGCAAGCCTCGGCATCAGCGAGCAGCGAGGTCCACTCATCGCGGGTCCGGCTTTTCATAAGCTTCTCGAGCTCTTTTTCCAGCTTCTTCCTGTCCTTTTCCGTCTCCGGAATGTGGAGGGGTTTCAAGTCTTCTCTTCCCACTGCCTCGCAGAAGTTGTTCCAGAACTTCTCTTCCAATGCCGCCAGTGCGAAGTACTTGCCGTCCTTTGTCTCGTAGATGCGGTAAGGGGGGTATCCGCCGTTGAGGCGCATGGCTCCCGGCCCCGGGGGCTTGCCGGAAGCCGCTGCTTCGCCAACCAGGTTCTGGCCCACCGCGAGCAGTCCGTCAAGCATGGATACGTCGAGGTATTGTCCGCGTCCGGTCCGCTCGCGACTATAGAGTGCGGTCATGATTCCAAAGGCGGCCATTATGGCCCCGCCGGCTATGTCCCCCACCTGCACGCCGGGCGGCACCGGCGGTCCTCCTGCGGGCCCGGTCAAAGCAGCCAGGCCGGAGAAGGCCAGGAAGTTCAAGTCATGTCCCGAGCGGTTGGCGTACGGTCCGTCCTGGCCGTAGCCGGTAAGCGAGCAGTAGATCAGCTTGCGGTTGTCCTTTTTCAGCTTGTCGTAGCCGATGCCGAGGCGCGCTGTTGTGCCCGCGCGGAAGCTTTCCACCACCACGTCGGAGCTGCCGGCCATCCTCCGGAATATCTCGACGCCTTCCCTGGTCTTGAGATCGAGGGTTACGCTTTTCTTGTTCCTGTTGAGCATGAGGAAGGTGGACCCGAACCCGCGGATGCGGTTCTTTCCTCCCCTGGCAGGGTCTCCCTGGTGGGGGGTCTCGATCTTAATGACCTCTGCTCCGAGGTCGGAAAGGAGCTGCGTACAGAAGGGCCCGGGGAGCAACCGGGTAAGGTCGAGAATTTTGGTTCCGACAAGGATATTGGCCATTTTCAACTCCGGAAAAACTCGGGTAAGAAGATAAATATCATAACTTGAAAAGCGAATCAAAAGCTTGAGGAATGTAGGCATATCATATTCTTGGGGACTTATAAATAGTGTTTGTTTCGAAACTCCGTTTTCGGAGTGCGCCTGCCTGTGCGTTCCGCCTGCCTGTGCCGGACACCCGGGAGAACTTAGCTCTCTCAGCGTTGTAGGCGGTGGACAGGGTAAGGCTTATGCTGGAGCCGTTCCGGACGAGGATGGCCCTCTGGTCAGCGCTTTCTCCTATCTTGTCGGTTTCTACAACCACTCCGCCGTCGGCTGAAGAGAAGTCCGGAAAACCAAGCGCGGCGATAAGTACCAATGCAAAGCGTATGACTTTCCCTTTCATGTTCACTCTCCTTCGTGTTCATGGCAGGCACTTTTTATCAGGTCTCATCTCTGACGCCCCCCGTAAAAAGTCTGGTTTTTTCTGCCATAACCAGATGTTCATATCACCCTTTCCTGTATAGGTGCGGAGTTGAATGTTTTCTTGAGATGTGCTAATAGTTATAGCACAGATATCCGGCGGAGATTCCGGGTTTGGAGGTTTGTTATGTTAAGGAACTTGCAGGTCATATTTTTATTATCGGCATTTGTGGCATTTTTGTTTCTATCCTCTTGTGTTGAGGACGAAAAAGTCAAAGAGGACAACGATCCACCAATGATATTCAAAGCCAGGCTAATGCCTTCATCCCCCAAGCCCGGAGATAAGCTTAAGACCCTTGTGGAGATAAACGACCTGGAGCTTGACGCTGTTGACCTCGAGTATAAGTGGTTTATAAACGGTGATGAGTCTGAGGAATACAGCGGCACCAGCATTTCGACGGATGACCTTGGAGAGGACACCGAGGTATATTTCAAGGTGATGGCCAAAGAGAAGGACTCTGACCTCACCAGCAAGTGGAAGAAGTCCAATACGGTTGTCCTGGGCGAAGCGTCTCCACCCAAGCCGGAGGGAGTGAGCATTTCCCCGGAAAAGATATATACCGACACCGACGTAACCGCAGAGGTCGATTATGGAAATTTGGATCCCATGGACTTTGATGCCATATATTACCGCTGGATGGTGAACCGGAAGGTTGTGCTTGAAGGGGAAGATGAATCCGTGCTTTCCTCGGACAACTTTCGAAAAGGTGATGAGATTTTCGTGCGGATGGGCGGCAGCGCTTCTTTTGACGAGGATTATACCGTGAACTCGAAGGCCTACCCCGTACAGAACTCCCACCCCATGGTGGAGAGCACAGACAGCAGCCTGGAAGGGGATGTGGTGGTGATAACCGCGGACGCCTATGACCCCGATGGTGACGAACTCAATTTCGAGGTTATCAGAGCCCCTCGGGGGACCTCGGCAAGGGTTCAAGGCCAGACGCTTATTATAACCGTTCCCCGACCTGAACAAAGGGGCACCTATCAAGTCAGCTATACCGTGTCAGACGGCCAAGGTCGGGGGCAGGACATCAGGACGAGTTTCACTATAAGATAGGGCTCTTCCGGTTTAATGGCACCTGCAATGCAAATAGGCTCTTCAAAGAAAAAAGTCTTTTTTTCATCTCTTCTTCGTGCGAGCGACTTTCATTCGCGACATGCATTGATATGTGCAAGCGACTTTCATTCGCGAC
>CAYQTK010000210.1:0-7677 GCA_964420375.1 uncultured bacterium
CCTCTTGTGGAGCGCATCTCCGACAAGCAAGCTTCCCGGCGGAAAAAGCGGACAGCTTGCTGCCGCACTGCAAAACAGCGCTGCAAAAGTAAATTAAACCTCCGTTTCGCAACGGGCACTATATATAAGTAAAATCAAGCCATCAAGGATTGTCAACCATCCCCTTGCGGTCAAAAGAAGAAGCCCCGGACATTCCTACCCCATCGTAAGGGATGATGATAATAAACCTGGTCCCTTGTCCGGGTTGGGAAATGCATTGTATGGAGCCGCCATGGGCGCTGACAATCCTTCCCACTATGCTGAGTCCCAGGCCGGTGCCTTCCTTCTTGGTCGAGTAAAACGGATTGTAGATTTTTTCCTTGAGCTCCTCGGGTATGCCGATGCCGGTGTCCTCGACCTCGAGCCTCCAGCAGACCCCGCTTTCCCGGGTCAGCCTTATGGTCAGTACTCCCCCCTCCTCTTCCATTGCCTGGAGGCCGTTCAGACATATGTTCCAGATAAGCTGCCGAAGCTGGCCGTCGTCAAACCAGACAGTCGGCACCTGCTCGATCTCGGTTAAAATGGTGCTTTGTCCCTTTATATCCGCATCCTCTTCGATAAGCTGTACTATCTCCCTTATCAGTCCGGCAAGGTCGATCCTCACCCTGTTGGGCTGTTGGGGCTTTGCAAAAAGCAGGAAATCGGTAAGGCTCGCGTTAAGTCGCCCGGCCTCCCTGCGGATCAGGTTTATGATCCTTTCGCTCTCTGCCTCGGACCTCCGGCCGGACTCGAGAAGAGATATCCCGCTCAATATGGCGGACAGGGGGTTGCGGATTTCATGGGCCAGTCCCGCGGAGACCTCCCCCAGGGTCGCCAGGCGCTCCTGCTCAAGCAATGCCTGCGTCTGCTCCTGAACCTTGGCCTCCAGGTTGCGGTTGACCTCGAAGAGCTCCGTCTCCAGCCACTTGCGCTCCGTGATGTCGCGAAACACCAGAAGCCAGCTTTTGGTCTCGTCCGGGTTGCCGAACACCGTCTCCAATACCTCGTAAACCTTTTCGCTGCCAGGAACCGTAACCTCCCGCTTGTGCAGACCGCTGTCCCCCTCCGGCGAAAACGGGCAATAATCACAGGGAGCGTCTATTCCGAACAGCACCTGGTAACATTTTTTTCCCTCCGCGGCTCCAAACACTGCTGCCAGGCTGGGATTGATGTGCTCGATATGATGGTCATCACCGGAGACCACGCACAAGCCGTCAGCCATCCTGTCGAAAAGGTTTATAAGATAGTCGCGCTCCTGCTGGGCCAGCTCCTGCAAGGAAGCCAGCTTTTCCGTTCGGATCTCGACCTCTGTCTCCAGCCGGCGGTTATAGTCCCGGACCAGGTTTCGCATCTCGATGAACGTCTCCGTAAGCTCGCCGAGCTCGTCGTCGCGCACCGGCTCTAAAGGATAATCGTAGTTCCCGCGGGCCATGGCGGAGACTGCGCCGGTAATCCGGGATAAAGGCTTTAAAAGGAACTTGCGGGAGCCCGCCCAGAGAATGATGATCATGAGAACTCCCAGACCCAGGACAAGGACAAGCGTTGTCAGTGCTGTTCCCCGCGCCCGGACAAGGTTGCCTTCCACCGGAAACTCGATACTGATGCCTCCTCGTACCTGTCCCACCTTGAAAGCCCTCTCCTGGTGACATTTCATGCAGGAAGCCTCGCTCTTAATAGGAGCCATGTATCGAAAGGTGGTGCCAAAGCCTTCCTCCTCGAGGGTATAGCTTTCCTGGTTTCCATGTTTGAAAGACCGCAGGGAGCGGGCCTCCCAGGCGTCAGGCTTGTTGGCCGGATTGATGGGATTAAGACTGACAAGCCGGAAGCTGGAGATGCCCTCCTTTTCGGAAAGCTCGGACATCTCCCGGGTGACGACCTCGGGCGAACGCAAGGTGATGGGCTCGCCTTTGATAGTAGAGGTGTCAGCGCCTTCCATGTAAGGACTGGGCTTGACAAACGGCGCTTTACGGACGTACACCCCGCCGTGGCGGGCCAGCCACCGCCGGGTTATCACGATCTGCTTGAACATGGCCCGCCCGCGGTTGACAAAGGCCTTGCGCAAGTCCTGCCGGCCCTGGTAGATGAGGTAGGCACAGAAGAAAGCAATGGGCACGATTACTCCCACGGTGACCAGGAGAAAAAGCCGGGGCCTTAATCTAAGTTTCATAAGAAGTGTGGTTGTCTTGCCTTGCATTACTTGAATTTTTATGATAACAAATAGCAATAAGAAATTAAAAAAACATCATCGTGAACAGGGGAAAAAGATGAAATTCGTCGGTGATCCCGAAGGCATAGAGGCTTTAAAACAAATGAAGGAAAACCGCCTGGAGTACCTGAAGTACCTGCTCCAGGAAGCCCAGACCAACGTGGACCATACCACCTACTTCAAGGACAACGAAGTGTCATATAAGATAGTCTTCGACCCTGTTGCCGGCACACTTGACGTACAGAAGAGCTGATAGGACCTCCTGATATAATATCTCCCCTGCCGCGAAGGAGGTTTGATATGTTTCGACCAACCGGCAAGACAGCAGCCATATCGGCAGCATCCCTGCTTATAGCCCTTTTTATCGCTTTTCACCTCACGGCCGAAGACAGCGGCGGCAAAAGCGGCTCTTTAGTTTCCGAAAAAGAACAGGACGCACACCCCACTGCTGCACAAAAGAAAAATATAAAGCAACTGATAAAAACAATCGAGTCCCGTCCCTCGGGCGTCATTATACATAACAAAGCACAAGTCCAAAGCGGAGTTGACCACAGACCCTACAACCCTGACGGCAGCAGGAACCAGAACTTCCGCGTTCTTCCCGACGAGGAGTCCGCAAAAGACACCCACAAGCTCGACCACCAGAGAAAACGCGGCCGGGCGGTAAAAGAGCTCATCCACATCGGCAGGCCCGCGGTGCCGCAGGTGGTGCCGGCGTTGATGAAGGAAGGACACCGCTTCAGGCACCTCTATGCCTACATACTGGGAGAGATCGGCGACCCCCGAGCAGTGCCCGCTTTGATAAAGTACATGGAAGACGGGGTTATGAAAAAATCCCTGGCCGAGTCCTACCGGAGGCTCGATAAAAAAGAAATGGCGGGAAAGCTCGACAAAGAGGGACAAGGCATGGTCTCCGACGCCGCGGGAGCGCTGGAGAGGATATCCGGCGAAGATTACGGCCCCGACCTCTCCAAGTGGAAAAAGTGGTGGAAAAAAAACAAGCACAAGTACGGACCGCCCATTCCCATAATGCAGTACACTGCAAACCCGCCTGAGTCGTCGGGCAACAATCCTTGACATCTTACGGACAGCGGATGAGGATTGCGTTTATCGTTTACAAGTTCCCCGCGATTTCGGAGACCTTCATCCTGAACCAGATTACATGCTTGCTGGAAAGGGGCCACGAGGTGGACATTTTCCCCACTCACCTGGTGGACGAGGGAAAGGTCCATCCCGATGTCCACGCCTATGAGCTCATGGAAAGGGTGACCCGGAAGATTATACCTGTAAAAAGGGTGGAAAAGCTGGGCAGAGGACTAAGGGTCACACCGCGTATTCTTTTAAAAGACCCCGCCCTCGCCCTGCGGGCCGCCAACGTGTTTTCGAATGGAAAAAAAACCCTGGAATATATCCTGTTTGCCGAGGCATTTGCCGGAAAAAAACCGTACCATATCATCCACGCCCACTACGGCCACGAAGGTCTCTCCGCACTGGGATTGAAAAGAATCCTCCGGCCCGCTCCTCCGGTGGTCACTTCATTTTACGGGTTCGACCTTTCCCTGCTTGTCCGCGAGAAAGGCGAGGAGTATTACAGGCTTCTTTTTAAAGAGGGAGACCTCCTTTTGCCCCTCTCACAAAATTTTAAAAGCCGCCTGATAAAACAGGGATGCCCGCATGAAAAGATAAAAATTCTGCCTCTTTGCATAAATCTCTCCAGGTTTCCCTTCCGGGAGCGGAGTCTATCGGAAGACGGTATTATCCGTATCTTGAGCGTGGCCCGGCTGGTGGAAAAAAAAGGACTGGAGTACTCTCTGCGCGCCTTGTCTCTTTTGCGGGAAAAGAGGCCCGGCATAAATCTCCACTACCGCATAGTAGGTGAAGGTCCCATGCTGGACAAACTGTTGTCGCTTCAAAAAGAGCTCGGCCTGCAAGATGTGGTGGAGTTCATGGGCAGCCGCTCCCACGAGGAGGTCCCCCGATTTTTCGATGAGTCCCATATATTTGTGCAGCCCAGCGTAAAGGCAGCGGACGGCGACGAGGAAGGCACGCCGGTTTGCCTGATGGAAGCCATGGCTTCGGGAATGCCCGTTGTGTCCACCTTTCATTCCGGAATTCCCGAGATGGTGGAAGATGGAAAATCCGGTTACCTGGTCCCGGAAAGAGACGCGGAAGCTCTGGCAAAAAAAATCATGTGGATCGCGGACCATCCGGAATCATGGGGAGAAATGGGACGCAGGGGACGAGAGATAATTGAAAAAAATCACAACACCATCACCGTTACGGAAGAGTTGGAGAGGATATATAAGGACCTCACGGGCCGTTGGTCCTCATAATCTTTCCAATTCTCTACCACCCCCGCTCTTTGCTTAGCTCCTCCATTTATCACCGGCTTAACCGCATTACATGAGTACGTAACCCATGGCTCACACGGCTGATTCAGTAACCTCTGCCGGAGCATGGCTTTCTTCCGGTCTTTTCCAAGGGTGAGATTATATCCCCGTCTATAACCAAGTTTGTCTGTTTTTTTACTTGACAAAAAAAGATCGGCTTCTTAACTTCATATAATGAACAAGAAAATGAAAACCGGCATAAAAAGTAGTTCGATAGTTAATTCCCGTCAACGAAAAACCGAAAGGAGAAGACGCCATGAAGAAATCCGGACTTATTTTAGTCTCTTTAACGGTTGCCGCTCTCGTCATTGTGCAATCGGGTAACGCCCAGATGAGAGGCCACATGCGCTTCCCGAAGAAAGGGACGGCAATGGCGGACGGTTCGATGCAGGGTCTGAACCTTGACACCGAGCAGCTCGAAAAGGTTACTCAGCTCAGGCGGAAGTATTTCCAGGACACCTCCGACCTTCGGATCAAGATCATGCAAAAGCGCGAGAAGCTTTCCGTGCTGGTGTACGCTGACAAGTACGATGAAGAGAAGATCAACCGGACGGTTGACGAGCTTTCCAAACTGGAGGCTGAGCTCACCAAAATGGAGCTCAAGCTTTCGCATGATATCCGCTCGTTGTTGACTCCCGAGCAGAAAGCCAGGTGGGACGCCGGCGGCGGTCCCATGGGTATGGGCCCCGGCTCCGGCATGTGCGGGCTCGGCTCAAAAATGATGGGCGGCCGGGGCCATGGTTACGGTGGCGGCATGATGGGACCCGGCATGATGGGGACCTGCCCGAGAGGTTACTCACCTCCAAATCAACAACAGTAATACGGGGGAGGAAATAAAAATGAGGCTCCCGGATAGCAGGCTTTGGGCTGCAGGCGGGTTCATGGTTTTAACCTCTTTGGGCTGCTACGACCATCACCAAACCGGATGGCCGGGCCACATGATGGATTACGGTTACGGTTATGGGAGCATAATAATGTGGATTATTCTACTGATACCGGCGGGCCTGGTCATCTACCTGCTTTGGGCTCAAAATAAGCGGGGGGAAGGGAAATCCGAAGACCGGCAGGACCCTGGCCGGATATTAAAGCAGAGGTACGCCCGGGGAGATATAACCAAGGAGGAGTTCGAGCGGATCAAAAGAGACCTCGAAGAGTAAAAACTTATGATAAGGGGGAAAAGGATGAAAACCGGCTATAAGGTTTTTACAGGAGTGTTTCTGTTTTGCATGGCCATTTCATCTCCTGTGTGGGCCAACAAGTCCAAGGTGGAGATTGATGCGCCCGTCACTGCAAAAAAGGGCTCTGAAGTGACAGTGAAAATCCATGTAAAGCACGACTCCAACAGCTTCCTTCATTACACCAACGGGGTATACTTAAAGGTGAACGGAAAACAGATGAAGCGATGGGAATACTCGAACTTCAGCCGTCCGGAGGGCTCGGACTTCACTGTCAGCCATACAATCAAGGTCCAGAAGGAGCTGGAGCTCGAGGTCCGGGCCCATTGCAACAGCCACGGCAGCGCAGGGCCGGACACCCACACCATCAAGGTAAAGTGAGGATTATTCCATGATGGGCTACATTATCGGCGGCTTAGGTGTACTAAACCTTGTATTGGTCTGGTTTCAGATAGCGTCGGGCAGGCGCTGGTTGAAGGTCCCCATCACGGTCCACCGCAAGACGGGGATAGCACTGGTGGCTTCCGCCACCGTTCACGGCGCCCTTGCCATACTGATAAATTATTTGTGAGCCAGGGACCGACAAAGCTTGCCTGAAGAGTATCCTCTCAGCAGGGGAAAGAAAGGCTTGATCAAAGGAAAAAAGGAGGTCCGAAAAGATGAAAGACCGAAAGAAGACCGTGGGAGTATTGGCGATGTTGATCATGGTTGCGGGTCTGGTACTTGCTTGTCCCGCCAAGAAAAAGCTGGTTATCATGGATGCCGATTCCATATCCGGCGCGTCTTTATGGACGTACATCACCGAGGATGCGAGTTACACGAGTTGGGAGATGTGGCCCGGCAAACAGGCATTCTATGAAGGCACCAGCCCCCACGGCAAGCTGCTTACCACCTATGTGAACGACGTCGGCTATAACGCGGCAAAGCTTAAGCTTCCCCGGTATCCCCACGGAACTGTGATCGTAAAAGAGAACTACAAGCCCGACAAGAACCTGGCCGCGATCACGGTCATGGCCAAGGTCCCCTACTATAATCCTTCCGCGGGCAACTGGTTCTGGGCCAAGTACGGCCCGCAAGGCCAAGTGCAGAAATCGGGCAAGGTAAAGGGTTGCATTGACTGTCACCGCGACGCAAAAAAGACGGACTGGGTGTTCACTTCGCGGTAACAAGACTCTTAGCACTAGTAGCTTGACACATAATTAGCGAAACAATACAATAGACGTATGATTCATTAAAGGAGGAGATGATCATGCGTCAGACAGAACTGGTTTTGAGCGAGGAAGACAGGGTTGAGTTGGAGAGGTTCAGAAAGAGCGGCGTTCATAATGCCCGCGAAATAAACCGGGCCCATGTACTCGTTGCCCTTGACGGAAAGGTTTCGGAGAGTGAGATCATGAGAGTGCTCGGCATCGGACGGACCGCCGTATGGAGGACTCGTTCGGCATATCTTGAAGGCGGGCTAAAAGCTGCTCTTTATGATTCGCCTCGTCCGGGCAAGCCCCCAAAATACAACACCGATGATGAAGCTTATATCGCCGCTCTGGCCTGTTCAACTCCTCCGAAAGGCGCCAAGCGCTGGACGGTGGCCTTGTTGACGGAAGAAGCACAAAAGCAGCCCAACACGGAGCATATCAGCCGGGAAACCATAAGACGTATTCTAAAAAAAACTGCCTCAAACCGTGGCGGAAATTAATGTGGTGTGTCGGCCGCCTGACTGATGAGTATCGAGAGCGGATGTACGCTTTGCTTGAATTGTACAACAAGCCATATAATAAGGACGAGCCGGTAATTTGCATTGACGAAAAGAGCAAACAACTTCTTATAGAGATCCGTTCGCCCCGACCAGAAAAAAAGAAACTTTCGGCGTACGCGTGCCGGAAGTTTTTTG
>CAYQTK010000211.1:0-7656 GCA_964420375.1 uncultured bacterium
CCGCCCTTGACGACCTTGGCCACCCGGTTGATGTGGACCACCCGGTCTTTAAACTCCTGTTCCGTCTCCATGTATTCCAGAGCCAATGTCTACTCCTTTTTAAGGGCTCAGAATTCCAGCCCGGCCTCCCTTGCCGCGTCGGCAAGCGCCTTGATACGGCCGTGATACAAAAACCCGTTCCTGTCGAACACTACCTTGGCCACGCCTTTCTGTTTTATTTTTTCGGCTGCCAGCTTTCCCACGGCCTTTGCCGCTTGGGTGTCCTTGGTGCTTTTGAGCTGTCCTTTGAGCTCGGGCGACAATGTGCTGGCAGCGGAAAGCGTGTGCCCCTTAACGTCGTCGATAACCTGGACATATATGTGGCTTGTACTCCGATACACGCACAGGCGGGGCTTTTCCGGCGTACCACGGACACTTTTCCTTACCCGGGCCTGGCGCATCTTTCTTCTTTCATTTCTTCTTACGGCCATAATAAAGCACCTCGTCTAGCTTACTTGCCTGCTCCCGCTTTGCCGGCTTTCTTTCTTATCTGCTCGTCCTGGTACCTGATGCCTTTCCCCTTGTAGGGCTCGGGCGGTCGATAGGCCCTTATCCTGGCGGCCGTGTTGCCCACCATTGCTTTGTCAATGCCCTCGACTACTATTACGTCCTTCTCCACCTTAACGTTCACGCCGGGGGGAACCTTGTATATTTTGGGAGCCGCATACCCCAAGCTCAGCTTGACGCTGTCGCTCTCCACGTCCGCCCGGTAGCCGACTCCCACGACCTGGAGTCTTTTCTCAAAACCGTCCGTTACCCCCTTGACCGCGTTGCTTACCAGTGATCTATAGAGACCCTGGAACGACCTGCTTCTCCTGGTATTGTCGGGCCGGGTCAGCTTGATGAGTTCATCTTCCAAGCTCACCGAGCAAGGTTTTTTGACCTCGACCCGGAGTTCGCCCTTGGGACCTTTTACGGACAACACCGGCTCGTTCCACTTGACCTCTACCCCTTGGGGTATCTTTACGGGAGCTTTTCCTATCCTGGACATTGGATGCTACTCCTTGAAATTATTACCAGACGGAACAGATCACTTCTCCGCCGACATTTTCTTTTCTGGCCCTCTTGTCGCTCATTATTCCTCGGGAAGTGCTGATGATAGATATTCCCAGCCCGTTTTTTACGCTGGGAATATTCTGCACCCCGGCGTATACTCTTCTTCCCGGCTTGGACACCCTCTGCAAGTCCAGTATTACGGGCTTGTCGTCTTCTTTGTACTTCAGAAAGACCTTCAGCACTCCCTGCTTGTTGTCCTGGGACAGCTTAAAGTTTTTTATGTATCCTTCCGCTTTGAGGATCTTCGCTATCTCTATCTTCATTTTGCCGGCCGGGACCTCTACCACTTCGTGCTTTGCGCTCAGTCCGTTTCTGATCCTGGTCAACATGTCCGCTATGGGATCTGTCATCATGACAAGGGGCTCCTTTTTAATATTACCAGCTTGACTTCACCACGCCGGGGAGCTTTCCCTCCAGCGCCATTTTTCGAAGACATATCCTGCACATGTCAAACCGGCGGTAGTATCCGCGCGGCCTTCCGCATATGGGACAGCGGTTATACTTTCTTACCTTGAACTTCGGTTCCCGCCTGGCCTTGGCCATCATTGACTTTTTCGCCAATTTTTCCGCCTCCTTGAATCACGGAATCACGAGGACTGGAAGGGCATTCCCATTTTCCGGAGCAACACCCTTGCTTCCTCGTCGGTGCCTGCCGTGGTGTCGATGGTTATATTCATTCCCATGATCTTTTCCACTTTATCGTAGTTGATTTCCGGGAAAATTATCTGTTCCTTTATTCCCAGGGAGTAGTTTCCCCTTCCGTCAAACGCCTTGGGGCTTACTCCCCTGAAGTCCCTTACCCTGGGGAGTCCTACGTTCAACAGCCTGTCGAGGAACTCGTACATCCTTTCTCCGCGGAGGGTCACCTTGCATCCTATGGGCATTCCCTTCCTGAGCTTGAAGCTTGCAATGGACTTTCTCGCCCGGGTGGTCACCGGCTGCTGTCCGGTTATCTGTTTCAGCTCGGCCATTGCGTAATCAATGACCTTCACGTTCTGGACGGCCTGTCCGAGTCCCATGTTGACCACGATCTTGTTGATCCTGGGCACCTGCATAATGTTTTTATACTGGAACTCCTCGATCAGGGAGGGCACGATCTGCTTTTGATATATCTGTTTCAGCCTGGCCATTTTCACACCTCTAGTCGATATGCTCTTCACACTTTTTGCAGACTCTTACCGTGGTCCCGTTGTCCAGCCTCATGAACTTGGGCCTGCTTGTTTTCTGGCACTTGGGGCACACCAGCATTACGTTGGATATGTCCAGCGGGCCCTCGCTCTCCATTATTCCTCCCTGGGGAGCGGTGGGATGTCCGGGTCTCATATGCCTTTTTCTGAAGTTGAGTTTTTCCACCAGCACGCGGTCGTGCTTTCTGTCGACCCGGATGATTTTGCCCCTCTTGCCTTTTTCTTTCCCGGCGAGGACCTCGATCTGGTCGCCTTTCCTTACTTTGTATCTTGTCGGCATGGTCCCTCCTCTAGAGCACCTCTGGGGCGAGGGATATGATCTTCATAAACCTTTTGGCCCTGAGTTCGCGCGCCACCGGGCCGAACACCCTCGTTCCCAGCGGCTCCATCTGGGGGTTTATCAAGACCGCGGAGTTGTCGTCAAAGCGCAGGTAGGTTCCGTCCGGCCTGCCGATCTCCTTGGCCGTCCTTACCACCACCGCTTTAACCACGTCTCCCTTTTTGACCTTGGAAGCGGGCATTGCTTCCTTTACCGACGCCACTATAACGTCTCCCACTCGTGCGTACCTTCTCTTCGCTCCTCCGAGGACCTTAATGCACATCACCCGCCTTGCCCCGGAGTTGTCGGCGACGTTGAGTACGGACTCAGATTGAATCATAACTGCATCCTCCCGGCGCTACTACTCGGCCCGCCGCAACACTTTGTGAACCCGCCAGCGCTTGTCCTTTGACAGCGGCCTGGATTCGATAAGCTGGACCTTGTCACCCACCCGGCAGGAGTTGTCCTTGTCATGGGCCTTGACCTGCTTCCATACCCGGATGTACTTCTTGTAGCGGGCATGGAGCTTGGTCCGCTCCAGCCGGACCACTACCGTCTTGTCCATCTTGTCCTTTACCACCACGCCGGTTCTAACTTTTCGGTGTCCTCTCCTGTCCTGCATTACTTCCCCTGCTGCCGCCTGTTCCATGGTTTGCTCCTTATATCTCTAATCGGACGAGCCAATGACATCTATTTGCCGGGCTGTCTTATTTTCCTTTCTTTGAGTATGGTCTTCACCCTTGCGAGGTCTTTTTTGTTGTTCTGTAACGAAGCTGTGTTCTCCAACTGGCCGGTCGAGTACTGGACCCGGAGGTTGAATACCGTCCTGGTGAGTTCCTCTTCCTTGGCAATAAGCTCCTCGTCGGTGAACTCGCGGATCTCGGACGGCTTCATCAGATGTCCTCCCATTCCACGATCTGGGTTGATACGGGCAGCTTGGCCGCGGCCAGTGTCAGGGCGCGCTTGGCCATTTTTTCGCTTACGCCTTCCACTTCAAAGAGGACCCGGCCGGGCTTTACCACTGCCACCCAGGTTTCCACCGATCCTTTTCCTTTGCCCATCCTGGTTTCGAGGGGCTTTTTGGAAAGGGGCTTGTCCGGAAACATTCGTATCCATATCTTTCCCGCTCTTTTAACGTGTCGGGTTATGGCGATACGTCCGGCCTCGATCTGTCGGGCGGTTATCCATCCTCCGCTGGTTGCTTGCAGTCCGTAGCTTCCGAAAGCCAGCTCTGAACCCCGTCGGGCGATCCCCTTTATCTTTCCCTTTTGTACCTTCCGGTACCTCGGTTTTTTCGGTTGCAGCATCTTTCTTATCCTCTTAAGTTACGTTTTTGCTCTTTTACAGTTTTATGGGAGGCGCCTGTCCGCCTTTCCAGATTTCTTCCTTGAAGACCCATACCTTGACCCCGATGCTGCCGTAGGTTGTCCTGGCCTGGGTGTATCCGTACTCGATGTCCGCGCGCAAGGTGTGGAGGGGGACCCGGGCTTCCCGGTACCATTCGGTCCTGGCGATCTCCGCTCCTCCGAGTCTTCCCGAGCACTGGATTTTCACTCCCTGGGCGCCGAACTTCATGGCCAGGCTGATGGCTTTTTTCATGGCCCTCCGAAACGCGACCCTTCTTTCGATCTGCAGGCCCACGTTCTCGGAAATAAGCTGGGCATTGGTCTCTGCCGGCCTTATCTCCATGATGTTTATAAACACCTCGGAGTTGGTGAACCGCTGGAGGTCATACCGGAGCACATCCACTTCCTGTCCCCTCTTACCGATCACGATGGCCGGCTTGGCGGTATAGATATTGATCCTGCACTTGTTGGTGCTTCTTTCAATAACTATACTGGCTATGCCGGCATGGTAGAGCTTTTTCTTCACGTACTCCCGGATTTTGATGTCCTCGTGCAGGTAATGGGCATACGCCTTCTTGTCGGTGTACCACCTGGAGTCCCATGTCTTTATGTAGCCCAGCCTGAACCCGATGGGATGTGTTTTCTGGCCCAAGATTTCCTCCCTTTTCGCCTTATTGGTCCTGCCGGACCGCTTTGTTCTTCCCGTAGTTTGTCACCCCGAAAATCATTGCTTTAGTGCAAGCGACTTCAGTCGCGATAAACACTCTTTACTCCTTCTCCGCCACCACCATGGTGATCTTGCTGGTCCGCCGGTTTATAGGCGTGGCCCTTCCCATGGCCCGCGGCATGAAGCGTTTCAGGGTCGGGCCCTTGTCCACCATTACGTTTTTGACCATGAGTGCGTCAGCGTCCATGTCGTGGTTTTCGGATGCGTTGGCGATGGCTGACTTCAGAAGATCCCTGAGGTGCTTGCCGGCCTTGCGAGGGTTGTGCTCGAGTATCGCCAACGCCTCGGCAGCGTTTTTCCCCTTGATGGTGTCCGCCACCAGCCGCACCTTTACAGGGCTGATCCTTATATAATTGAGTCTCGCTATAGCCTCGGCCATTTTTATACTCCTCGTCACCCTCGGTAATGGTTTATTTTTTCACCCTGGTCTTCCTGTCGCCGGCATGACCTACAAAGGTCCGGGTGGGAGCGAACTCTCCGAGCTTGTGTCCCACCATGTTCTCGGTCACGAACACGGGAATGAACTTTTTTCCGTTGTGCACGGCGAAGTTCAGGCCCACCATCTCGGGCACCACCGTGGACCTTCGGCTCCATGTCTGGATGGGCTTTTTAGACCCTTTCTGGCGGGCGAGGTTGACCTTTTCCATCAAGTGGTAATCTATAAACGGTCCTTTTTTCAGCGACCTTGCCATGTCTCCTCCGTAACTATTTCTTTCTCCTGGTTACTATGTACTTATCAGTGTACTTGTTCTTTCTCCTGGTCCTTTTTCCCTTGGTGATAACTCCCCAGGGGGTCTGGGGGTGGTTGCCTTTGTTAAGCCCCTCTCCGCCGCCGTGCGGATGGTCGACCGGGTTCATGGACACGCCGCGGACGTTGGGCCTTTTGCCCTTCCAGCGATTCACTCCGGCCTTGCCGGGAATGACGTTGGAGTGTTCGGGGTTGCTGACCTGTCCCACGGTTGCAAAGCACTTCCGGTGGATCAACCTCTGCTCCCCGGACGGCATGCGGATAAGTGCGTACTTGCCTTCCTTGGCCATGACCTGGCCATAGGTCCCGGCAGCCCTGATGAGCTGTCCTCCCTTGCCTATCTTCTGCTCCAGGTTGTGGATGATGGTCCCGAGGGGAATACTCTCCAGGGGCAGGTGGTTTCCGGGCTTTATGTCCACGTTCTCGCCCGCGGTTATTCTATCTCCGACCTTGACCCGCTGGGGCGCCAGTATGTAGCTCTTCTCTCCGTCCGCGTAATGGAGCAGGGCCAGCCAAGCCGACCTGTTGGGATCGTACTCGATGTGTGCGACCTTGGCGGGCACGTCCATCTTGCGGCGCATGAAGTCGACCACCCGGTAGCGGCGCTTGTGGCCGCCGCCCCTCTGCCAGACCGTTATCCTGCCGGTGTTGTTCCTGCCTCCCGAGCCGTGCAAGGGCTTGAGCAGGGATTTCTCCGGCCCCTCCCGGGTCTGTTCCGCGAACTTCACCCGGGACATGAACCTTCTTCCCGGCGATGTGGGCTTATAGGTTTTTAAAGCCAAAGCTATGCTCCTTTATACAAGTACTCTTTCCTGTTTTTATACTCCCTGGTAGAAGTCGATGGTGTCTCCTTCGGCCAGGGTAATCACCGCTTTTTTCCAGTGGGACCGTCTTCCTGTTATGAGTCCCCTGCGGACGGGCTTTCCGCGCATCCGCATGGTGTTGATATTCTCGACCTTGACCTTGAAAATGGACTCGACTGCCTGTTTTATCTGGTGCTTGGAGGCGCGGGGGTCCACTTGAAAGATCACCTGGTTATACTTTTCTTCCAGTATGGTGCTTTTCTCGGTCACCACCGGTCTTTTAATGATGTGATAAGGGTCCAGGCTCATGACAACGCCTCCTGTACTTTGACGGCCGCTTCTTTGGTCATGATCAGCACTTCGTGGTTCATCACGTCCCTTACGTTCAACCCCTCTGCGCGGAGGACCTTTACGTCGTCGAGGTTTCTGGCGGAGAGCTCGATGTAAGGGTCTTTTCGGGCTATCACCACGAGCACTTTCTGGAAAACCTTTAAGTCCTCGAGCCATTTGATAAGCTCTTTGGTCCGGGGTTTTTCCATTTCGAGGTTATCCACCACGATCATCTTGCCTTCCTGTTGCTTCGAGGAAACCGCGCTTTTTATCGCAGCTTTTCTTACTTTCTTGGGCAGCTTGAAGGCGAAGCTCCTGGGACCGGGCCCGAAGATGACTCCTCCGCCGTGCCAGAGCGGAGAAGACCTTTCTCCCGCTCTCGCCCTTCCCGTGCCTTTCTGTCTCCACGGCTTTGCCCCGGAGGCCTTTACCTCCCTGCGGTTCTTGGTGGAGGCGGTCCCCGCCCGGTACTTGGCCTGCTGGTACACTACCACCTGGTGGATAAGATGAGGCTTTATCTCGGTGTCGAACACCGAGGCGTCCAGGTCTATCTGCTCCACCCGGTTGCGGTGCCGGTCCAGCACGTCCATGCCGATTGTCTTTTCCGGTCCTGTGGCCTTTACGCTTTCCATGACTTCCTCTATATTACCCGCCGCTTTTTACAGCTTGATCTCTATGTCTATGCCCGCGGACAAGTCCAGCTTGCCGAGGGCGTCCACCGTGGCCTGGGTAGGCTCGAGGATATCAATCAGACGTTTGTGAGTGCGTATCTCGAACTGCTCCCTGCTCTTCTTGTCGATGTGCGGAGAGCGCAACACGCAAAACTTGCTGATCTGAGTAGGCAGGGGGATCGGTCCCGCGACCTTGGCCCCGGTCCTCCTCGCCGTCTCCACAATGTCCTTGACCGAATGGTCAAGGAGATTATGGTCATAAGCTTTAAGTCTTATCCGAATCCTCTGCGTTGCCATCCCAGCTCCTTTAAATCAAGTACTTCTTTTTTCTGCCACTGCCTTGTCGGAAAGTGCCGACAAATCTTACCCCTCTACTCGATTATCTCGGTTATAACGCCCGCGCCCACGGTGCGGCCGCCTTCGCGGATGG
>CAYQTK010000212.1:0-7560 GCA_964420375.1 uncultured bacterium
GGTCTCACCCTGTGTCATGATTTCAGGATGATCCAAAAGCTTACCCAGCCAGAAGCGCTCCCCTTTCCAGTAAATCATGGTCAAGGTTTTATTCATGATATACACCGCCTCTTTTCCAAAACATGTCCAGCTCAAAAAAGCAAAGAGCCTATGTGTTAAGTTACAGTTCTAAACCTCTTATGTCAATACTTCAACGGCAAGGCAGTTGTCAGCTATCCGATTTCCAAGAGTGAACTTTAAATCTTCGGGCTGTAGCCGGGTGAATACTCTATAACAGTTCAAGGAATTGGTCAGTTTCCATTCCTGCTTGTTTGAGGATGCGGGCAAGTGTTGAACGTTTGACCGGAGAATGAGCAGGCACGGTTAGTTTCAAGGTCCGGTCGGCAACGTGTTTCTGAAGACGTATGTGACTTCCTCTTTGCCGCACAATCACCCATCCGTCCCGCTGAAGGGCGGAAATGATTTCCCGGTAGGATAAGCTGGGAACCTTAGTCAAAGTACCAGTTCCAGGACCTTGACCTTTTCGCTGGGAGGATTGTCATCATCAACCTCTTCAAGATACAGTTCCACCGCCTCCCTAATGTTCTCCATGGCCTCCTGTTCGGTGTCTCCCTCGCTGATACAACCCGGCAAAGAAGGCACATACACCGTGAAACCGCCCTCGTCGCTCTCTTCAAGAATGACCTTTAATCTCATATCAGCCTCCGCTAAATATAAAACCTATTATGAGGATAGCTTACCAATACTTTGGACCGCAACCAGAGCCGCACTCCCAAATCAGCCGCCAAAAGCAGGTAGAGCTTCTGTTTAGCAACCGGATTTACCTTGTTATTAAGAGTACCCGCGTACAATTGTCCAGTCAAGGCCAAGATTGTAAAGGGGCTTGCGACATGTAAGGGGGGCTTGAGGGAACTACACATGCTTTGGAGCTGGGAATGCGGCCGTTTCGGCCGCAGATAAAAGCGGGCGTGAACATTGGCGGTTTACTTGCCCCCCTTTCATGTCGCAGACCCATTGTAAAGTCAAGAGAGAATTTAAAATTCTTTCAAGGTTTCAGGGGGGGGTAACGCATTGAAATTAAAGAGAAAAATGGTCCTTGACTTTGTAAGCTGGATCACATAAGAACTCCGGGCACTTCATGTCCCGCTCATAGGGCCTTTGGTCCTCTTATTATTTATGGTTCAAGAGTGATGCCCTCCTCCGCTCAGTTAAAGTACCCCACCCCGTTCCTGAACACTGCCAGGCCGTCGCCTTCTTCGGGGACTTCTTTTCCCTGTCTTTTGAGCTCTTCTTTTCTCCTGGTCCAGCGGGGATGGTTGGTGAAGTGGAGGAACCTCTCGGGGTGGGGCATGATTCCCATGAGCCTGCCGGTGGGATCGCACATGGCTGCGATGTCGTCGAGAGACCCGTTGGGGTTCCAGGGGAACTCTCCTTTGGCAGGCTCGAGCTCGGGCGTGGAGTAGGAGAACACCACCTGTCCGTTTTCTTCGATCGCGGCAAGCTCGTCCTCCATCGCGTAGAACTTGCCCTCGCCGTGGGCCACCGGTATGTAGAGGCTTTCTATGCCGCGGGTCCACACGCACTTTTCCGTCCGCGACTTCAGGTACACCCACCGGTCCTCGTAGCGGTTCGAGTCGTTAAAGGTCACTGTCACCCGCTGGTCGCGGTAGTTGCCTTGCGGACCCGATAACAGGCCGTACTTGGCCATGGCCTGGAAGCCGTTGCAAACGCCCAGGACGAGCTTTCCCGCGTCTATAAACTCCCGGACCTCGTCGCCTAAGTTGATCTTGACCTTGATACCGAAAACCCGGCCGGAAGCGATGTCGTCGCCAAAGCTGAACCCGCCCGGAAACACCAGCACCTGGTAGTCGGCAAGCCGCTTCTCGCCCGATATCAGGTCGTTGATATGCACCCGGTCGGCACGAGCGCCCGCCGTCTCGAAAGCCGCCTTGGTCTCGAAATCGCAGTTGATGCCGTAACCCGTAAGAACCAATACCCGAACTCTGGCCATGTCCCGCTCCCTTGAAATCAAAATAAAACTATATAACCCCTCTGCGGCATGGTCCCGTAATTCCATGCCTTTGCTTTTCCGCCTCATTATGATATCCCATTCCCTGCCGGGTTGTCCACCTCGGGTGTTTCCAAAATCCAATATAACCACCACGGACTTTGCCTGCTTTCCGAGCTTTTGGCATACTGGAGAATATTTTGCTCGCAGAAGGGGATACTTACTTTTTGGGCACCAGGGGATTGACCTGGACGAGGATCGAGGTTTCGTACTCGTTGCCGGTTTCCTTGTCCTTGAAAACCACGGGCAGCTTGATTACTCCCCCCTGCTTTGCCTGGGGATTTCCCCACCTTGCCAGGACCAGTTGTGAGGGTGGAGGGGAGGCGGGTGTTTGTTTCTCGGGTGTTGTTGCCTGCACGGGTGGAGGCGTCGGTCCCTGCTGCTGGGGTGGCGGCGTCTGTGGTGCAGGTTGCGTCGGCGGCGGTGGAGGCTGCGGTTGAGCTGGTGGGGGAGGACTCTGTTCCACGGGAGGAGGCTCTTTCGGTTGTTGTTTCGGCGCCGGAGGTGGAGGCGGCTGTTGAGCTTTAGGTTGGGGCGGCGGTTCCGCGGGCTGGTCCCCGGTTACTGGCGGAGTAGTTTCCTGGCTGGTTGTGGTCGAGGTTTCCGGCTTTTGTGCCGCTGCCTCGGACTGTACCGGCTGCTCCCCCTTGGACTCCATCTCGGCCTTCAGCTTGTTGGCCTCATCTACCTTCATGGCTATGAAGTCGTCGGTAAGGCCATAGGTCTCCTCCGGCCCTTCATGCTCGGTCTTTGTCTGGAGCGCTTCTCCCTCCCTGAGCCGCTTGAGCACCATCTTGGAGATGGTGGTAAGGGTTTTAAGCACGTTGTTGCCGTTCAATGCAGTTGCCTCGAAATGGGGGGCGTTATACTTGTTGAGCTGGCGGTGAAGGTCCTCCGCGTTCAAGATGTCCGGCATGTCCCTCTTGTTGTACTGCAGAACGTGGGGGATGTCCTTCAAGCTACGGCCCTGCTCGGCCAGGTTCTCCTCCAGGTTCTGAAAACTCTGGATGTTGTCGTTTTTCATCTTGGTCTGGCTGTCGGCGACAAACACTATGCCGTCAACGTCGTGTAACACTTGCTTGCGGATGTTGTTGTAGAATATCTGGCCCGGGACAGTATAGAGATAAAAACGGGTATTTAGGCCCTTGACCTCGCCGAGCTCGACCGGCAGAAAGTCGAAGAACAATGTCCGGTGGCTCTTGGTGGACAAGGTCATCAGCTCGCCCCTGTGCTCGGGCACCAGCTTGGAGTAGATGTAATGTATATTGGAGGTCTTGCCCGAAAGTGCGGGACCGTAGTAGACGATCTTGGCGTTTACTTCTTTCTTATCGTAATCGATTATTGCCATAAAGCACTCCGCTTGTTAATGCTTGCCGCCTGGTTTCTGTTTCTGTTCCTTTCTCTGCAGGATGCGCTTGGCCTGGGTGGCCACCTGGGAAGGAACGTTTCTGCTCCGGGCTATGTCGCGCAAGTCCTTGTCCCTGAGATGGTTCAAAAATCGCATGGCGTCGTGAACCGGTGTCTTGGGATTGGTTGCCAGGTTATGCTTTATCTGGTAGCTCTTGGTCCAGTCCCGGTTTGAGGCTACTATTCTTATCACTTCGTCGGAGAGGCTCTTGGAACGGCTGATGCCTTCGACCTCGCTGTCCGTGAGTCGGGGACTCTTCAGTACCGAGGTAGAAACTATTTTGTTCGCGTCCTTGATCAGCAAAGCACGCGCGGACTTTCCGCCGGTCATGGCCAGCTTGATCTTCTCGGAGGTCTTCATGGTCATGAGCTTCTTGGAAAGGTTCCGTTCCACCTCTTCCTGTTGCTCTTCCGTCTCTGCCTTGTGGTCTTTGAGAAGCTCCTGGTCGAATGTCATTGCCGCCCATGGCGACTCCTCTCCTTCGGTGACCGCGCCTATCTCTTCCTCCTCCTGGGTGACGGAGGGCACCTCGATCTCTTCCTCTTCCGTCTCTTCGCCGGTCTCCGCCTGTTCTTCCCCTTCCGAGACCGCGGCCTTGTCTTCGGCTTTATCTTCTTCCTTCCTCTTCTTTACCGACCGCCTCTCCTCCATCTCCACGAACTTGAGGATCCGGTCAAGCTGGGCCTGACCCATATATGGATTGTCAGCCAGTTCGTCAACTATGGCCGGGCAACGGAGGATACGGGTCTGGTTCTGGGAGATAACATCAACCACTTCCTTCTTGCCTACCCCTGCCTGATAAACAATGGTTTCGTCGTGAGCGGAGGGGTTCAAAGCTATATCTTCCTGTATCTTGCTTCCCGCTTGCAGATTGCGGGCCAAAAAGTCCAGTATAAGCGGATGGGTGCTCTTGTCCGAGGCTATGGTCTTGATAATATTTTCCGGCATCTTCAGCAGGCTCTGGCTGGCTGTCTGTCGAAGCTGCTCGTCTTCCTCGCGCGTCAGGGCAAAAAGTACCTGCACCAGGTCAACCGGGGGCAAAGGCAACATGCCGCGCGCCGCCATGGTCTTGGCGTCCGGCTTCACCTCGGGACCGGCGAACCTGTGCAAGTGC
This sequence comes from uncultured bacterium, assembly GCA_964420375.1. GTDB lineage: Bacteria > RBG-13-61-14 > RBG-13-61-14 > RBG-13-61-14 > DATKZS01 > CAYQTK01. Next base: position 4,591 of record CAYQTK010000212.1, read on the forward strand.
TCCGGAAGTTTGTATTCCAACTCGTTAAGCTTGGGCATATCTTTCCATACCTCTATTTCACGGCCAATGATCTATTCTCTTACCACGTATGCTGAACCGAACCCGTTGCGACGGAGGTCCCGCTGTGCTCGTCTGGCTTTGTAACGGGAGGAAAAATGTCCTACCCGAAGTTGGTCAAGGGCCACCTTTTTCCTCTCGGAGTCGACCCTGACGTGCTCTAAGCCCGCATTGGCCACTTTCCGGCGGGTGGAATTGGCCACCGACTTGCTCCCGTAACTATAGACCAGGACCTTGTATCCGCCGTGGTCTCTTTCCAATTGGGGAGCATAACCCATATCTTTCAACTTATCCACCATCTTTTCCGCTTCTTTTCTGGAAAGGTTTTTCCCGGCGTATACGTTATGTACCCAAAGCCGGCTGTACTGTTTGACGTAATGGTAATCGCTGTAACCGAGCTTCTTCAACCTGGACTCCGGCCCTTTCTTGCTGGCGTCCATCATGTAGCGGGCCACCTGCACCGTATAAGGGCCGCCAGTAGATGCCACGGCATCGTGTCCCGAGTTGGAAGGAGACTCCTTCGGTTCCTGTTTTTTGGGCTCCTGCTTATCCGTTTTAGGCTCGGCCTTGTCTTTGTCTTTTGAAGAAGACTTTACAGTGCCCGCGGAAGCCCGGGCAGACTTCTTGTTATTAACAATGCCCTTTTTAACCGGGCTCTTCTTGTCTTGACTTCCTGCATCAATGCTCTTCGGAGCTTTCTTGTCATCCTTCTTGTCTTTGCCGGCTGAGGCTGCCTGTTTGTCCTTGTCTTTCTTGTCTTTGTCCTTGTCGACTGCTGCCGGTGCTGTTCCCCGAGCGACCGGTTTTTCGCCGTTACCGAACAAAAAATTATAACCCAGAAAACCGCCTGTTCCCACTACCAGAACAGCCAGTACGCCTATTAAAAGAAAAAGCCAGTTCTGAGCGAAGAATCCCCTCCCTGCGGTTTCCTCCCCTTCCTCTCCGGCAGCCTCTTCCGGGGGCGGCTCGGTGCGCTCTTGTGAGAAGTCCGGCTCGGGGGACTCGGCTTCAGAGGTGGAAAATGGATCGGGAGCGGGGGCTTCCTCTCTGCCGGAAGAAGACGGAGGAGAGTCTACAACCTCGTCTCGGTCCATAGGAAGTGAATCTTCGGGCTGGGATTCCTCAGCAGACCCGAAAAAGTCATCTATTGAAGGGCCTCCGCCGGAAGGCTTGTCCTGCGATGGGGCCGCTGATTCGACTTCCTCTTTCTGGTCCCCTCCAAAAAAATCGTCCAAAGAAAATTCGTTATCGTCGCCTTGTCCGTTGTCGTCAAAGCTGAAATCGTCGTCCGGCATTCCCGTCCCTCCTTGATAGCATTAATCGCTTGCTTACACTTCCGCCTCAGCTTGCACGTCTCGTTCTTATGAACACTCCGAACAATATTATTTTAGCTCGTAACATGCTTAAACGTCAAGCTCGGCAACGACCCCGGCCTGCGACATGAAGGGGGGGCAGATGGAACGACGGCGTCCCTGGGAGCGCGGGCGTCCCGCCCGCTTTTAGCTGCGGCCGAGACAGCCGCGTTCCCAGCTTGAAAATCGTTGTAATTCTCGAAAACCCCCTTTCATGCAGGTCCTCCCGAACGCCAACACAAAACCGCTATTCAAAATCGCACGCTCAGACCCTCGCCCGGGTCCAGTTCGAGGCCCTTGCTTTTGAACAGGTCCTTGGCGATGCCCAGGCCGCCGCGATCGGTGGTGGTGATGGCGTGCCTGTCTGCCTTGTCGGCCCAGGCAGGCGGGCACGCACAGGCAGGCAGGCTCCAGCCGGAGGCGAGCCGGCGCTTGCCGTGTCTCGCGTATTCCTTAGAGCAACTTCTTGAATTCTTCCGGGCTCAGGCCTGCGTCCCTGGCGATTGCGCCCATGGTGAAAGCGTTGATGGGAGTATTACGGGGAATGGTAAGCCGGACTACACCGTCAGACATAATAACGTGTTTGCCTTGCCTGACAACACGGAACCCTGTCTTTTCCAGCGCCCTTATCGCCTGTTCAAAGTTGACGCCGGGAATTTGGGGCATCTTCAGATGTTGACCGTTTCCTCGGTAACTGTGAAGGCCTTGGCTTCAGCCTCCTCCGCTTCCAGCCACTCCCGGATCGCGGTCCTGATGTTCTCGAGCGCTTCCTCCCGGGTGGTGCCCTGGGAATGACATCCCCGCAAGGCCGGACAACTAACTGCGAAACCTTCTTCACTCTCAATAATTACTATCCGGTAGTCCATCGCAACATCACCATCCTATTATTATCTTGAATGAAGAGAGCAACCTTGTCAAGGTCCTTAATGACCCGCACAAATCATAAGATTTCTGAACCGCAGGAAGTTCTTTCTTCATTTTCAAAAAAATTTCGAATGGGGGGCAAGCCCCCCATACCCCCCCCCCCAAAAGCGTAAAAGGGAAAAAGAACTAAAGTGTAATCAGTCCCGAGCGCAACGAAAGCCGACGCCGCTGTTGATGTCGCGGCTGCCCGGGGTGTTGTGGTTACGGTACGCGACGCGCAAATTGGACGGGGCGTTGTACCAATCGCCGCCGCGCAAAACGCGAAGCGTACCAGTATCAGGGCCTTGGGAATTTTTAGACGGACTGTTGTCGTAGTAGTCGTCATACCAATCCGCTGTCCATTCCCACACGTTGCCGGCCATGTCCAGAGCTCCATACGGACTCGCTCCCTCAGGATAACTACCCACCGGAGCGGTGTACTTATAACCGTCATCCTGATCCTTGAGCGCATGCCTATACCCGCAATTCTTGTCGCAGAAGTTGGCTTTCGTCCCATCAAACTCATTGCCCCACGGATACATCCGCCCGTCCGTCCCACGAGCCGCCTTTTCCCATTCCGCCTCGGTGGGCAACCGCTTCCCTGCCCACTCGCAGTAGGTCTTGGCGTCTTCCCAGTCTACACCAACCACCGGCTGCT